>ONGY01000022.1 GCA_900317475.1 uncultured Lachnospiraceae bacterium | reverse complement strand
GTCTCTACCGACGATGTCCAGGGAAACATGTCCACACAGACCGCCTTCAAAGGCCTGTATCCGGAGGATGCAAAACCCGCGATGTCCCGCGACAGGCTCGTCGGCTTGCAGGAAATATAGAGGATATAGGGCACTTTATATGCGAGAATTTTGGGCAGTGCCTTTGGATGGATTCCGTCGCGCGGCGGATCGAGGATAATAACATCCGGCCGCTCCTCTATTTCATCGATCTTCTTCAGCACATCACCCGCAATGAATTCACAATTTGTAAGGCCGTTTCGTTCCGCGTTTTCCCTTGCAGCCTCCACTGCTTCTTCCACAATCTCAACGCCGATCACTTTCTTTGCAGCAGGCGCCACAAGCTGTGCGATCGTCCCGGTCCCGGTGTAAAGATCGAATACAACCGGCTTTCCTGAGGAGCCGTCCGCGCTGACCATGAGCCCCTGCAGATACTCCTTTACCGTCCGATACAGGACCTCTGCCCCGCGGCTGTTCGTCTGAAAGAAGGAGAACGGTGTTATGCGGAAAGAAAGCCCCAGAAGTTCCTCTGTGAATTCCTCCTTCCCGAAGAGTATCTCTGTTCCCTCATTCTTCACCGCGTCTGCCGGTGAATCATTCTTCGTGTGCAGAATCCCGCGGATTGTTCCTGACAATGGCAGCGATAGGAGTTTCTGCGCCCAGGCGTGCAGCAAATCCTCATGCTCTTCCTGCGTAGAAGTCACAATGTCGATGAGTATCTCTCCCGTCTTCGCTGCTTTTCGGATGAGGAGATGGCGGAGATACCCTTCATGGCGCATGCGGTGATAATAGCTGATTTTCCCTTCTGCATAGTAAGGCGCATAAAAATCCCTTGTTGCCGTGAGAACCGCACGGAAATCCGCATCGACAATCCGGCAGTTTTCCACCGTCAGGATATCATAGAACCCGCCCTTGCGGTGCTGTCCGACCGACAGCGGGCCATCCTTGTACTCATCGCCGAATGTAAACTCCATTTTATTGCGGTATTCAAAGGGCTCCGGTGACGGCCGGATGCCTTCAAAATCCGGTCCCCCGGTAAGCCCCCATCCCGATGCATTCTGGCAGGCACTGTCGAGGAGCTTTTTTACCATTGAGGCTTTCAGTTTCAGAGTTTCCTCATAGGGCAGATTCATAAATGTACAGCCGCCGCAGCGCCCGAAATCCGCGCACGGGGGCTCACACTCGATGGGAGACTTCTCCAGCACCCGGGTAAGAGCGGCCTCTGCGCGGCCCTGCCCGTGTTTTTTCGTCACACGTGCCTCGATTTTCTCACCGGGAAGAACGCCCTTTACCGTAACCGTTCCCTCTTCCGTGTGAACAGTTCCCTTGTCCGGAAAACGGATCTCCTCCACGGTTCCGGTTACAATTTTCCCTTTTTTCATCGAACACCTCGCTGCTGCGTCAAAACCCGCGAATGCGGTTTTGACGAATGCGGCACCCTATTAAAAAGGGACGGTCCGCAAACGGATCGTCCCTGCTGACAGTTAATTGCCCTGAAGGCCCTCTCACTTTTCCGCGGTGTCTTCCTTTTCCTTCTTTACCGCTTCGCGGACTGCCTCCTGTTCCTCTTCGTCCTCATCCTCATAGTCATCGTCAAATTCGTCATCATAATCCTCGAAATAATCCGGGGTCATGAAGCGATAGATGGCATATGCGATGACGCAGCCCAGTGAAATGGCACCGAAGATAGCGAGGAAAATGACCAGCGGATTCGATTTCTTCCCATCTTTTCTGTCAATCAGTTCATTCAGTTTACTCATGGCAAGCCACTCCTCCATTCGCTCATTCATAATACAGAATCCTTTCCCGGTGCACTCGCAGGGATGAAGACTTTTCTCCTCATTCCATCGACAGGCTCCCGGCTCTGAGACGCTTCTCGGAATTCCTGATTATTCTACCACCTTTTCCAGACGCGCAAAACCCGCATACATTACTTTCTGTCCATAATCATCAAAATTCACGGTTACTTTGTAGTCTCTCGGCGTCTTCTCGATCTTTGTCACCGTACCCTCGCCGAACTTTACATGGCGGACCCGGTCGCCTTCCCCATAGTCAATGTCGGTGAGCCCCGGCGCACCTTTCTGAAGGCTGCTGAGGGAGGACGTCTTTGCAATATAGGGCCTGCGGCTGTCATCCGTATGCGGCTTCCTGAGAACCGCTTTCGGGCGTCCCGGCGGAAGGGCACTTCCGCTGCCGGACTGTATATGAGAGGTCTTATCCGACCCGAGTTCTCTTCGCCCGGATCCGTTTCCGCGCGCAGAACTTTTCTGCACCGAACCTCTTCCCACATTTCCATACGTCACATAAGTGCGGCCCGTCCGGATACTGTTCGCATAATCCTCAAAACTTCCGTAACCGCCGCTGTCCCCGGAGCCGGAGTCATAGGAATCGAACGGAGATTTTCCGCGGCCATATCCGTATTCACTGTCTTCGTCATCGTCCTCATCTTCGTCAAAAATTGCTCCGTAGCGGACCGGCTTCTGATCCAGGAGATTTTCCGGTATTTCCCGGACAAATCGGCTCACCGGATTATACTTTGTCTCCCCCCGCAGCATGCGGCTCTTTGCACAGGTGATGATAAGCTCCTTCTTTGCGCGCGTGATGCCGACGTAAGCAAGCCTTCTCTCCTCTTCCATGTCGTCCTCATCCCCCGAATCAATGGACATCTGCCCCGGGAAGACGCCGTCCTCCATGCCGGAGAGGTAGACAACAGGAAATTCAAGACCCTTTGCCGAGTGCAGCGTCATCAAAAGGACGCGGTTGTCGTCCTCACCGACATTATCGATGTCGGCGACAAGAGCCACTTCCCCGAGGAACCCTTCCAGCGTCGGAATACCACTTGTCTTAGTCCCGTCATCGATTTCATTTCCGGCATTCTCTTCGTAGGTGACAGCCTTTGTCACGAGTTCATCAATGTTGGAAAGCCGGTCCTCCGCCTCGTCCTCATCCGCCTCCCGGATTTCCGCATCCATACCGGTATCCAGAACAACCTTTTTCAGAAGATCGGAGACCAGCGAGGTGCTGTCCTCGTTTTCCTTTACAAAATTCCGGAAGGTATTGATGAGGTTCACGAAAGAAATCAGTTTTGACGCCGCTGATTTTGAAATCGAATGGATGTCACCCGCATGGGTGAGGGCCTCGTAAAAACTGATGCCTGTCTCTGAAGCATAGTCTGCCACGCGGTCCTGGGTAGTCCGTCCGATGCCGCGTTTCGGGACATTGAGAATACGGCTGCAGGCAAGGTCATCGGCACCGTTGTCGATGGTCTTGAGATAAGCCAGCAGATCCTTGATCTCCTTCCGCGAATAGAAATTCACGCCGCCGACCACGTTGTAGGGAAGCGACTCCATGACAAACCGCTCCTCAAGCGCACGGGACTGTGCATTGGTCCGGTACAGAACGGCAAAATCACGGTACGAAAGCTTCGGATCCTCCTGTATTCTGGTGCGGATATCATCCGCGATGAAGGCTGCCTCGTCGAGAGAATTGTCGAGCTGGCGGAAGTGGACCTTTGCACCCGCTCCCGCATCCGTCCAGAGAGCTTTGTCGCGGCGGTTCACATTATTTTTGATAACCGCATTCGCCGCATCCAGAATGTTCTGGGTCGAGCGGTAATTCTGCTCCAGTTTTACGACAAACGTATCCGGATATTCCTTCTCAAAATCGAGGATGTTCCGGATGTCCGCTCCGCGGAAACGATAGATGGACTGGTCATCGTCGCCGACCACGCACAGATTGCGGTACTTTGCGGCAAGCAGCCGGACGAGCTCGAACTGTGCCTTGTTCGTATCCTGGTACTCATCCACACAGATATAGTGGAAGCGCTCCTGATAATTCTCGAGGACCTCCGGATGCGTGCGGAAAAGCTCTACGGTCTTCATGAGAAGATCGTCGAAATCAAGTGCGTTGTTGCTCTTCAGCTCCTTCTGATATTCCTCATACGCATCGCCGCTCACGCGGTCTTCCCAGCTCATTCTGTGCGTCTTTTTAAACTGCTCGGGCGTGATGAGCTGATTCTTCGCACGCGAAATGGCCGACAGAATTGCTTTCTCGCGAATGTCCTTCGAATTGATGTTCAGTGTCTTCATGACCTGTTTCATCAGTGTCTTCGAATCGTCCGTGTCATAAATCGTGAAGCCGGTCCCGTATCCGATTGCATCAATATGCCGGCGCAGGATCCGCACACACATCGAATGGAACGTCGAGACCCACACGCTGTCCGCGCCAAAACCCACGATTTTATCGACTCTTTCCCTCATCTCGCCGGCTGCCTTGTTCGTGAATGTAATTGCGAGGATATTCCAGGGATTCACATTGCATTCCTGGATGAGATAAGCGATGCGGTGCGTGATGACGCGGGTCTTGCCGGAACCGGCTCCCGCGAGGATCAGAACCGGGCCCTCCGTATGAAACACAGCCGACTGCTGCTCTTTATTCAGGGAATCATAAATGCTCATCTTGTACGAAAACACCTTTCCATGAGGGCGTAAAAAACCCCGGCTGCAGAATAGCATCAGCCGGGCTGATAATATACCTTCTATTGCCGAATTCTTCTTCCCGCCTTATTTCCATGGCTGCCTTTGTTCTTTTTCCTGTCTGATGATTTTCTGTCTTATTTTCACCAATTGGAAAACGCAGGCGGAACGATTGATTCGTTATTGCTCTATCTTGCTGCCGCAGTTCGGGCAGAAACGGGGCGGGTTGTCCGCATCGTACGGAGTTCCGCAGTTTGTGCAGAACTTTTTATGGGCGATTGCGCCGCCCTGCGAAGATGCCCCGCTCTGCGGTGCCGCCTGCGCTCCGGAGTTCTGCGCGCCCTGGCCGTTCTGCGCGGCCATACCGTACAGTTGTCCGAGATTTGCTCCGCCGGCCTGTCCGGCCATGTTAAGCCCCATGAAGCCCATCGCAGCGCCGTTCTTGTTGGACGCGGCCGAACGCATAGCATCGGCCTGCGCCGCGGCAAGGGTGGCCGCCGCCATCGAAGGGTCGCGCAGCGCGCCGCTCTTCTGCATATCCTTGATCATCTTCTCGTCTTCTTCCGACGCCGTGATGCTGCTCACGCCGAAGGAGACGATCTCGATGCCGCGAAGTTCCTTCCACTTCTTCGAGAGCTGTTCATTCAGTGCATCTGCAACTTCTGCCGTGTGTGCCGGGACCTCCGAATAACGGATTCCCATCGCGGAAATCTTTGCGAATGCCGGCTGAAGTGCAGTGAGAAGCTCGGTTTTCAGCTGGCCGTCGATCTCGTCTCTTCTGTATGCATCCGCGACATTGGCCGCTACATTGGTATAGAAGAGAATCGGATCCGTGATCCTGAACGAGTACTCACCGAAGCAGCGGACAGAAATATCGACATCGAGTCCGATATTCCTGTCGACAACACGGAAAGGAACAGGACTTGCCGTACCGTACCGGCAGCCCGTGATTTCCCTCGTGTTGATGTAATAGACGCGCTGATCCTTTGCCGCGGTTCCGCCGAAGGAAATTCTTTTCCCAATGTTCTTGAATGTTTCGCAGACACTGTCCGAAAGAGAACCGGTGAAAATGCTCGGCTCAGTTGAGGAGTCCCACACGAACTCACCGGGCTCCGCGCAGAGCTCGACGACCTTGCCCTGTTCGACGATAAGCATGCACTGGCCGTCCGCAACGGCTATGACCGATCCGTTCGAAATAATCGCATCGTCTCCGTGGTTTCCGGATCCAAAGAGCCTGCGGCCTTTNGCTGCCGCTGTTGCGCTGATAAGTCCCATACTTGTTCCTTTCTCACTTAAAATCAGTTGTCTGTTGTGCTGTCAGAATCCGAGGATGCGTCAATGAGCCGCTCCAGGAACAGCTTTTTCATATAGATATCCGCCGAAATGCGGCAGACTGCCGCAAACTGCTGAAGCATCGGACGCAGAGACGTGTCTGCATCCTCAAAGGTTTCCGCTGCTGAATCAATTTCCTCCGAGATGTTCTTCTCAAGTTCTTTCTTCCCGCGGCTCAGGCTGCCGCGGATAACATCATAGACCTTTGTGAACTCGAGGGGGGCCTTTTTCTCCTCTTCACCCTTTTTCGGAGCCTTTCCTTCCCTCTCTTCCTCCGTGAAGCATGCCTCCCGGACAGGGTCCAGTACCGCCTTTACGTCACTGATCGACAGGAAATTCTTGAACATGTAAATATAGATGAGGGAGACCAGATGATCATTGTTGTATTTCTTCTTGTCCGGCGGATTCAGGAGACCTGCCTTCGTGTAATTATTGATCATCGTCTTTGTGAGGATTTTATCTTCCCCCGGCCGTCTGGTAAGTCCTCCGATCTGATCCCAGAGATATGTTACCACCTGATCCATGTAAAGGTCGAGCTCCGGGAGCTCATCCGAATGCATAAGATGATAATTCGTTTCCAGCCCTTCAACCGCGGATGCGGTTTTGCCGAATGCGGCAGCCGGTGCTTCAGCACCGATGCTGCAGTTTGAAAGTCCTGCATCGGCAGGACTTTCAAACTTACACCCCGCTGAGGCAAAATCCGCGAATGCGGTTTTGCTGTATCACATCTTCTTTGCTTCCTTCGCCTCGCGCTTCATCTCCGAGGCATTCTCCAGCACTGCCTTCGTGACCTTCATTCCGCCGAGGAGCCGTCCCAGTTCCTCCGTGCTTTCCTCTTCCGAAAGGCGCGTGATATGCGTATAGGTTCTCCCGTTTTCGGTGTCCTTGCGGATGAGGAAGTGGCAGTCCTCCATCGATGCGATCTGCGGAAGATGTGTGATGCAGATGATCTGATGATTCCCAGCCAGCCGTCCCAGTTTTCCTGCCACCTTCCATGCCGTCTGTCCGCTGATGCCGGTGTCGATCTCATCAAAGATGAACGTGTGAATATCATCTTTGCCCGCGAAAACAGTCTTCATCGCCAGCATGATTCTGGAAAGTTCGCCGCCGCTCGCGATCGTATCAAGCGGCCTCTTCTCCTCTCCCGGATTCATCGAGATGAGAAACACGCACTCGTCAAAACCGGTTTCTCCGGCGCTGTCCCTGTTTTCCGTAAGGCTGACTTCAAATTCCACCTGGTTGAAGTTGAGTTCCAATAACTCTGCCTTCATCTTCCGTGCGAATTCATCCGCCGCCTTCCGGCGGATCCCGGAGAGTTCTCCGCAGAGTGCAAGGTACTCTGCTTTTTCCTTCTTTATATTCTCTTCAAGGCGCTTCCGCCCAGCCGCGTAGTCCGAGAGTTCCTCCGCCTTCTGTTTTCTTTTCTCCAGTGCCTTCTGGATGTCTTCGATCGTCGGCCCATATTTATCCTTCAGGTGATTGATGAGGTCAAGGCGCTCTTCCACCGTCCGGAACTCCTCCGGATCGAAGGTGAGACTTTCCGTATAATCATCGAGAGACCGATTGAAATCCGAAAGCAGGCTGTCGATGTCGGAAAGTTGCGATGCAATCGCATCGAGTGCCTCGTCATCGCCATTTACCTCGGAGAGTTCCCGGCAGGCCCTTGACACAAGTTCGGAGGCTCCGCTCTCTCCATCCGTCAGCTGCCGTGCGGCACCGCAGGCAGCCGTCAGCCGGCTCACGGCAGACATCCGCCGGTAATCCTTCTCGAGCTTATCATCCTCACCGGTTTTAACGGCGGCCTTCTCCAACTCATCGATTTCAAAATCAAGGAGCTCGAGCTCACGGCGTCTTTCGGCCTCGTCGAGGTCGTTTTCATCCCACTCCTTCTCAAGTGCATGCAGGGATGTGTAATGTTCCCTGACCTTTCGAAGAAGCTCCTGAGCCTCTCCGCCCGCATATTCGTCGATGATGGAAAGCTGTCTGCCCCGCCGCAGGAGCGTCTGATTCTCCCGCTGCCCGTAAACATCGATAAGAAGTCCGGCAATCTCCTTCAGTTCCCGGCCCGTCGCGGCCTCTCCGTTGACAGAGGCCACAGAACGCGTGGGCATGATCTTGCGCTTGATAAGAATCGTCCCGTCATCCTCTGCCGGAAACCCCATTTCCGACAGCCTGTCCAGCTGTCTCTTTGTGTCCGCCGTGAAAACCAGTTCGATCAGCGCATAGTCTGCGCCGTCGCGAATGATGGATTTGTCCGCTTTGCCTCCCAGCGCAATACCGATGGAGCCGATGATGATCGACTTGCCGGCACCGGTCTCGCCGGTGAGGATGTTGAGGCCATCCTCAAAATTCACTTCTTCTTCCGAAATCAGAGCCAGATTCCGGACATGCAGACTGACAAGCATGGGCACCCCTCCCGGCGCTTCTCAACCATTCTGTTTCATTGCATCCTTCAGCCGCTTCATGACCGAGGACGCACCCTCCGCCGTTCGGACAGCGGCAAAAATCGTATCGTCGCCGGCGATGCATCCGACAACTTCCGGCATCTCGAGTGCATCGACTGCCGCCGCCACTGCCATGGCCATCCCGGACACCGTTTTGATGACCAGGATATTTCCCGCCGGCGTCATGGAAATATATCCCTCGCGAAGCACGCGGATGTACTTCACGGAAAGTCCCTGATCCGGTTCGGCAGCCGAGCTCACATACTTCTGGCGGCCATTCCCGGTCTGCACCTTTGAGAGACGAAGATCCCTGATATCTCTCGACACAGTCGCCTGCGTTACCTCATAACCGGCGGCGCGAAGCGCATCCGCCAGTTCCTCCTGTGTCTCGATTGCCTTGTTGTCGATGATTTCCAGGATTTTGGCATGTCTGTCCTTCTTCATAGTAAACTCTCCTGCAGCTCCGAACTATACACTCATCTTCCGGTGAAGTACTTCGAGAAAACTTAACCGCTTCACGCGGAGAATCCGTGTCGTTTTTGCGGAGACCCGGATACGCATTCTCTCGCCCGTCTTCATCCTGACCGAATGGTAGTCACCGTCAAAATCCGCGTCGACCTCGGCCTGCTTACCCGTCCGGGCCGCTCCGATCTCCATCTCAATTGTATCATTCGGAGAGAAGATAATGGTTCTCGTATTCAGTGTATGCGCACAGATCGGTGTCATGAGGATGAGCCTCGCCTGCGGCTCCACAATCGGACCGCCGGCGGAAAGGTTATATGCAGTCGATCCGGTCGGCGTCGATACAATGATGCCGTCCGCCTCATACCGATTGAGGAACTGGCCGTTGACATACACGTCAATCCCCACCACCTGCAGTTTGCCCGCACGCGTGATGACAATGTCGTTGAGAGCCTCCATGGTTTCGCCCGTGCGGGCGCTTCTGCCCTCGAGCATCATGCGCTCTTCAATCTCATAATCTCCCGAGAGAACGCTGTCCAGCGCTTCCTTCCAGCCCTCTTTCTCGATTTCGGCCATATATCCGAGCTGTCCCAGATTGATGCCGAGAAGCGGCACACGGCCTCCCGCGTTGTCGTCCGCGGCCTTCAGCATCGTTCCGTCGCCTCCGAGAACAATGATGAGGTCCGTCTTCTCCGGAGCAACCTGCTTCCCGTCCGGGTCCCCGAATGCCTCCGTGCAGGAGGCGCCGCGGCTTACCAGATAGTCGCGCACCTTTCCTCCGAATTCAAAATCGGGGTCCTTCATTCGGTTGGAGATGATGAAAAAATTGTTCATGACTCCGCTCTATCCTTTATCAAGCTCCGCATGTGCTGCATCGACAATCGCCTTTATTTTCTCCTCCATTTCGCCGGGGAGAAGGTTTTTCCATTTCTGTCCCCGGCTTTAAAAGCCACATCAGATATTCGATATTTCCCTCGGGTCCGCGGATGGGAGAATAATCAAGCCCCAGAAGCGTAAAGCCGGCCTGCCCGGCGTACTCCGTGCACTCACGAATAACATCGCAGTGAACACTTCTGTCGCGGACGACACCCTTCTTGCCGACCCGCTCTCTCCCGGCTTCAAACTGCGGCTTGATGAGACAGACCATCTGGGCGTTCTCACGCAGAACAGAAAAAGCAGGCGGAAGGATTTTCGACAGAGAGATGAATGACACATCGCAGGATGCAAAATCGATCGGATCGCCGAGATCCTCCGGTTTTACATATCGGAAATTGGTCTTCTCCATGCACACAACTCTCGGATCTTCGCGAAGGCTCCATGCGAGCTGGCCATAGCCCACATCGATGGAGTAAACCTTCCTTGCCCCGTTCTGCAGCATGCAGTCTGTAAAGCCGCCGGTGGAAGCGCCGATGTCCATACAGGTCTTTCCCTGAAGATCAATCGGGAAAACAGCAAGTGCTTTCTCAAGCTTCAGGCCCCCGCGCGAGACATATCGGAGCGTCTCTCCCCGCACCTCAATCTTCGTCTTCTCCGGGTCAGGGTCAAAACCCGTCCCGGCCTTGTCTTCCTTCTGCCCGTTCACATAGACCACGCCGGCCATAATGAGAGCCTTTGCCCGTTCCCTCGACGGCACAAGGCCCCGGTCTGTCAGAAGAAGGTCCAGTCTTTGTTTCATCACTCATCGACCTCCGTGTCCGGCGTATCCTTATACTCTTCTTCCTCTTTCTGCTTTTCTTCTCTCTCTCCGAGCTCTGCCATCCGGCTGCAGAATTCAGGGTCGATGCAGCAGTACCGCTTCACGATTTTCTCTGTGACTGAATCCGCATCGATCCCGACAACCTTTTTCAGGATACTGACTCCTCCGTGCGGCACGAACTCATTCGGAACTGCAATATTAAGCACCTCACTGCCGATGCATTTTTCCTCGCAGAAATCCGCGACATGCTCGCCAAAACCTCCGGAGAGTACATTCTCCTCCATTGTGACGATCAGCGGGTGTGTCTTCGAGAGCCGCTCGATGATCTCCTCATCGAACGGCTTTACAAACCGGACGTTGACAACAGTGCAGGAAAGGGAGCGCGCTCTCAGTTTCTCCCTCACAGCCACAGCCGTCTCTACCATCGAGCCGACCGCCAGAAGAAGAATGTCCCTTCCCTCATACAGGATCTCCGCCTTCCCGTATTCAATCGGCGCCCGCTTATCCTCCAGTCCGTCATACGCCTCTCCTCTCGGATAGCGCACGGCGATCGGCGCAGTATAACGATCCGCAAACTTCATCATGTCCGAGAGCTCCCATTTGTTCTTCGGGGCCATCACGGTCATGTTCGGAATCGAGGACAAATAGGAAAGGTCGAAAATACCCTGATGCGTCTCGCCGTCCGCGCCGACGATGCCTGCCCGGTCAACGGCGAAAATCACGTGCAGATTCTGGATGCAGACATCATGGATAATCTGATCGTATGCTCTCTGCAGGAAGGATGAGTAAATACATACGACCGGCACGAGACCGCCGACGGACAGACCCGCCGCAAATGTGACCGCATGCTGCTCCGCAATGCCTGCGTCAAAGAAGCGGTCCGGATATATATTATGGAATCGCTTGAGTCCTACGCCTTCCTCCATCGCCGCCGTGATCGCAACGATCTTCGGGTCCCGCTGCGCCAGCTTGATCATGACTGTGGAAAAGACATCCGTCCATGCAGACTTGGATTTCTTCGCCGTGGGCAGGCCCGTTTTTACGTCGAAGGGACCGGTGCCGTGAAATCTCGAGGGGTGGCGCTCCGCCGGCTCATACCCTTTGCCCTTTGTCGTGATGACATGGACAATGACTGCCTTGTTGATGCGCTTTGCATCCTGGAAAATATGCATCATCTCCGGAATGTTGTGACCGTCGACCGGCCCAAGGTACGTTATGCCCATGTCTTCGAACATCATGCCCGGAATCATGAGCTGTTTTAACGAATTCTTTGCCCGGCGGATACGGTTTACAACCTGCGGAAGGTTGTCGTTCATGGAATAATAAATCTTGTCGCGCAGATGCAGATAACTGTCTGACGTACGGATATCGGTGAGATACGTGCTGAATCCTCCGACATTCGGACTGATGGACATCCCATTGTCATTCAGGATGATAATGAAATTCGTTGTCAGTTTGGACGCGTTGTTGAGAGCCTCAAGAGCCATGCCTCCCGTCAGCGCACCGTCACCGATGACCGAGACGATCGTGCGCTGTTCTCCGAGAAGGTCACGTGCCTTCACAAGCCCAAGGCCGGCCGATATGGACGTGGAGCTGTGGCCTGTGTCAAATGCATCGCAGTCACTCTCCCACCGCTTCGGAAAACCGCTCATCCCGCCGTACTGCCGCAGCGAATCGAAGCCGCTCTTCCTTCCGGTGAGCAGTTTGTGCGTATAGCTCTGATGCCCGACGTCCCAGATGATTTTGTCGTTCGGCAAATCAAGGCACAGATGGAGGGCCATCGTGAGTTCTACCGCGCCGAGGTTGCTCG
Source organism: uncultured Lachnospiraceae bacterium (assembly GCA_900317475.1). GTDB lineage: Bacteria > Bacillota > Clostridia > Lachnospirales > Lachnospiraceae > CAG-791. The sequence goes on along the minus strand of ONGY01000022.1, from coordinate 33,831 downwards.
CAAGGTGCCCGCCGGTCCGGGAGATGTGCTCCACCAGGAATTCACGGATCTCCGCGGCCAGCTGCGTATAGTACTTCGGCGGGATCTTCTTAATATCATTCGGTTTCTCTATGGAATCAAGGAGTGAACCCATTTCTTTGTATTCCCTGTCTTATTTCGTGCGCGTCATCATCGACTCGATGAGCGTGCGGAGAAAATCATTCTTTGCGGAAAGGCCGTCATACAGCCCGATCGCCTCTCTGGTGAGCCGCTTCACATCCTCACGCGACCGCGCAAGGCCGTGAACCGAAACATAGGTTGCCTTCTCCTCTGCCGCATCCTTCCCAAGTGTCTTCCCGACCTCCTCGGAATTTCCGACAACATCGAGGATATCGTCCTCAATCTGGAAAGCAACGCCGATTTTTTCAGCTATTTTGCCCAGGTCTTCGATGTCCTTCTCCGGCGCACCGGCAAGAATGGCACCGATCTGGAATCCGCTCTCAATCATGCAGGCTGTCTTGTGTCTGTGAATATACATAAGCGTATCCGAATCCGCCGGCTCCGCGCCGCCCTCAGACTCAAGGTCCGCACACTGACCGCCGACCATTCCGTAAATTCCGGCATTTACCGCAAGCAGATATGCAGCCCTTGCCTTTCTTGCTTTCATTGTTTCATCTGTTTCATCCAGGATCGCCTTCAGCACCGTCTCATACGCGTAATTAAGAAGACCGTCGCCCGCCAGCACGCCCATGCCGGGGCCGTATACAGCGTGCGTCGTCCTGCGCCCGCGGCGGTACTCATCGTTGTCCATCTCCGGGAGATCATCGTGAACAAGCGAATAGGTGTGGATCATCTCAATGGCAGCCATGAACGGCTCTGCCTCTTTTGTATCTCCGCCGTACATCCTGTCCGTCTCATAGATGAACAGCGGCCGCAGACGCTTTCCGCCTGCATTCACGCTGTAATTCATCGCCTCGATGACTGTCCGTGCGTACCCTTTTTCTGCCGGAAGGAATTTCGCGATGATGTCATTTACCTTACCCGCTGCTGCTGAAAGTTCTTCGTCAAAACTCATAGCTTCCCCTTCACTGTTCTTATTTATCCTGCATTCCTTCAAACTCAGAAAGCGAACCATCCGCACTGAGCTTCATAACCTTCTTCTCAACAAGGTCAATCCTGCTGCTGCAGTACTTTACAAGCTTCATGCCGCGTTCATACTGCTGAAAAGATTCTTCAAGCGTCACGTTCGGATCCTGCATGGCAGCGAGAATCTTCCTGAGCTCCTCGAAAGCCTCTTCGACGCTGAGCTCTGCGGACTCATTTTCTCCGTCTTTCTCTGCGCCAATATCTGCACTTTCTTTCTGTTTTGCGCCCGCGCTCTCTTCCCCCGCGGTTTTCATTGTTTTTTTGCTGTCCGCAGTAAGGTCCGCTCCTTCGCGAAGATCATTTTCTTCGCGGATTTCCTGACCGAAGAAGTCTTCCTCTCTATTCTGTCCTGTCATTGCCATCCCTGTATTCTCCTTCCGGTTCCGGCATCTTCTGAATCAAGATCCGAAGAATCCAGATCCACAGACTTTGCCTCGGCCGTCACACTGCCGTCACTCAGGCGGACATCAAAAAGATCGCCCGGCTTAAGCTCCGCTGCACTGTTAATATTCCTGCCGTCCATACTGATATATCCGAAGCCGCCGCCAAGTTTTTTCAGCGGGGAGACCCCATCCAGCCCAGCACTCAATACGGCAAGGGTATGCTTTGCATCTTTGATCTTCTGTTTCTCCGCCCCGGTGAGATTTTCTTCACTGTACTGTGAGAGACGATTCTTATACTGCCCAATCACGGCTGTCATGGCACCGGTGAGTTTCTCCGGACTGTACAGCAGAAGTCCTGTCCCTGCCCGCTGCAGACTTGCCCGCATGAGCTCTGTCAGCCTGTCGGAAGCCGTCGCGGCCATCATCCGCTGCTCCCGGATCTTTGCCGCCGGTGAAAGCTGTATGAGACTTCTCTTCTCCGTATCCAGCGTCTGTCTGGCCTGTCGGATTTTCCAGCTCATCGCATCCGTGAGTGAGTTTTCTGACGCCGAGAGGTCACGGAAAAACTGCCTCACGTCAAAGACTGCAAGTTCTGCACCCGCCGAAGGAGTCGGAGCCCGAAGGTCCGCCACATAATCCGTTATGACGGTATCCGTTTCATGGCCGACCGCTGAGATGACCGGCGTTCGGCACTCGAAGACGGCCTGTGCCACGATTTCCTCGTTGAAGGCCCACAGGTCTTCGAGGGAACCGCCGCCGCGGCCGACGATGATTGTATCCGGATGTATTTCCGGAGGAAGACTGTCCAATGCCCGAATTCCGTTTACAATCGATTCCTTTGCTCCCTCACCCTGCACGAGTGCCGGATAGAGGATGATCCGTATATAGGGATTCCGCCTTGTCGCAATATTGATGATGTCGCGGACCGCGGCACCGGTCGGGGCTGTCACCACACCGAGTGTGCGGATATATTTCGGGATCGGCTGCTTATAGCGCTCATCGAACATTCCCTCTTCTTCGAGTTTTTTCTTGAGCTGATCGAAGCGTGCATTCAGCGCGCCCGCACCATCCCGCACGATCTGCTGTGCATAGAGCTGATACGACCCAGTCTTCTCGTAAACGTCCACCGTTCCCAGGACGATGACCTCGTCGCCCTCGCTCATCCGGAACCTGAGGCCGCCCTTACGCACATTTCCTGCAAACATCACGCAGGAGAGCGTTCCGCCTTCATCCTTCATCGTAAAATAAATATGTCCGGAGGAATGATACTTGCAATTGCTGACCTCGCCTCGTACGAGCACCTGCGAAAGCAAGTAATCCTGCCGGAACATATTTTTGATATATGCATTTATCTGCGATACAGAATAAACTGACTTCATCAATCCTTCGTTTTCCTGCTGCTTACGATATGCACCTCAGCACCTCCGCTGCGCTCTTTCGCCAGTTTTTCCTTCTCTTCTCTCCGGAGGGCTTCCTTCTTATCGCGTACGGGAGCTTCCTTCTCTCCCTCTTCGGTGAATTTCGAGAGAATTGCATTCACGAAAGCAGGGGAATCATCCTGTCCGAACTTCTTCGCCAGCTCAACCGCCTCATTGATCGCAACCTTCTCCGGGACCGTATCGTCTTCCTTCATCTCGTAAAGTGCGAGACGGAGGATGGTGAGCTCCACCTTGCCGATCCGGTCGATGCCCCAGCCTTCGGTTTTTTCTGCGATCATCCTGTCAATCTCGGGGAGCTCCTGCAGAATTTTCTCGAATTTATCGGAGATTTCTTTCCTGTCTTCCTCTGAATATGTCTGATCTCCACTGTCGAAAAACATCTCTTCCTGCTTCTTCATCTGATCGCCGGGCAGGAATTCAACTCGGAAAAGAAGCTTGAAAATCTGTTCGCGGAGTGTTCTTCTAAGCATTGCCATGATCTTAACCGTCCTGACCTTGTATCACTTCGTAGTATCGCTCTCGGGCGAAATCCGGATGCTTGCAATGCGGACATTGACATCCGTCACCGCAAGACCTGTCATATTCTCGACAGCCTGCTTCACTCTTGCCTGTACACGGCTGCTTGTTGCCGGAATATTGTAGCCGTATCCGATAATGATGGACAGATCGACCCGGACATTCTTCTCGTTGACATCAACATGGACACCTTTCTGCGGGTCCTTTACACCGACGCGGCCGAGCCATTCGCTCGTGCCCGAACCGGCCATGCCTGCAACGCCGTCAACTTCCTGCGCTGCATAGGAAGCGATCATTGCTACGACATCATCCGCAATACGGACCGTTCCGATGTTTGCATCGTCAGCAGCCCTGGCAGCTGCCTCTGCGGCCTCTTCCTCCGCTTTTGCCCTGCGGCTTGCATCGGCCCTTTCCTTTGCATCGCGGAAGGTCTCGCCCGCCTTCACGGTCTGCTCCTTCATGACATTTCCGGCCTTCTGAGCGCCCTCCAGAATTTTGTTGCCGTAAACAGAAAGATGATCCACGAACGATTTCTTATCGTTCTCTTCTGTTTCATCTCCGGCCGGGCCTCACAGGCAGCCTCTGCCTCTGCAGCCGTATTATCGGCATTATCCGTCTTTTCGGGAGCCTCATCTGCAGATTCAGAAAACGTCTCTCCGGAAGCTTCTGCTTCGGTTCCTTCTGCCGCAGGTGCTCCTTCGGCAGCAGCTGTCTCTTCGGAAGAAGCTTCTTCCGCTGCACACTCCGCCGTCTTCTCTGCGGGCTCAGCCGCAGTCTCCGGGGAGGTCTCTCCACCATAATTTGTTACATCAATATATTCAGACATTGAATGCATCCTGCCTTTCTGCCAGCCTCCGCATCGTTGCTTCTGCGGTACCAGCCGCACCGGAAGCCATCCCGGCAAAGTTAAATCATATTCTATCATTTATTAGATTATTTGCCTATGATTCTCAAATGCTTTCGGGCTCATTCATCCGCTCCGGAACACCGAAAGACAGGAATCCGACCTTGTGATGAAGCAGATACAGATGCCCCTTTCCTGCTGCGTGATATTTAATCCGACCATGTGATGAAGCAGATACAGATGCCCCTTTCCTGCTGCGTGATATTTCTTGAGGGAAACAAGCCGTCACGAATCATTCTGTATAATTTTAATCAAAAACCGGCGTGGCTGCGGATGAACAGCCATGCCGGTTATATGCCTGCAAATCCGTATCCAGACATCGTTTATACAAGGATTCCCGCCGCTCCGCGGATTGCCCGCAGAAGGTCCGGGAATTCTTCAAAACTCGGAATATCCGGATTGTCCGTCCGGATTGTCCGCGATAATCTGCGGCGTGCTCCTGAAGAGGAAACCCGCCGAACTTTCGCGGATCATGCCCAGGTCATTATAGGAATCACCGCTTGCGATGGTTTCAAAACCGATCGACTGAAGAGCCTTCACCGTTGCGAGTTTTGACTGTGCCGTGCGCATCCGAAAATCCCGGATCATTCCGTCCTCACCGACGATGAGCTCATTGCAGAAAAGAGTCGGATAGCCGAGTTTTTTCATCAGAGGCATCGCAAACTGCGTGAAGGTATCACTGATGATGATGACCTGCATATCCCGGCGGAGCTCATCGAGGAACTCCTTTGCGCCGGGCATCGGATCGATGGTCGAAATTACGTCCTGGATCTCTTTCAGCCCGAGGCCGTGTTCACGGAGAATATCAAGTCTCCAGTGCATAAGCTTATTATAATCGGGCTCATCGCGCGTCGTCCGTTTGAGTTCCGGGATCCCGCTCGCCTTCGAAAAGGCAATCCAGATTTCCGGCACCAGTACGCCTTCCATATCGAGACAGGTAATAAACATTGTCTTCTCTCCTTCCGGTGTGCTTTCGTTATTTCCGTATTGTTCTATTGCTGACAGGCAGCCCGAATATACAATCCGGATCAGATCCTGCTGTTTTAAGCGGATGCCGCCCCGTGTCAGTCCGGGAGTTTTACCTCATGCACTGTCTTCTCGCCCTTTTCGAACGCCTCTGCCGCCTCGAAGCAGCTGCCTACCATGTGGCTGATCGCCTGCTGTGTGTAGAACGCCGTGTGCGGGCTCATGATCACATTCGGGAACGAACGGAGCAGCGCCATGTCGCGGTTCGCGATGACATCGCCGATGCGATTATAATAATAAAGTCCGTCCTCCTTCTCAAGAACATCCAGGGCAGCACCGCCGACCTTTCCGCTCTCAAGCGCCTCGACCAGCGCATCGGTATCAATCAGCTTGCCGCGTGCCGTATTGACGATGAGAACTCCGTCCTTCATCTTTGCAAAAGCTTCCGCGTTCAGGAGATGATGGTTCTCCTCCGTCGCGTTCGTGTGCAGCGTGATGACCTCTGACTTTGCATACAGCTCGTCGAGAGACACATACTCAGCGTATTTCCTTACCTCTTCATTCTGATATGGATCGTAGCAGTAAATCTTGCAGCCAAAACCCGACAGATGGTCGATGACCGTCCTTCCGATGCGTCCGGTTCCGATGACACCGACCGACGAGAAACTCATATCACGGCCGATCTTGCCCTTGAGTGAATAATCCTGCAGGTCCGCACGGGCGAGAATCTGCGTGATTCTGCGCTGCAGCATGAGCATCAGCATGATCGCATAGTTCGCAACTCCGGACGGCGGGTAGCTCACGTTCGAAACCTTCATGCCGAGTTCCTTCGCTTTGTGAAGGTCGACGTGATCATAGCCGATCGAACGGCAAAGAAGATACTTCACGCCGATCCCTGCAAACAGCTCCACCATCGGTGCCGACATATCGCACGGCGTCATGCTGACTGCATCCGACCCTTTTGCAAGAATATAATTCTCTTTCGTCGGATATTCCGTCGTGTAGCCAAACTCAATTCCCGTCTCTTCACTGAATTTCTTCGCAAATCCGAGTTCATCAAATTCACGAAGTGCATAAAAGAATATTTTCCCCGGCAGCTTTTGAAAGCGTTCTGTCAGTTCTTCCTGAACTCTTCCAGCTCCAGGCCTTTGTTCCGGTCGAGCACCATCCCGACTGACCACTCATTTACGAAAATGAGGAGCGGATTGCCCTTCAGGTCCTCAATCAGTTTCATATCCGAAGTGCCGACGATGTTCTTCACGTCTCCGTCCCATTTCGAAATCCAGCGGATATATTCATACGGGAGCTGCTCCAGAATGATATCCACATTGTATTCGTTCTTCAGGCGGAATTTCAGAACATCGAACTGCAGTACGCCGACAACGCCGCAGATAATCTCCTCGAGTCCCATGCCGATCTCACGGAAAATCTGAATGGCGCCTTCCTGCGCAATCTGCGAAATGCCCTTTACGAACTGATCCCGTTTCATAGTATCAACCTGCCGCACCCTTGCGAAATGCTCCGGCGCGAACGTTGGAATACCTTCATAGCGGAAGTTCTGCTTCGGCATGCAGAACGTATCTCCGATACTGTACAGACCCGGATCGAAAATACCGAGAATATCACCTGCATACGCCTCGCTCACAACCTTCCGGTCATCCGCCATCAGCTGCTGCGGCTGCGAAAGACGCGCCACCCGCCCTGACTGCACATGCTTTACTTCCTGCGTGGCATCGTATCTGCCCGAGCAGACCCGGATGAACGCGACACGATCCCGGTGCGCCTTGTTCATGTTCGCCTGAATCTTGAAAACAAACGCAGAGAAATCATTTGTATATGGATCAATCGGACCCTGGTCCGAATTCCGCGCCGTAGGCGGAAGTGCCATCTTCAGGAAATGCTTCAGGAAAATCTCGACGCCGAAATTCTGCAGCGCAGAACCGAAAAACACCGGCGTGAGCAGTCCCTGCTGCACCTCATCGAGGTCAAACGGCTCCGAAGCCCCGTCGAGAAGATCAATCTCCGACTCCAGTTTTTCCTTCGCATTCTCACCGATCGCAGCCGTGATCGCCGCATCGTCCGAAAGCGGAATCCGCTCTTCTTTTCCTTCCTTCGTGCCCTTCAGCGTATCCGAATAAACCAGGACATCCTTCAGCTCGCGGTCATAAATGCCCTTAAACCCCTTGCCCGAACCGATCGGCCAGTTCACCGGGCACGTCGAGACACCCAGATTCTTTTCAATATCATCGAGCAGGTCAAACGTATCCAGCGCATCCCGGTCCATCTTATTGATGAACGTGAAAATCGGAATATGCCGCATCGCACAGACCTTGAACAGCTTCCTCGTCTGCGGCTCGACACCTTTTGAACCGTCTATGACCATGACCGCCGAGTCCGCCGCCATCAAAGTCCTGTACGTGTCTTCCGAGAAGTCCTGGTGGCCCGGCGTATCCAGCAGATTCACACAGCACCCTTCATACTCGAACTGCAGCACCGAACTGGTGACGGAAATACCTCTCTGCTTCTCGATCTCCATCCAGTCCGACACTGCATGCTTCGCCGTCGCCTTACCCTTGACGGAACCGGCTGTATTGATCGTTCCCGAATACAGCAGGAACTTCTCCGTCAGCGTCGTCTTGCCGGCATCCGGGTGCGAAATGATCGCGAACGTGCGCCGTCTTGCAATTTCTTCCTGTACACTAGTCATAATAAATACCCAAAATCCGAATTAAGAATTAAACAGTTAACCGTGAATTTAGAGGCTGAATCTGTCTGCTTCAGGGACTATTTTGCCGCGGTCTTTGCGAAGCGGAGCCGCAGGCGAACGCTGAGCTTAGACCGACGGCAAAAACGTAGCGAAGCGACCGGAAGCAGACAGATTCAGCCGGAATATCTGTCTGCACAGCAAAAGACCCGACCTGCACCGGGAGTTTTGACGCAGCGCCAAACCTCCCGCCTGCCGGCCGGGTCTTTCAAAAAACGATTACTGATGCTGAGGAGCGTCCTTGATCGAGAAGGAAAGTCTTCCCATGCGGTCCTTGCCGAGGCACTTCACGGTGACCTTCTGGCCGATGCTGAGTGCATCTTCGACCTTCTCGAGACGATGATTCGTGATCTTCGAGATATGGACCATGCCCTCCTTGCCGGGAGCAAACTCGATGAATGCACCGAACTCCTTGATGGAAACAACGGTTCCGTCGAGGATCATGCCCTCTTCGAAATCGGTGCAGATGATCTCGATCATCTTCTTTGCTTCCTCGAGGCCGTTCTTGTCCATACCGCAGATGGACACCTTGCCGTCGTCGTCGATATCGATCTGCGCACCGGTGCGCTTGATGATCTCGTTGATCGTCTTGCCCTGCTTTCCGACAACATCGCCGATCTTCTCCGGGTCAATCTGCGTGAAGATGATCTTCGGCGCATACTTCGAGACTTCTTTTCTCGGCTCAGCGATTGCCGGGGTCATGACATTGGTCATGATATACTCGCGGGCATCCTTGCAGCGCTGGATTGCGCCCTCCACGATGGCACGGGTAAGGCCGTGAATCTTGATATCCATCTGGATTGCAGTGATGCCGTCATGCGTTCCGGTGACCTTGAAGTCCATATCGCCGAAGAAGTCCTCAAGACCCTGGATATCGGTGAGAAGCACGAAATCATCATCGGTCTCGCCGGTGACAAGTCCGCAGGAAATGCCTGCTACCTGCTTCTTGATCGGTACGCCTGCTGCCATCAGAGACATGCAGGAAGCACAGGTCGAAGCCATCGAGGTAGAGCCGTTCGACTCGAGCGTCTCAGATACGGCGCGGATTGCATACGGGAATTCCTCAACCGACGGAAGTACCGGCATTAGAGCGCGCTCGGCAAGTGCACCATGACCGATCTCGCGGCGTCCCGGTCCTCTGGAGACCTTGGTCTCACCGACGGAATATGCCGGGAAATTATACTGATGAATATATCTCTTGGTTGTAATGTTCGGATCGAGTCCCTCCACCTTCTGTGCATCGGAAAGCGGTGCGAGGGTCACAACATCGAGGATCTGCGTCTGTCCTCTGGTGAACATTGCAGAACCATGGACTCTGGGAATGACATCAACCTCGGCTGCCAGAGGGCGGATCTGTGTGAGCAGACGGCCGTCCGGTCTCTTGTGATCCTTGAGAATCATCTTGCGGATGGTCTTCTTCTCGTACTGATAGACCGCATCGCCCAGCTGAGCAAGGTACTGCTCATTGTCCGCAAATGCTTCCTTCATCCTGTCAGTGATCTCTGCGATTCTCTTCTCGCGGGTCTGCTTATCATCGGTGAAGCAGGCCTCTTCCATCTCTTCCGGCGGGACAATCTTCTTCATGTCCTCAAACATCTGCTCCGGAACCGCGACGGAATTATATTCCTGCTTCGGCTTGCCGACTTCCTCGCGGATCTTGTTGATGAAGGCAACCAGCTGCTTGTTGACCGCATCTGCCTGATAGATGTAGTCGATCATATCCTTCTCGGGGATCTCATTTGCGCCGGCCTCGATCATCATGACACGGTCTGCCGTGGAAGCAACAGTCAGGCGAAGATCGCCCTTGTCCCACTGCTCCTGGCTCGGGTTGATGATGACATTGCCGTCGACAAGGCCTACCTGCGTGGAAGCGCACGGTCCGGCAAACGGGATATCGGAAATCGTGGTCGCAACCGAGGCGCCGATCATGGCAAGAAGCTCAGGTCTGCACTCCGGGTCAACACTGAGGACCATGCACTCCAGCGTGACATCATTGCGCATATCCTTCGGGAACAGCGGACGCATCGGACGGTCGATGACGCGGCTCGTCAGAATTGCGTTCTCGCTGGCCTTTCCTTCTCTCTTGTTGAATCCTCCCGGGAATTTGCCGATGGCATAGAACTTCTCGGTATACTCCACGCTCAGCGGGAAGAAGTCCACGCCTTCGCGGGGCTCTTTGGACTCCGTTGCAGTGCACAGAACAGTGGTGTCACCGTAGTGCATCAGTGCGCATCCGTTTGCCTGCTTGCCGACACGGCCGATATCGATCGACAGTGTTCTGCCGGCAAGATCCATTGAATAGGTCTTGTACATTTTTTTCTCCTTCGTCTCTTCTTCGTCCTTTGCCAGATCCCGAAGACAGATCTTCGGTTCTGTCCCGGAAGAATCCTCTTCCGGAATTTCCGGAGCCTATTCGCTCAAACATGTTTCTCCGAAAAGCCGTTCATATCAAAGAGAGACGGACTGCTCTCCAAATTCGGGAAGGCAGCCGTCTCTTCTTATACAAGAGTAAAATTACTTTCTGATGCCGAGATCTGCGATCAGCTTACGATATTTCTCAAGATCATTCTTCTTGAGATAGTCGAGGAGTCCTCTTCTCTTACCGACCATCTTCAGAAGACCGCGGTTGGAATGGAAATCCTTCGGGTTCTTCTTCATGTGCTCGGTCAGCTCCTGAATTCTCTCGGTGAGAACTGCGATCTGAACTTCCGGTGAACCGGTGTCATGCTCGTCGCGCTGATACTTCTTGATTATCTCTGTCTTCTTTTCCTGTGAAATCATTTTCTCTCCTTCTGCCCATCCACGGGCTCATGCGGCAGACTATTCTGCCTGGGCCGCAACCGGGTCCCGGTCGGAGTCTCCATAGAACCAGGTTACGGAAAAATGTGCACAAAAATGCACAGCAAATGCATCATATCATGGGGCAGACAGAAAGTAAAGAAAATGATTGAAGCCCCTGTTCATTTTCCGGAGAGAGACTGCGCTCCTCTTCTCTCCGTGTGGAATTTTCTCCCCGCCTCAATGTCCAGCTCCATCTGACTCTTCAGCGACTCAAGGGATGAGAACTTCCGCTCACTCCTCCGGAAAGTGTAAATTTTAGTCAGTGCTGTTTTTCCGTATAGATCGCCGCTGAAATCATAGAGATAGGTTTCGACTGTGACCGGCGGCTCTTCTCCCGGAACCTTGCCCGCCGAGATCGTGGGCTTGATGCCGATATTGGTCATCCCGTGATAGGTTTTTCCGTCGATAACCGAATCGGAATAATAGACACCGAACGGCGGAAGAAGCTTTGTCCTCTCCGGCACCTGATTCACCGTCGGAATGCCGATGGTCCGCCCGATCCGGTTGCCGGACACGACGGTGCCGAGGATACTGTACGGCTCGCCGAGGAAGCGCTCCGCCTCTTCCATCTTTCCCTGCTCCACCAAAGTCCGGATATAGGTTGAACTCACGACGGTTCCGCCGATTTTCACTTTCGGGACCATTTCCGTCTTAAATCCAAGCCGCAGCGAGGCGTCCTCGAGGAAATCAAAATTCCCCTTTCCGCCCGCGCCGAAAGAAAGGTCGCTTCCGGCGGCAACAAACCGCGCATGCATCTCCCCATAGAGAATCCGCTGCACGAAATCCCCGGGATCCGTCACTGCCGTCGCCTCATTCATGGGGAACTCGACAAGATATTCGATGCCCATCTTTTCGAATGCAAGGCGCTTTTCTTCCCTCGTCATGAGCTCACAGCGCTCAGCCGTTCTGTGACTGAAGAAAACGGTCGGCGACGGGTCAAACGTAAAAACTGCCGCAGCCAGTCCGTTTGCTTTCTGTCTTCCGCAGACATCGAGAAGTCTCCGGTGACCGATATGAATCCCGTCAAACTTTCCGATGGCCGCTGCCGTCGGAACGGGAATCTGAAATTGATCCGTGCCGCTGATAAGTATCATAGTCTGTCTGCTGTAAAAAGTCTGTTCATTCTGAACGCAAGCCCAGAATACTGATTTTCAGGATACTGATTAAAGGAACATTTTAACCGGCCGGATTTTTCCGCTCCCGGGTTCCGGTCCGTAAACAGCCGTAAAAACGCCCTGCGAATCATACACCCGGATGCGGCCGTCCGCGGATTCCGGAACTCTGCCTTCCGTCAGATCCGCCCCGGCAAGCGCGTTTCCGTTTCTCAGATGTACATCGGATTCCTTTAAGGTTCTCACGGCCGGGCACTCCGAGAAGAAAGCTTCCACCGGCTGCACCAGAGAGCGCACGTAGGCATATTTTTCTTTGCCTTCCGCCTCTGCTCTCTTCATTCTCTCTTCCAGCTCCCCGAGCGTCACCGCATTCTCCAGCCGGAACATTCCGACCCTCGTGCGCACGAGGTGTTCCATCACTCCTCCGACGCCAAGCCGCTCACCGATGTCATTGCAAAGGGTCCGGATATACGTTCCCTTCGAGCAGCGCACCCGCATCGTCACGCGCGGAAGATCTATGTCCGTGATTTCGATCTCATAGATCCGGATTGTTCTTGCCGCGCGCTCCACGGTCTTTCCCTCACGGGCGAGTTCATAAAGCCTCTTTCCATTCACCCGGACGGCAGAATACATAGGCGGAACCTGGCTGATCTCCCCGACAAACATTCCGGCGGTCTGCCGGACCATTTCCGGAGTCACTTTCCGAAGGACCTCCTCATCCGGAACGGACGAGAGCATTTTCGCGCCGGGTGCAAGGTCCTGCGTGTCGGTCGTAATTCCGAGGCGCAGCACGGCGGAATATTCTTTATCGGTATCCTCGATGAGGCTTACCAGTTTTGTCCCATTGCACAGACATACAGGGAGCACCCCTTCCGCCTCCGGATCGAGGGTCCCTGTATGTCCGATTTTTTTCATATGAAGAATGCCGCGCAGCTTTGCCACTGCGTCATTCGATGTATACCCGCGCTCCTTGCAGACGTCGAGCATTCCGTTCAGAGTATTTTCCGGCATCAGCCCACATCCTTCGCGCCCTGCTCACTCAGAATTGCTGAGGAGATGTTGTTGATAATGTCGTGATACGGCGCACTCACTGTGCAGCCGGCGGCACGTTCATGCCCGCCGCCGCCGAAAAGTGCGGCGACCTTCGCGACATTTACGCTCCCGTCTGAGCGGAGAGAAACCTTGTATGTGCCAGGATCCGTTTCGTACATAAAGATGGCGCACTTCACGCCTTCCGTGAGCTTGAGCTGCTCTGCGATGCCGTCCATATCCTTCGGACCGACCTCATGGAATTCCATGGTCTTCCGGTCAATCACGCTGACGATGCAGGTGCCGTTGTTGAACATCATGCTCTCGAGCAGCGCGCGCCCCATAATCTGGTTCTGCAGATAGGTGCGCCCGAAGAAAATGTCGTTGATGAGAATTCCCGGTTCCGGCTGGAGCTTGTGGCTGATGAGATCACCGGCGATCTCCATCGTGCGTTTTGACGTGTTGGAATACTTGAAGACACCGGTGTCCGTAACAATGCCGATGTAGAGTGCGCGCGCGATCGGCTCATTGATCTTCGCCGGGTCCATCGTGAGATAGACAAGCTCACAGGTGCTGCTCGCATCCGGATCAATGAAGTTTACATCTCCGTCTCCCGGGTTCGACTCGTGATGGTCGATGTTGATACGCTTTGCGGCCGTATCAAAAAACGGCTTTGCTCTTCCAAGACGGTCCGACGCAGTATCAAGGCAGATAAAAATATCGTATTTCTTAATATCCGTCTGATAGTCAAAACGAATTCTGCCGACCTCCGGCATATGATGCCGGAGACTTTCCTTGAAGTCCTCCGCAAAAACATCTACCCGGACTCCCGGCATTTCCTTCTCAAGATAAAGCGCCATGCCGACAGAAGAACCGACTGCATCCCCGTCCGGATTGATATGACCACTGACGGCGATCGTTTTTGCGCCTTCCGTTTCTTTCAGTATATCCAATGGCTATTTCCTCCGTCCCGTCCGATGCTTATTCTTCTGTCTTCTCCGGTGTTTCCCCGCGCGCTTCCTCTGCCGCCTCGTCCGCTGCGATGACTTCGTCAATCTTCTTCGACATGGCAACGCCATATGCGATCGAGTCATCATAGATAAAGGTAAGCTCCGGTGTGTTGCGCAGATTTACATCGTGTGCGAGTGCCGTGCGGATGAAGCCCTTTGCGCTGTTGAGGCCCTCAAGCGTCTTCTTCCCGTCCTCCGGGGACCCGTAGACGCTGAAAAACACCTTGCACGTCTTCAGGTCCGGCGCCACCTCGACCTCCATTACACTCGTCATCGGCGAAACCCGCGGATCCTTGAGATCGCGTATAATCTGCGCCAGCGAGCGCATCACTTCGTCATTGATTCTTCTGTTCTTGACACTGTTTTTTCTCAAAATAATTTCCCTGAATCACTTACTTGTTTTCATCTTTGTCGTCTTTCGCAGCCTGTGCCTTCGCTGCAGCCTCAGCACGGCGCTGTGCCTTGATTTCTGCTGCGCGGTCGCCGGTCACCTTGACCATCTCATAGGCTTCGACCATATCCCCGACATTGATTGCATCAAAACCGTCAAATACAAGACCGCATTCGAAGCCTTCCTTTACTTCCTTGACATCGTCCTTGAAACGCTTCAGAGATGCAAGGCCGCCGTTGAAGATTTCCTTGCCGTCTCTTGTGATGCGGCACTTGCAGCCGCGGCGCACAAGACCGTCTGTGACAGATGCACCAGCGATGTTGCCGACCTGCGATGCATGGAAGATCTGACGGATCTCCGCGTGTCCGATGATGGATTCCTCATAAACCGGAGCTTCCATGCCCTTGATGGCCGCCTCGACCTCATCGATCGCGGTATAGATGACATCATACACGTGAACATCAACGCCTTCACGCTCCGCCATCGCCTTCGCAACTGCATCGGGCTTCACATTGAAGCCGATGATGATTGCATCCGAAGCGGAAGCAAGCGAGACATCGGACTCCGTGATGGCACCGACCCCGCTGTGAATGCACTTCACGGCGATTTCATCATTGGAAAGCTTCAGGAGACTGGATTTCAGCGCTTCAACCGAGCCCTGGACATCCGCCTTGATAATGATATTGAATTCCTTGAGATTGCCTTCCTTCATCTGCGTGAAGAGATCGTCAAGACTCATATGCATGCGGTTCTCTTCAAGCAGGTCCTCCTTGTGCTGGTCACGGTACACAGCTGCAAACTGCTTTGCTTCCTTGTCACCGTCGTGCGCGATAATAACTTCACCTGCACTCGGTGCCTCGGAAAGTCCGAGTACCTCGACCGGCGTCGAAGGTCCGGCCGCCCTGACATTTCTTCCCTTGTCGTCGATCATCGCACGGACCTTGCCGGAAGCTGCACCTGCGGAAATGAAGTCTCCGATGTGCAGTGTACCCTTCTGAACGAGGACATTTGCGACCGGACCACGACCCTTGTCCAGCCTTGCCTCGAGGACAAGACCCCTCGCCCTGCGGTTCGGATTTGCCTTGAGTTCAAGGATGTCCGCCGTGAGCAGTACGGTGTCGAGAAGATCATCGACGCCCTGACCAGTTTTAGCGCTGACCGGAACAAATTCCGTCGAGCCGCCCCAGTCCGTCGCGACAAGATCATACTTCGTGAGCTCCTGCTTCACGAGATCCACGTTTGCACCCGGTTTATCGATCTTGTTCACTGCAACAATGATTTCAATGCCGGCCGCTTTCGCATGATTGATTGCCTCAATGGTCTGCGGCATGACACCGTCATCGGCCGCGACGACGAGGATAGCAATATCCGTGGAATTCGCACCGCGCATACGCATCGCCGTGAAGGCCTCATGTCCGGGGGTATCAAGGAATGTGATTTTCCTTCCCTTCACATCCACCTGATAAGCGCCGATGGCCTGCGTGATTCCGCCGGCCTCCTTATTGGCGACGGAAAGAGCCGCCATCTTTCTCTCGCGCTCCTTCTTGTCCTCATCGGTGATCCCGAGAGATTTCGCGCGGATATAATCGAGAAGAGTGGTCTTGCCGTGATCGACATGGCCCATGACGCACACAACCGGTGCGCGGGGAACCAGCGTATCCTCCGGATCTTCCTCATCCTTCAGAAGTTCCTTGATGACATCGACCTTTTCCTCCTTCTCGCAGAGGATATCGAAATCGACCGCAATATTGGAAGCCTCATCATAAGAGAGCTCCGTATTCGGTGTGGTCACTTTGCCTTCGAGAAACAGCTTCTTGATAATCTCCGCATCATGCATATGCATCTTGGCTGCAAGATCGCGGATTGTAATCTTATCCGGAACAGAAATGGTCTTGATCTGCTCTTCAGGAGCTTCCTCGACCTTCTCCGGCTTCACGAAGCGTCCGGGTTTCTTGGCCCTGACATCCTCGTCTGTATACATATAGTCCTTGCGGTTTCGCTTGTCGCGCTCCTGGCCGGCCTTGCGCCGGTCCGCATCGCGATGCTTCTCGGAGTCCTTTACAAATGCATCGCCTCCGCCCATCGCTCCTCTTCCGGCCGGACGTTTTCCGCCGGCAAAGGAACCGGATCTGGTTCCCTGACCGCCTCTGCCGCCGGAAAATCCGCCCTGTCCAGGTCTTGCGCCAAAACTGCCGCGTCCGCCGGTATAGCCCTGTCCGGGTCTTGCCGAACGTCCCTGGTAGCCGCCCTGACTGCTCTGGCTGCGGCTGTATCCGCCCTGACCTGTGCGGTTATTGCTCCCCTGGCCGCCGCGGTTATATCCGCTCTGAATGTTTCCTCTCCCGGTTCCGCGGCCGGCAGACGGGTTCTGGCCATTCCGGTGAAGTCTCTCCGCCGGATCCTGAATATACGGAATCTGGTTGATCGAACGGACGACGGTTCTTGTAACACTCTTCCCGGGCTGGGAATCATTCACAATAACTGTTGTCTTCTTTGCAGGCTTCTGCTCAGCGGACTTCTGTTCTGCGGGCTTCTGTTCTGCAGGCTTTGCGGGAGCCTCTTTCGGCTCTGCCTTCGCCGCGGCATTCGCCGGCTCTGAAGGCTCTCCGCCCTTGGGAGCTTTTTCGGAAGTGCCGGCACTTGCTGTTTCTTCAGCCTTTCCGGCTTTCTCTTCCGTCTCTGCTGCCGCCGGTTTCGCTTCTGCCGCCGGTTTCTGCGCTGCAGGTACTTCTGCAGACGGAACTTCTGCCGCGGCACTCTCTACGGCTGCTGCAGAAACGGCCTCTGCCGCCGCTGCCTTTTTCTTCACTTCCTCCGCCTTCAGCGGAGCTGTGCTCTGAGCAGCTTTCACGCGGATCGTCTCTCCATTGCCCTCTGCAGACTTCGTCCTCTGATCCGGCGCATGGAAGTCAACATCCATCTGGGTAGGAACCGTCTTGGGACGGATGATCCGGTGCACCGGCGTACTGGCCGTAAATGTTCCGGCCCCCGATGCGCTGTGTTTCTTCTCCGGCGTGTGCTGAGTGCCCTGATTCTGGGCACGTCTTCCGGATGGTGCCGCAGCTCTTCCGCCGTTGCCGCCGCCATTCCCCGCAGTCACGATGATGATCTTCTTCTTTTTGGGCTTTGCCTGCACAACTCTGCGGGCAGGCTTTGCCTTAGCACCTTCTTCGCCCGCAGCGGGAGCTCCCTGCGCTCCGGAAGTCTTCCCGGATACATTCTCCGTTCCCGAAGTCTCGTTGTTGTTCATCCTATTGTTCTTTCCGGTTTCAGCTTCTGCCATTGAATCCTCTCTCATAATTTGTGTGACTTATATTCCATCCGGTCCCTACTTCACACCGACCGGGATGTTTACCAATCTATTATTTCTTTTCTTCCGCTGCTCCGCTGCCGGAGCCGCCATTTCCTTCTTCGGACAATTCTCGGATTTTTTTTGCAAATCCGTAATCCGTGACTGCAAGACAGGAACGTTCTTCTTTTCCGATGCAGGCTCCCAGCGTTTCTCTGGTTCCGTATCGGATAACCGGGACACCGTGGGACCGGCATTTATCGTCAAAACGTTTTGACGTATTCTCACTTGCATCCCCGGCAAGAATGACAAGTTTCGCCTTACCCTTAAGGACCGCTTCTTCAGTCTCAAATCCGCCGCTGCGGATCCGGCCCGCCCGCTCGGCAAGGCCAATCATCTGCAGAACATTATCCCGCATGCTGTCAGCCTCCTCTTTCTGCATCCGTTTTCCCGGATGAATCGGAATTGGCGGCTCTTTCAAGCTGCTCCCGGATTTTCTTTGCATCCTCTGCCGGAAGCGAGGTCTGAAACGCCCTTGTGAAAGCTCCTTTTTTCATCGCCTTATCGAAGCAGGCGGGATCTTTGCACAAATATGCCCCTCTTCCCGGCGCCCTGCCGGTCAGGTCCATGCAAATGCTCCCGTCCGGCGAGTGAACAATCCGGATAAGGTTCCTCTTCTCTTTACTTTGTCCGCATCCGATGCAAGTCCGCATCGGAATTTTCTTTGCCATACGCGTTTCCTTAATAAATAACGTATCTGTTCATTGAAATCACAGCCGGCGGGCCGTGATTCCTTCATCGCCGGCATCACCGGCGGTTCCCGACGGATTGGTCTCTCCGGAAGATGCTCAATCAGCGGATTCCTCTCCCGAGGGCTCTTCACCTGAAGGCTCTTCATCCGAAGACTCATCAGCGGCAGTCTCATTCTCTTCCGCCTCTGCGCCGTTCTCTTCCTCTGCGCTGTCTTCAGCCTCTGTAAAGTCCCCGGCTTCTTCTTCGTCAGCCGGAAGCGGATTGCCTTCTGCGTCAACCGGATTGCCGTTCTCGTCGACGTACTCGACCTCCTCGGTATCGACATAATCCTCATAGCGGAATCCGGGCGCATCCTTGGCCTGCGTCTCGGATTTGATATCGATCTTGTAATTTGTCAGCTTCGCAGCAAGACGTGCGTTCTGGCCGCCGCTGCCGATCGCAAGAGAGAGCTGATAATCCGGGACAACCACCTTGGCAGTGCGCTCATCCGGATCCGCAAAAACTGCCACAATCTTGGCCGGGCTGAGAGCATTCTGGATCAGGTTGCCAGGGTTCTCATCCCAGTTTACAATATCACCGACCGGATCGACGTTCGGATTATTGCTCCAGACAGCCATCTTCGTGCGGCTTCCGGCCTCGCGGGCAATCGAACGGATTTCGACAATGCCGTCGCGGATCTCGGCGACTTCCTCTTCAAAAAGGCACTTTACCAGCTCCGGATGCGTTCTGGAAACAAGAATTCTCGGAGCACCCGAGCTTCTGGAATCCTTCTGGTTTGCGCGGACTTCTACAATATAAACCTTGATGCGGTCGCCGACCTGAAGATATTCGCCCGGAACCTGCTCATTCGGAGGAAGAAGACCCTCCGCATGTCCCAGATTGATGCTGTAGCTGAAGCTTCCGTTATCGTCGGTCCTGCTCTGAAACTGTCCTGCAGCAGCGCGATGCTCGAACTTTCTCTGAACCTGTCCGGTTACAACGTGATGCTGAAGTTTGCTGTATTCTTCAAAAATAGCGTTCCGCTCTTCTTCGCGGATTCTCTGGGTGATGACGTTCTTTGCCGTCATCGTGGCAATTCTGCCGAGATTCATGCTGTTGATGGGAACCTGAATCTGCGCGCCGACTTCTGCATCCGGCGTAATCTGCTTCGCATCCTCAAGCGAAATCTGCGTCGTCTTGTCCTCGACGTCCTCCGGATTCTCAACAACCGTCTTATCCGCATAGACGCGGAACTTGAAAGTATCTCGGTTGATGTCGACATGAATGTTGTCAACCCTGCCGTACTGATTCCGGCATGCGCTCATCAGTGCATTCTCGATTGCGTCAAAAAGCACATCTGCGCTGATGCTCTTTTCCTTCTCAAGAGCCTCAATCGATGCCTTCAGTTCGTTCTCGTTTGCCATTTCCCATTATCCTCGCTTTGATTTTCAAATGATTGAATCAAGTCCGCTTTTTATATACAGCTGAAAAATCCGGACAGAAATCTATTTTTGCAATATACAAGCCGGCTCAGAAATTGACTGTCAGCCGGATCAGTGCAATATCCTTCCGGGGAATTGTCAGTTCCGGGGCTTTGGACACGGCGTCTTCTTCCTGGTTCTCTTTCTTCCCTGCGGTATTCCCTGCCGGATTCGTCTTCCCTGCTCTGATGCTTTTCTTTCCTGTCTCTTCGATGGTGACCGTACCGCCGTCAAAACTCTTCAGCACTCCGGTGAATTCCTTCTCCTTCATGCCCTCAAGCGGCTTGTAGAGTTTTATCTCCACTTCTTCGCCGATGCTCGCTGAAAGATGCCGGTCCTTCGTCAGAATTCTGCCGAGTCCCGGGCTGGACACCTCGAGTGTATACGCATCCGGAATCGGATCACTCCTGTCAAGCGCGTCCGAAAGCGCCCGGCTCACATTCTCACAGTCATCAATCGTGACGCCGCCGTCCTTGTCGATGTAGCAGCGAAGGAAATACTCGCCGCCCTCTTTTACGTACTCGACATCGTAAATCCGGACTTTGTTCTCTGCCGCGATCGGCGAGAGAATCTCTTCCACCGTCTGCGCATAATCAGCTGCTTTTGACTTTTTTGCCACCTTATCTCCCCGACCCTGCATGAGCAGCCAGATGCATTAACATCCGGCACGATCCGTGCAGATAGCTCCTGACAACAAAGAAAGTGGACTTTTGCAAGTCCACTTTCCGACGGTTCCAACTAACAGTTAAAAAATACCACGTGTTTATCGGAATTGCAAGCATTTCCGGCCTTTCCTGCGTGAAATTCGCGTAAAAATCCCGAAAATACTATACAAAAAAAGAGGACGGCAGAAGGGATCTCTGCCATCCTCATCATTTTATCCGAAAACCTTCGTATTAACTCAGAACTTTCCGGCTTTTGCAGCTTCCTCAACAGAGACTGCAACAGAAACCGTAGCGCCGACCATCGGGTTGTTGCCCATACCAATCAGGCCCATCATTTCGACGTGTGCAGGAACAGAAGAAGAACCTGCGAACTGTGCATCGCTGTGCATACGGCCCATGGTATCTGTGAATCCATAGGATGCAGGACCCGCTGCCATGTTGTCCGGATGAAGAGTACGGCCAGTGCCGCCGCCCGATGCAACGGAGAAGTACTTCTTGCCGGCTTCGAGTCTTTCCTTCTTATATGTACCTGCAACCGGATGCTGGAATCTTGTCGGGTTGGTTGAGTTGCCGGTGATGGAGATATCGACATTCTCATGCCACATGATTGCGACACCTTCCTGAACATCATCCGCACCGTAGCATCTTACCTTTGCTCTCGGGCTCTCCGGATCCTTGGAGTAGCAGGTCTCGGAAAGAATCTTCAGCTCGCCGGTGAAATAATCATACTCGGTCTCAACATATGTGAATCCGTTGACACGGGAGATGATCTTTGCGGCATCCTTGCCAAGTCCGTTCAGGATAACGCGAAGCGGCTTCTTGCGAACCTTGTTTGCCTTGTCAGCAATACCGATAGCGCCCTCTGCAGCGGCAAAGGACTCATGGCCTGCCAGGAAGCAGAAGCACTCCGTGTTCTCTTCAAGAAGCATCTTGCCGAGATTGCCGTGGCCAAGACCGACCTTGCGGCGGTCAGCAACGGAGCCCGGGATGCAGAAGCTCTGCAGACCTTCGCCGATTGCAGCAGCAGCCTCATCCGCCTTGCGGCAGCCCTTCTTGATGGCAATTGCTGCGCCTACGGTGTAAGCCCACTTTGCATTTTCAAAGCAGATCGGCTGAATCTTCTCAACTGTGTGATAGACATCCAGGCCGGCAGCTTCGGTGATTTCCTTGCACTCCTCGATGGAGGAAATGCCATACTTCTTCAGAGTAGCCAGAATCTGCGGCTCTCTTCTCTCATATGATTCAAATAATGCCATGACTGTTTCTCCTCCTCTTCTCGATTACTGCTTTCTGGGATCAATAAAGCGAACTGCATCAGCGCAGCGGCCATAGGAGCCCTGAGCCTTCGCGAAAGCAGTGTTCGCATCATCGCCGGCTTTGATGAAGTCCATCATCTTGCCGAAGTTAACATACTTATATCCGATGATTTCATCGTTCTCATCAAGTCCGAGCTCGGTGATATATCCATCGGTCAGCTCGAGATAGCGGGGTCCCTTTGCAAGTGTGCCATAGGTCGTGCCGATCATGGAACGGGTTCCCTTGCCGAGGTCCTCAAGTCCGGCGCCGATCTGAAGTCCGTCTTCAGAGAACGCAGACTGAGAACGGCCATAAGCAATCTGAAGGAACAGCTCTCTCATAGCGGTGTTGATTGCATCGCAGACAAGGTCTGTATTCAGAGCCTCGAGAACGGTAAGGCCGGGAAGAATTTCGCAAGCCATAGCTGCGGAATGAGTCATTCCGGAGCAGCCGATCGTCTCGATCAGAGCTTCCTGAATGACGCCTTCCTTGATGTTGAGGGAAAGCTTGCAGGCGCCCTGCTGCGGAGCACACCAGCCTACGCCGTGCGTATAGCCGGAAATGTCCTTTACTTCTCTTGACTTAACCCACTTTGCTTCTTCCGGAATGGGAGCAGCTCCGTGATGTACGCCCTGATGAACGACGCACATATTCTTTACTTCTGTTGAGTAAACCATGTGAGATCTCCTTTCGAGAATATATTGAGAGCTTCCTGCATCAATAGACCTGAATATCGTAAACAGACGGATTTCTGCCCACTCCGCCCATCTCATCTGCAGGAGAATGACCATTCTTAATTAAAGCATAATTGCCCCGTTTTGTGAAGAAAATACGACGGAAATAAAAGGAGGGGCGCTGCTTTTGCAGCGTCCCTCCGGAGCTTCTAAAGATTACTCAGTTTTGACTCTGGGCGCAGATTACTGTTCTGCCTTCCAGTCTGCATACTGCTGCTGAGCTGCAGCGAGGATATCCTGATATCCAGCGCCATCGAGCTCCTGCTGATATTCAGCAATTGCATCATCAACCTGATCTTCGCTGTAGCCGCCGAGTTCAAGGGTCATGCCGTAGTTGTTGAAGATATCGATGCAGGCCGTAACCTTATCAGATACACCAGCTGCATCTGCGTTGAAACGGAATCCGGTAGAAGGATACGTCTTAGCGCTGTTGTTGAATGTATCATACATCTCAACCTTGTTGTCAGGCTCGTTGACTTCAAGCGTTACAGCCTTGACGGAAGTAGACTCCCACGGGCTGTGGTTGTAAAGAGTGCCGGTGCCTTCCTGGGTGCGATCAACCTTGCCGTCGGTCAGGACGTAATCGGTGCCTTCGATACCATAGGTATAAAGGTTGCCAAGTTCCGGATCGGTCTCAAGGAGTCCAAGGAAGTCGATGCAGTCCTTAGCGGTCTCTTCATCGCACTTTGCGGAAATTGCGAAGCAGGAACCAAGGGTGGATCTGGATGTTGAATAATTGTCCGTCAGCTTTGCAAATGTTTCAGCCTGATTGCCGTCACGTCCTTCAGACTCTTTGTCGTTCGGAACTGCGGTCCACCAGTTGAACAGCCAGTCTTGAGACTGCGTAACATCCGCTGTAACAGTCTTGCCGACTTCCGCATCGACATCAATGTAACCAGCTTCGCCCCATCTGCCCATCATCTTGCAGAAGTCTGCATAATCCTGGGTCTGAATCGGATTGACAACTTCGTCCTTCTCAGCATCGACAGCGATCATCGACAGCATATTGGAAGCGAAGAAATCGTACTTGTCCATTGCGAAGCGATAGAACATCGGAGTGGAAGCAAATACGAACGGATACTGAATTCCGGCATCTGCTGCCTTCTGCATGTAAGGCTCAAGAGCTGCAAGCTTGTTCAGCATGCCGTCTGCTGCGTCGACATCCTTTACGATGTCATCCGTGCTCACGCCGAGTGCATCTGCGTTGGAATCAAGAATCTTGATTTCGTAGCCTTCAGCGCCTTCCTTGTAGACCGGAATGTAATAATCTTTTCCGTCGTAACGGCATCCTGCCCAGTAGGACTCAGGAATTGCATTGTAAAGATCGGTGCCCGGAAGAAGATCCGTGATATCATATGCGGACTTGTTCTTGTACAGATCATCGGTACCAATGGTCTGCCACCAGTTTGCTGTCCAGAGGATATCGACCTCGCCGCTGTTGAATGCCAGGTTTGCCTTATCGCCGTACTCAGAATTGTTGATATCGTGAATCTCGACGGTGTAGTTCTTGCCCTTGCCTGCAAGATACTCGTTGATAGCATCCTGAATCTTTGCTTCCTCATCTGCATCAGGATCAGCAACGTTGTAAGCCGCTCTGTAGATAACGAGGGTCTTTGCTTCTCCGGAATCTGATGCTGTGGAGGTCGCATCCGCAGCTGCTTCTGTGGAAGCTGCCGCAGAGGATTCTGCTGCTGTCGACGTTTCTGCAGCCGAGCTTGCAGCGCTCGATGTTGCTGTCGTGTCGGTGGAAGAGCTTCCGCATCCGGCCAGCAGTGCAGCTGCTGTTGCCGCTGTGAGAGCCAGTGACAAAACTTTCTTTGATTTCATACCTTTCCTCCCATGTGATGTGTATATTGCATTGTCAGGGTTCTGGATCCGGGTACTCGGGAGATCCCGAATTCATTGCCCAGGATGCCTTGATAAAGAATTCCGGTTCCTGAAATATTTATTTTCGAAACCGATTAAGATTTTAGACTGCTTGTGCACTATTTGCAAGTAATTTTTAACACGTGGTACTAAATCATCACTTTGTATAGTTGAAATGTCGTTTTTTCGTTATTTTGCGCAGTAAACTCGGCAAAATAACGATTACCGCGCAGCAAAGCAGCCGTTCTCTTGTTCGCTTCCTGACCGGACCCGAAGCAGTTAAACAGCCCGGGTCCGTAAAAATCTTGAACGTTTTCGAAACGCCATTCGATCAGCCCTTGACCGATCCCACGGTAAGACCTTTTACGAAATATTTCTGGAAGAACGGATATGCAATGATGACAGGTCCGATGACAACCAGAGCCGTTGCCATTGTTGCAGACCACTGAGGGATATTGCCGCCCATTGCTGCAATAACGGCAGCCGGAATATTTTTATTGGAGAGCAGCTGCTCGATGGACTTCTGAATCTTGATCAGAAGGAGCTGCAGGGGCTGCTTGCTCTTGGACTCGATATAAAGATATGCGTTCTGCCAGTCATTCCAGTACCCGGTCGCCATCATGAAGCCAACAGCTGCGAGGGTCGGTTTCATAAGTGGAAGCGTGATCTGGAAGAAGGTGCGGTACTCTCCTGCGCCGTCGATCCTGGCGGCATCCATCAGTTCTTCAGGAATACTGTTCGCGATATAGGTCCTCAGGATAATGACGTTCATGGTCGTAACCATGATCGGCAGAATCAGCAGGAGAAGCGAATCCTTCAGATGATAAACCGAAGTGAAGACAATGTAGCTTGAGAGCTGGCCGCCATTGAACAGCATCGGAATCAGAAGATAGACGCTGAGGAAATGGCGCATGCGGAACTGCGGACGGCTCAGTGAATAAGCGAACATCGACATAACGAGCAGGCCGAGGAGCGTACCGACAACCGTAACGAAAATCGTGACCATGTAAGAGGTGCCGAGCTGTTTGCCATAACGCAGAATTGCGTTCATGCCTGCAGTCGACCACTTATACGGAAAATACGTGAATCCGTCTTTCTTCAGTTCCGTGTCATCCGTAAAGGAAGAGATGACGACGAGGATAAGAGGGAGTGCGCAATATGCTGTATAAATAAGAAGGCAAAGGCTTAAGATATACTGCCCGATGCCGTTTTTCTTTTTCTTTGGTTTCACTGCCATTGCTGTTTTTGCCATAACAATCCTTTCTTTCTGCCTTCATCGGCAAGCGCTGCCGTAAACAGGTATACAACTCGTCTGCGTCAGAACAGTGCGTTTTCCGGGCTGACTCTGTTGACCAGCCAGTTCGCAAACAGCATCAGGAGCAGACCGACCACAGACTGGAAGAATGTCGTTGCAGCCAGGAATCCGAAATCGGAAATATGCATGATTGCGTGAAGAACGTAGCTATCAATAACCTGCGTCGTGCTGTAAAGGTTTCCGGTATCTCTCGTGACCTGGAAGAAAAGACCGGTATCCGAGTGCATGATATTGCCGACGGAAAGAAGGAGCATAACCGTGACCATCGGAACAAGAGAAGGCACGGAAACATATTTGATCTGCTGCCACTTGGTTGCGCCGTCGATCTGAGCTGCTTCATAAAGAGAAGTATCAACACCGGCAAGAACTGACATGTAAAGGACTGAGCCGTAACCGGTGTCGTGCCAGATCTTGACAAGTGTCAGGATGAGCGGCCAGTACTGCGGGCTGCGGTAAAACGCAATCTTCTGTCCGGCATCCGCAAGGGCATTGCTGATCATACCGACGTTTGATCCGAGGTAAGCCATTACAATGAACTGTACAGCTGCATAGGAGACAAAGACCGGGATGATCATGATCGTCTGCATGACCTTGCCGAACTTTTTGAACACCAGCTGATCGATGGCGATTGCAATTACGACGTTGAGGAATGTACCGATTGCTGTAAATATCAGGTAGTACAGCAGAGTGTTTCTCGTCATCGTAAAGAAGGTCTTCTTCGATGCGATCAGGAACTTGAAGTTATCAAGTCCATTCCAGGGGCTTAAGAACATACCCTTCGTCATATCGTACTTCTTGAATGCAAGTACAAGTCCCGTCATCGGGATGTAATTGAAAAGAAGCATGATAATGACAGCCGGAAGAGCCATTACAAGATATGCCCTGTGCTTCCAGGTATTATGCCAGAAGCTGTTGCTCTTTGCTTTCTTATAGTCGAATTCAGTCATCTCAGCTGTCTCGGTGACTGCCGCTTCGCCGCTCTTTTTTGCCATATGTATCCTCCCTTGAAATCGCGGTATTGTTGATAAAAGCCGGACTTGAACATGAGAATTACCGGTTTTGCGCTTTGGGAACTGCTAAAACCACGGTTTTCTTAAACGTTTTCGTCCGTTTAAATTTATTCTATACCATTGCTGTCAAAAAGAAAATTGTTCTATTTAGACAATATTTCTACAATTAATTTATCGAAAATGTACGATTAAATTTGCAGAAATAACTTTCAGACGCCCTTACATTTAACTTCTATTTAACTTTTTCTGCCTCAGAAGTTATTTACTATAACATCTGAGTAATGCATTCTCTCTTCTATGGCTTTCTCCCGGATATCTCCGGATGCAGCGTCGAAAAGCGGGGAAAAGTACCAAAAAAAAGATCCGGCCTGATTTCATTTCAGGATTCCGGATCTTCAAAAGACACTATCGATTCTTACAATATTCTATTATGAGCGTTTTTTCTTTCTCACAGCTGCCTTGCAGCTGTCCTCACCTTCCTATGCACTTCTCCCCTGCAGGGAGATCTTTTTCCATGCGCCTGACCGGTACCGGAGAAATGTGACAATCGCTACAAGAAGCCAGGTGAGCGCTGTGCCGAGCCAGATTCCCCAGACGCCGATCTGTGAAATCATTGTGAGCGGCTTCGGGAAAGCGATGCGCCCTGCACACTCCGTGACGCCGTTCAGGAAGGAGAACATAGCATCTCCGGCGCCGTTCAGCAGCCCGCGGTATACGTATATAATGCTGAGCGGAAAATAGAACGGGCTTGTGAGATGAAGAGCATGCGCTCCGAGCCGGATAACTTCTTTATCCGTGACAAAGAGCCCGATGATCGGATGGCTGAAAATCCAGATCAGCGGCATCATAACGCAGGTGAAAACCAGGATCATGATAAGTCCTCTGCTGGCGCCGAGACGTACTCTGTCCTTCTTTCCGGCACCGATATTCTGTCCGGTAAAAGTGGAAATTGCTGTAGACAGAGACATATACGGCTGCTGCACCAGCTGTTCAACACGGCTTGTCGCAGTAAATGCCGCGACTACGGATGAACCGAACGAATTGACCACGCTCTGAAGGATGACGCAGGAAAAGGCAATCAGAGAACTCTGGGCTGCCATCGGAACACCGATGCGTACCGTCTGGAAGATGATGTTCCTGTTGAACCGGAAGGATTCCTTCGTGAGATGAAAATATGCATTTCTGCGGATCGACAGTGTAAGGCTCCCGACACCGGAGAGCAGCTGCGAGATGATGGTTGCCACACCGGCTCCCGCAACTCCCCAGTGGAAAACACACACGAAGACAAGATCCAGCACGACATTCAGGACGGAGGCCACAATCAGGAAATACAGCGGAGTCCTGCTGTCGCCGAGTCCGCGCAGGATAGAGGCGATGCAGTTATAGAGCGCAATTGCGATGACACCGAGGCAGCAGATGCGCATATACTGCACCGACATGTCGATAATATTGTCCGGCGTGCCGAGCAGGGCAAGAACCGGCCGGGCCAGGGCATATCCAAGGCCGCCCATCAGCAGTGCCGCCGCCGCAACAATGTAAAACGCATTGCCGATGGCCGTTTTTACATCATTATCCCTGCCCGCTCCGAAATACTGCGAGATAACAATGCCTACACCATTTGCAAGTCCGTTGCAGAGTGAGAAGAACATCCAGTTGATCGATCCTGTCGCACCGATCGCCGCGAGTGCATCCGCTCCGACAAAATGACCGACGATCATGGAATCAACCATGTTGTAGAGCTGCTGGAAGATATTGCCGATCAGCATCGGAATCATGAATGACAGCATCAGCCGTACCGGGCTCCCCTGCGTCATGTCTATGACGCCGTCCGAATTCCTCATGGTATTTCCCGAAACCCCGTTATTTTTTCCGGCAGACGGACTGTTCATCTGTATATTGTTCTTAGTGTTATTTTTCATTTATTGCCTGTTTCTGTATTTACTACAAACGGACCTGCTCATTTCAGCCGGAATGCGGCCGGTTCTCCGGGCGGAAGAATGAGCTGTGCCGTCTTCTCTGTCCGCCCCTCCAGATCAAAGGAAGTTTTTACTTCCCGGAGCGGAATGATGTCTTTTCTCCCGGTATGCGGATTTGTATTGAGCGATACCAGTTCTTTTGCATCTGCTCCTGCGTGAACGGTCACGCACACATCGTGAATCGGATCCGTCACATAGCGGTATAACACGAAGGTGCCGTCATCATACTGGAAAAGCGACACATTCCGGCCGGTCACATAAAGGCCGTTCACGTTCATGACCTTCTTTACCGGATCAAGCGTCTCTTCCGGCATCCTGGACAAATCGTCGGGATTCTCCGGTATGGACAAAGTGAAAAGCCGGCCAGGGCCATACGGGCTCTTCGTGAACAGAGCACAGTGATAATCTCCGCTTCCTCCGTCAAGCAGCGCCCAGGAGGCATTGTTTCCATGCTGCATGTCCGGGAAAAGAACAGGTTCTGCACCATCGATATAGCCGGCCCGGTCATCTGTGATCCAATAGCGGTCCGCCGTGATCTTGCGGCCGGTATAGAAAAGCTCAGAATATTCATGCCACAGATCTGCCGGTGCCTTCTGCACAAACCCGCTCGTCACGACAACATCGCGTCCGGAAAGCAATTGTCCGCGGATCTTCGCAAAGATATCCTTATCTTCCAGCGAGGATTCGGTAAGAAGAACCGTCTTCGCATTCTCCGGGAAATACGGGGTCGGCTCAATCGGGATTCCCTGCATGCCGAGCCGCATTTCAACGTGGTTCTCACCGGATGAGGCAAACGGAATATAGCACGGTACCCCGACGGGCTTTCCGGCCTTCGAGAGGTATTCATCCAGCTTATGAAGCTGAATGCCAAGCGGTGCCGTGAACTTATTGCCGATGAGGTCGCTCCACTGGAAGAGCATCACCTCACGGCCGCGCGAGAGTACCGTCAGATATGCCTGCTCCAGATACCGGTCCGTCGACCAGCACTGATACGTATCCAGCCAGCCTCCTCCGTTTCTTCCCGGCGCAGCGTTTTCCATCCACCGCATCAGCGAGTAGCTAAGATACCCGGGCAGATGCTGATCCTGGAAGGCAGCCATGCGCGTCTCGGTTCCCGTGTAGACCTTGTCAAATATATCCTTCTCCTCACCCGGGCGGTATCCTGCAAGAGCAAAGGACTCACGCCAGTTCGGAAATTTGACAATCATCTTCACATTCGGATTGACTTTTTTCGCGGGTCCCACGATCAGGTTCTTCGAAGCATCGACCATCAGATCGCGGCGGAACTCCTTCCATGTGCGTTTTCCCTTTTTCCGGATGCAGTCCTCACAGGTGCAGTTGGTAAAATAGAAATCATCCAGAATGACTTCATCAAAAATCCCGGCCGTAAACTCGGACACTTCTTTGATTTTCCGGCGCATCGCCTCATTGGAATAGCAGAGCGTACCGAAAAGTCTCTGGCGCTTTTCATCGCCGTTTCCCGGTATATCCGGCATAACCGTTGTAAAGCCGCCGGATACCTCAACCCCGTGATCCTCAAGAATGCTCTTCCAGAGCAGAACCTTCTCTTTGGAAGCAAATGTGTCTCCGCGGAATGTCTCGAGATACACCTTGTCTAACCCCACATACTTCTCAAGGAATGCAAGGTCTCTTTCAATCTGGGTCCTCGTGCCGCGCTGCGTGATGGCTGCCGGTATATATGTGACGGTCCTGAAATTTCTGTAGTGCTGCCTGGGCTCTTTGCTCATATGGTTCTTTCCCTTCCTTCATCAGAGAATCGTCTGTCTGCGGCGCTGATACGCCGCTTTCGAACGGCGGCATCGGTTTTCATCTGTGCCGAACAGATATAAAACAAGAATCAAAAAATTCCCGGTACTTTTCCATGCTTTATCATTATATGGAAAAGGCCGGGGATTTGTCGTTTTTAATCCGCTGAATAATTGTAAAAAACGGTTATAAGCCGCAAAATTTTTGCACACCTTCTGTCCGCGATCGTGCGTTTTCCGCTCTGCTCATTCGTACCGCAGCGCCTCGATCGGGTCCATCTTCGCCGCACGGTTTGCCGGATAATATCCGAAGAAAATTCCGATGGCAAGGGAAACGGCGATGGCAAGCGCGATGGAGTCCATCGGCACGGCAATGGAATAATGCATGAGTCTGCATCCGATGATACCGCCGATGAGTCCGCCGATCGTACCGATCATGCCGCCGATCACGCACATCACAACCGCCTCGATGATGAACTGCTGACGGATGGCTCTGCGCTTGGCGCCCATTGCTTTCCTCGTCCCAATCTCGCGGGTGCGTTCTGTAATCGTGACCGTCATGATGTTCATGACTCCGATGCCGCCGACAAGGAGCGCAATCGCAGCAATCAGTGAGATCGTCGTAGTCTGCTGCTGCATGGAAGCCTTCACCTCATCAACCATCTGTTTGTTGCTGAAGGATTCGACGGTAACATTCTGATCGGCCGAGAACATGCTCTGCATGTAGTCCTGCATGCTCGTGGCCAGCTGTACCACATCCTCGCCCTGCTTTGCCTGCAGTGTAAAGTAGGTAATGGCAAACGGATCATACCCGTCCGGATAACCGGAGAGATCAAGATAGGGACTCTGCGTCACATTCTTGTAAGGAACGAACATCGGTGTTGACATGCTCTTTATGTCTTTCTGATCCATCGACCGCAGGGACTGTGCATCAATCTGGTACGTATACACACCCACGACTGTATAGGATGCCGTCTGATCATTTCCGAAATCCGCGGTGAAGCTCCTGCCGATGGCGCCTGCATAGTCTCCGCCCCACATATTGTCGACAAATTTGTCCGAGACAACCGCAGCATTCGAGGCATTGTTCAGTTCATCGCCTGTAAATGTCCTTCCTTCCTTCAGTTTCACGTTCTCAACCGTGAAAGCGCCGTTGTTCACTCCCTGCTGATAAAAGTTCGCATACGTCTCGTCCTGCTTTGCAGCGTCCAGATATGCCTTTCCGCTGTTCCCATATGCATCCATCTCGATGGCTTCGATGTGATCGCCGAACTTGTTCACGAACTTCTTCATCATGTCCTGCGTGAAAGACAGCTGCGGGGCATCTTCGTCATAATTTTCCGACCACATATAGATCTGGATATTATTGACTCCGTTTCCGGCGAACTGCTCCTCCATCTGTTTTGTCTGTCCGGCTCCGATCGTCTCGATCGCGACAACCGCACCGACACCGATCATAATTCCGAGCATCGTGAGGAACGTCCGCAGCTTGTTGGCCCCAAGGCTGTGCAGGGCAAGTCTGATATTTTCAAGAAACATGCGTATTTACCTCTGCTCCTCTGCCTCTGCTTTTTCCTCAGTAAATGCAAGGTCGCCGAAATCGCGGCGTGCATGCAGTTCCCGCGTCTCCCCGGCAGGTCTGTAAATCTGCCCCCTTCCGGCGCGTTCACCGGTAATACGCCCGTCGACAAGCGTTAAAATCCGTTCCGCTTCCTCGGCCAGTGTCGCCGAATGGGTGATCATGACAATCGTCCGCCCCTGCTCGTCATGCAGCTTGTGGAAAAGATCCATGACCACGCGGCTTGTCTGAGAATCAAGCGCACCAGTCGGCTCGTCCGCAAGGATCAGCGATGGATCGTTTGCCATCGCGCGGGCAATGGCGACTCTTTGCTGCTGGCCGCCGGAGAGTTCGGACGGAGTATGGTCCATTCTCTCCTCCATGCCGACCATGGTGAGAAGATCTGCAGCTCTTTCCCGGCGTTCCTCGCGCGGAACGCCTGCATACAGCATCGGCATTTCCACATTTTCGAGCGCTGTTGTGCGCGGGATCAGGTTATACGTCTGGAACACAAAACCGATCTCCTGATTCCGAATCTCGGCAAGCTGGTCCTCCGTCGCCTCGCTTACATCCACGCCGTGCATCAGATATTTCCCCTCGGTAGGATGATCGAGGAGACCGATCTGATTCATGAGCGTGCTTTTGCCGGAACCGGACTCGCCGACGATACAGACAAAATCGCCCTCATATACATCGAGTGAAACGCCGTGCAGAACCTCGAGTTCATTCTCGGTTCCGATATTGAAACGTTTGACGATATTTTCAAGATGAATGATGTTTTCACGTTCCTGCTGCAAAGACCCCATCAGTAGACTCCGTCCATCAGACCCGTGGACCCGGCAGCACTGTTGTCTGTCATCGAGCCCATGTCAACATTTTCGATGAGAACATCACCCTCATTCAGATTGCCGGAAGTAATCGCGGTGTAGGTATCTCCCTGCGCACCGATTTCCACCATCACTTCTTCCGTCTGCGTCGGATCCGAACCGTCCCCGAGAACACGGGTCACGAAATATCCGTTCACCGCATCTCCGCTGATGCAATCTTTCGGAACCGCGAGGCAGTTCTTGTTTTCCTTCAGGATAAAATTGAGATTTGCAGTCATGCCGATGCGAAGCCGGGCATTCTGTCCGAGATCGACCTGCACATTGTAAGTGACCTTGCCCGATTTCGAAGTTCCGGTGGAAGAGGAAGATGATGCTGAAGATGACGAATCCGAAGTACTGGCGGTCGCCGTCGTTGTGGTCTTTGTCGAAGTCTGCGGATCCCGTGTCGGTGTCGGTGCCGTGAAGCAGACGGAACCCTCCACGGTATCCTGTCCGGTGGCGGATGTTGTTGCCTCCACCTTGGTTCCGACAGCGATGTCCGCAATGTTTTCCTCCGGAATCTCGCAGGTTGCCTTCATCGTATCGAGATTGTCGATGACTACAGCCTCCGTTCCGGTATACGCCTGCCCGTCCGCCACGTTCACGGCTGTGACGATTCCGTCGATATCTGCCTTGACCTCGCGGTTTTCGAGTGTCGCCTGATCAGCGCGGATGGCCTCCTCTGAATCCAGTGTATTGGTCTGCGAGGTAACCTTCTGCGTGGCGACCTTGTCGGCTGCGGCCTGGCCGGTCTCATACTGCGTGACCGCCTCGTCCGCAGCGCTCTCGAGCTGTGT
>ONGY01000018.1:921-20625 GCA_900317475.1 uncultured Lachnospiraceae bacterium | reverse complement strand
ATTACTCCGGACGATCTGCCATGTGATTTACGATTTCTTCGCTGATGCCGGCCGAAAGAAGATCTGCTCTGCGGAAACGGCAGCCGGTGAGTTTTTGCGTCTCACTCTCCGCCCAATCCGGGTCCATGCAGTCCGTTATGACCTTTGCGCTTTCAATTACGCCGTCCTGAATATTAAGCCGGAGCGTCACCATGCCTTCCGAAACACGCATAGAAAACTCTTTGTCAAAACGGCTGCGCTTCCCGATGAGCCACTCATCCGAACCGTAATACCGGGTCTTTTCATCCCAGATTTTCTCCGGGATATCCGCCCAGCTGCCTTCCTGCGGCGTTACATCATAAACTTCCGCAATCGCTTCGGTAAGTGCCGCCCGCATTGTCTTAAGGGTTACACTGTCCGAGAGCTCATGAAGATTGATGACGCGCGACTCAACGCTGCGCACACCCTTCGATGCAAGCTTCTCCTTTGAAGGAGTAAGATACTTCATCATCTTTGATGTGTCGCCCGTGATGAGGATCGTCCCGTGGTGATAGCGCTGCTTTCCGTTGCTGTAGAAAGCGTTGCCTGAGAACTTCTTTCCGTTTGCCGTGAGATCATTGCGGCCGGTAAACTCGGCGTCGATGCCGAAATGCCGGACGGCAGCCTTGATCACTGCGGTCTGTTTTGTAAGATCGTAATCCGGGCTGTTGACGATGAATGTGAAATTCAGGTTCCCCATGTCGTGGTAAACCGCGCCGCCGCCCGAAAGTCTTCTCGACAGATGTCCGCCGTCCGCGCGGAACAGATCTACATTGCATTCCTGGTAGGCGTCCTGGTTGCGCCCGATGACAATTGTGTTGTCATTCTGCCAGAGATAGAGAATGATTTCATCCGGTTGTACGGCGCCGAGCAAAAGCTCCTCCGCCGCCAGATTCCGATATGGGTCGATTACACTTGTCTGAAATATTCTGCATTTTGTGACTGACATATGAGTACCGGATTCCTCCTGCAGTTTCATTTCATCAGAGTTTTGAAAGGGCCGCTTCCGCCGCGTCTGTTCCGGCTTCCTCAAAGGTCGGATGCGGGCGGATCACCGCACTCAGATCCTTCAGCGTAAGCCCCTTCACAATGGCCTCTGTATACTCGCTGATGATATCGCTCGCGTTCTCGCACATGAGCTGCGCACCAATGAGTTTCTGCGTCTGTGTATTATAGACGAGCTTTACGAAGCTTCGCTCACTGTGGGCGATGACCGTGCGGGCATTCCCATGCATAACTCCGCGCGCTGCCGCCGCCGGGATTCCCCTGGCCTTCGCCTCGTCGAGGGAAAGACCCGTCGACGCGATTTCCGGCTTCATATACACACAGGACGGAACAGCCGAAAGATCCACCGGCGCCTCGGTCTCTCCCGCCATATACGCGGCTGCCGCTCTGCCCTGTGCAGCTGCCGTGTGCGCGAGTTTGACGCCGCCGGGCGCCTCGGGCCCCGTAACATCACCGATCGCGTAAATTCCCGGGATGGATGTCTCGAAGTGTTCGTTGACGGTAATTCCTCTGTTCATTGCAGGCGCAAATCCGTCCGCAAAAAGTCCGTCTGTCGAAGACCGTCTTCCGGTTGACATAAGCACCACATCGCCCGTCACGGACTCCAGCGCCGTTTCTTCGGATGCCCCCTCTGCCGCAGGCTTCCTGCCCTTTTTCGCGTAAAAACAGGTGAGTCCGCCGGCGTCTCCCGGCGCTTTTTCGATTGCAGAAAGCGCCGCGCCCGTCACGATTTTAACGCCCCGCTTCTTCAGGATCAGGGCCGCGTTTTTCGACAGATCGGAGTCAAGAACCGCAAGAACAGAAGGCATCATTTCAATGATCGTCACATCCACGCCGAGCGCGCTGTACGCTTCCGCGAACTCCGTTCCGATGACGCCGCCGCCGATGATCACAAGACTCTTCATGGATTCCGGCGGATTGTCGAGAAACTCATCGCTCGTGAGAACACCCGGAAGATCCGCGCCCTTGACCGGAATGCGGACCGGATGAGAGCCTGCCGCCACACAAATGTTTTCCGCCGTGAAGGTCTTTGAGGCCGCGGCAGATTCTCCCTCCGGGGAGGGAGATGTCTTTACCTCTACCGTATGCACCGCCGTGATCTTCGCAGTTCCGTAAATTACTTCCACACCGGCAGCCTTCAGCCCCTTCGCAAGCCCCTCTGAGAGCTGGGCCGTCACGGACGCCTTCTCCGCGTAAAGAGCCGACGGAACCCAGTCCGCGCTGCCGGCCCCCGTGATCAGTCCGCGCGCCGAAGCGTCTCTCAGCTCACGGAGCTGCTCCGCTGTGTGAAGAATTGTTTTCGTCGGAATGCAGCCGCGGTTGAGACACGTTCCGCCGACGCGGTCTTTCTCGATCAGGGCCGTCTTCATCCCGCGCCCTGCCGCCGCAAATGCCGCCGTGTATCCGCCGGGACCCGCGCCGACAATAATCAGATCAAAATCCATTTTCTTTGAAAACCTTTCTTCTGTACAATACGGGCCGCTGCTCCGGAGGAGCATCGGCTCGTATCAATCTTCCAATATGAATCCGCCGGTTTTTCGGAAGGAATATATAGATCAAATTCCTTTCCGGATAAACACTCAGCCGCCGGAATTATTCTCCGAACTCCTCTTCTCCGTCCGGTTCCCAGCGAAGATGCGGACGGCGTGCAGCGGCGACCTCGTCCGGACGCCCGATGACCGTCGTGAGCGGCCAGCTGTGTGCCGCCTCCGGATCTGCCATCGCCTTGTCGTAGACGCGGAGGAATTTTTCCGCCGCATCCTCGATCGTGGCCGCGCTCTCCGTGTCGGTCGGCTCCGGCATCAGTGCCTCATGTACAATGAGCGGGAAATAAATCGTCGGCGGATGCACTCCCTCGTCGAGAAGACCCTTTGCAATGTCGAGCGCCGAAACTCCCTTCTCCTTGTGCTCCTCTTCCATCGAGATGACGAACTCGTGCATGCAGAGCCCCGGCTCCGCGCAGTGATATTTCTTCGAGAGCAGAACCTTGAAGTAGTTCGCGTTCATGACCGACTGGACTGCAGCTGCAGGAATGCCCTCATTGCCAAGGCTCAGAATGTACGTCAGTGCCCGCACGACGACAAGGAAGTTGCCGTGAAAACTTCTGACCTTGCCGACACTGTCCGGGTGCGCTTCCATTTTCGCCTTCGCGCCCTCTTCTGCCTCCGAGAAGTCTTCCGGCAGATACTCCTTCAGGAATTCCTTGCATCCGACTGCTCCGGCTCCCGGTCCTCCTCCGCCGTGCGGCGTCGAGAACGATTTGTGGAGGTTGAGATGGACGCAGTCAAAACCCATGTCTCCGGGTCTTGAGATTCCCATGACCGGATTCAGGTTGGCTCCATCGTAGTAGCAAAGACCGCCGGCACCGTGGATAATCTCGGTGATCTCTTTGATATTGCGGTCAAAAAGTCCCAGTGTATTCGGGTTTGTCAGCATGAGGCCCGCCGTATCGGGTCCGACTGCGGCGCGCAGTGCATCAAGGTCGACATAGCCGTCCGGCGTGGACGGAATGCTTACGACCGTAAAGCCGTTCATCGTGCCCGTCGCGGGATTCGTGCCGTGCGAGGAATCCGGGACAATGACCTTCGTGCGGGCGCTGTCACCGCGTTTCTCATGATATTTGCGGATCAGCATCATTCCCGTAAACTCACCGTGTGCGCCTGCCGCAGGGGTGAGCGTCATGTCGTCCATCCCCGTAATCTCGCAGAGTGCCTGCTTCGTAAGATCAATTACTTCTTCACAGCCCTTTACCGTATCATCCGGCTGGAGCGGATGAACATCCGTGAATCCCTCAAGATGAGAAGTCACCTCGTTGATCTTCGGATTGTATTTCATCGTGCAGCTGCCGAGCGGATAGAATCCGTCATTGACACCGAACGAACGCTTCTCGAGCTGGGTATAGTGTCTCGAAAGATCATTCTCGGAAAGCTCCGGAAGAACCGGTTCCTTTCCGCGCAGCAGGGAAGTGTCAAGCCTGTATTCCGGCACATCGGAAGGCGCCACATAGTGTCCGCTTGTTCCTTTGATGCTCTTCTCGAAAAGAAGCTTCATCTCTGCGTCACCTCCTTCAGGATTTCTGCAGCACGGTCCATCTCATCCTTCGTATTGACTTCCGTTGCGCACCAGAGAATATGGCTGTCATCGAGCGGCAGTCCGGAAAGGATATCCGCCCTGTCGAGCGCAATCTCGACGGTGGAGGACGGAACCGGCGTGTCCGTCACAAATTCATGGAAAAATTCGCCCGGATACGTTCTCTTAAATCCGACCGATGCGAGCCTGTCCGCAAAATAATGCGCCTTGGATGTGCACTGGCCGGCCACTTCCTTCATCCCGTCCGGTCCCATGGCTGCAAGATAAACCGCTGCGGTCATGGCACAGAGTGCTTCGTTCGAGCAGATGTTGCTGCTGGCCTTCTCACGGCGGATATGCTGTTCACGTGCCTGCAGTGTGAGAACAAAGCACCGGTGGCCTTTTCCGTCCGTGGTCTCACCGACGATTCTTCCGGGAAGCTTGCGCATCATGGAATCAGAGGCTGCCATGAAGCCCAGATACGGTCCGCCCCAGGAGAGAGGCATTCCGAGCGGCTGGCCTTCGCCGACCGCAATATCCGCACCGCTCTCGGCGGGTGTTTTCAGAAGTACCGCTGCGATCGGATTCACGCCCTGAATCAGTTTTGACGCGGAAGCATGTACGATTTCCGCAGCCTTCGAAACATCTTCGATCTGTCCGTAATAGTTCGGTGACGCGATGTAAACCGAGCCGACCGTGCTGTCCATCATGGAAGAGAGCGCATCGAGGTCGGTGACACCGTCTTTTGTAGGAACCAGTTCAATAGAAGCGCCGTGCGCCCATGCGTAGGTCTTCATGACACGGATCACATCCGGATGTGCCGCCGCGCTTACCAGTGTGCGGACATGTTTTTTGTCGCGGCACATAGCTGCGGCTTCTGCAGCCGCCGTTGCTCCGTCATAAACCGACGCATTCGATACCGGGAATCCGGTCAGCTCGCTGATCATCGTCTGGTATTCGAAAATCGACTGAAGGACACCCTGCGAGATTTCTGCCTGATAAGGGGTATATGCGGTGAGAAATGTCTCCTTCGCCGTCACTTCCCCTACGATTGACGGAATATAGTGGCGATATGCGCCCGCGCCGCGGAAAATCGTCGGATAGACTTTATTCTTCGCGGCGATTTTCTTCAGCTTTCCGAGCACCTCCTGCTCACTCATTCCGGATGGAATATTCAGTTTCCGGCCAAGAAGAAGGTCTTCCGGGATATCCTTGTATAGATCCATCTCGGACTCCACGCCGATCGCAGAGAGCATCTTCTTTTTGTCCGCTTCATTTACAGAAAGATAACCGCCCATAGCTATTCTCCCAGTTTTTATTCATCCTCTTTGCTGCAGAATTCTTCATACTCATCTGCATCCATGAGTCCTTCGGCCGGTGCGGACGGTTTGATTTTCGCAATCCAGGAGCCATACGGATCCTCGTTGAGTTTTTCCGGTTCTGCTTCCAGTTCGCTGTTTACCTCTTCCACTGTTCCGCTGACCGGGGACATAACATCGGAATCCGCCTTGACGCTCTCCACGTCGCAGAAGGACTCATCTTCCGTGACCTCATCCCCTTCGGACGGAAGGTTGATGAAAACAAGGCTTCCCAGCTTGTCCTGTGCGTAGTCCGTGATTCCGACGGTTACGGTGCCGTCTGCCTCTTCCTTCAGCCACTCGTGTGTCTTTGAATATTTCAGTTCCTTCGGTGTATTCATGTCTCCTCCTTCAGGCCTTCCATCCGGCCTGTACTGTGATCTTTTCCTTCTGTCCCTGTGCCCTGCCGGCTTTGCAGAAAGCAGGTTTTATTTCTCGATATGCGATTTATCTGCCTTGTAGAACGGAAGCGGAACGACTTCCACACTGATGTGACGGCCGCGCGTCAACGCGTCAAAAACCGTGCCGACAGCGGCATATTTCTTGTCAACAAGTGCCATTGCATAGGCACCCTTCAGATACGGCAGAAAGGTTCCGGAGGTCGTCCTCCCGGCTGTCAGCCCGTCCGCTGCGAAAAGTTCCGTCTTCTCACGGACAAGGCCCTTGCCTGTGACTTTCAGGCCGACTCTCGTGATGGTCGGCTCGCCCTTTGCCGCCAGAGCATCCTTGCCGATGAAGGATTCCTTATTCATCTTCACGGCAAAATCCAGTCCGGTCTCGAGCGGGCTGATCGTATCATCCATCTCATGCCCGTAAAGCGGCATTGCCGCCTCCATGCGCAGCGTGTCTCTTGCGCCGAGTCCGCATGGAAGAACGCCGAATTCTTTGCCGGCATCCATCAGTTCGTCCCAGAGTTTTACCGCATCCTCCGACGGGCAGTAGAGCTCGAAGCCATATTCGCCGGTATATCCGGTCTGTGAGATAATGCACTTCACTCCGCCGACATCAATGTCCTTATAAAATGTATAGTATTTCGGCGGAAGATTCTCTGCCGCTGTGAGCTTCTCGAGAAGCAGCGCTGATTTCGGGCCCTGCACCGCAATCTGAGCAACGGAATCGCCGATATCCTTAAACTCGACATCTCCGGTCAGATGATCCCGGATCCATTCGAAATCCTTCGTGCGGTTCGCCGCGTTGACGACAATGAAATAGTCGTTGTCTGCGATCTTGTAGACAATGAGATCATCCACAACACCGCCGCCCGCATTGCACATCGGGCTGTAGCGGCAGCGCCCGTCCTTCATGTTTGTGTAATCGTTGGTTAGAATTTCATTCAGATTCTTCAGCGCATCCGGCCCTTTCAGTGTAACCTCTCCCATATGGGATACGTCAAAAAGACCGACTGCTGTGCGCACAGCCATGTGTTCCTTCAGAATGTCGGTGTACTGCACCGGCATGATGAACCCCCCGAAAGGAACCATCCTGGCGCCGAGTGAAACATGTGTGTCATAAAGAACTGTTTTCCGGTCCATACCTCATCTCCCCTTTGCCTTCTAAAAATAATCGGGACACACTGATTATACCAGTGAGCCCCGTTTATTCTGTCGAAATTTTTTAATGTATTTTTTCGGACCACCCTGAATTTTCAGACAATCTGCTGCTGCATTTCTGTTTCAATATTCAGGGGATCAGACTGCTGCCTGTGCCTTTTCTGCGATTCTTGCTTCCTTTTCAGCCTTGATGGTCGGCTGGAACCGATCGACTTCCTTCTTCGCGACACCGGAGAGGATAATCATCGAGATCAGGTTCGGGATCGCCATCAGAGCGTTGCAGATATCAGAGAAGTTCCAGACGATATCGAGCTCGGTCGTAGCACCGATGAATGCGATGAGCGAGAAAATAATGCGGTATCCCATGATAACGGAGCGCTTCTTGCAGATATACTCAAGGCATTTCTCACCGTGATACTCCCAGCCGATGATGGTCGAGAATGCGAAGAGCATGATGCCGATGGAAACGATGGCACTGCCGACAGGCCCAAGGAATGCGGAGAATGCCGCCATTGTGAGGTCTGCGCCCTTAAGATTCTCAGTTCCGAGGACACCCGATGCTGCAATGACAAGACCTGTCATGGTGCAGACAACAATCGTGTCGAAGAAAGTGCCCGTCATGTTGATGTAACCCTGGCGTACACAGTCATCTGTGGTAGCCGCAGCTGCGGTAATTGCTGCAGAGCCCATGCCTGCTTCATTCGAGAAGCAGCCGCGTGCAAAACCATAACGGATTTCGTTCATGACCGAAACAGTAATCGAACCGAGGATGCCGCCGCCGATTGCTCCGGGATTGAATGCCATAACAACGATGAGATAAAGACCGTGAGGAATATTGCGGTAACCGACAATAAGGCAGATCAAAGATGCAACTGCATAGAAGACTGCCATTGCGGGAACAACAACACTGGAAACCTTGGAGATGGTCTTGATGCCGCCGACGATGATAAGAAGAGCAAGGATAGTAACGACAAGACCGGTGATCCACGTCGGAACACTGAACTGTGTATGAAGAGCCTGGGAAATGGAGTTAGCCTGTGTCAGGTTGCCGATACCGAAGGAAGCGATAACTCCGAAGAGAGCGAACAGGAAGCCGAGAACAAGACCGAATTTCTTATTCTTGAAACCATTCTTCATGGTGAACATGGGACCGCCCATCATCTCACCACGATCATTGGTCTCGCGGTACTTTACAGCAAGCATGCACTCGGTGAACTTGGATGTAAGTCCGAACAGTGCGCAGATCTCCATCCAGATGAGAGCACCGGGACCGCCGGAGAACATTGCCGTTGCGACACCGACGATGTTGCCGGTACCGATCGTTGCTGCAAGTGCTGTGCAGAGGCAGGCGAACGGTGAAACATCACCGGAGCCTCTCTTTGTCGTCCGTGATTCCTTACTGAATACGCTGTGGAGCGCATACCCCAGATTTCTCCAGGTGGCGAACCTCAGCTTAACGGTAAGGAAGATACCGGTTCCGATCAAAAGAACCAGCATCACAGGCCCCCACACAAAACCGTCGACTGCGTTCAGGACATTGTTTAGAGCTTCCATATTCGATTCCTCCTCATATATGGGTTGACGGAGTTCTGTAGACAGCAGTCAGATTCAGAACCCCGTCTGCCTTAAAGGAATAGTTCCGGAAGTGCTTTAACCGGAATTATTCCGTGGCTTCGAAGAATTCATCAATCAGATGACTGCGGAGATCTTCGACCATTGCCTGGTTCTTTCCTCCGACCGGCTTTTCGTCCAGCTCATTTACATGCATGCAGAGTTTGCTCGAGCTGGTGACGAGAATTTCATCTGCTCCACGAAGCGTATCAAGATCGTACGGTGTCTCGGAAACAGCATATCCGAGCTTCTTCGCCATGCGGATCAGATGTGCTCTTGCAATGCCGGGAAGAATAAGCTCGTCTGTCGGTGCTGTGTAAAGCTTTCCGTCCAGAATGATGTGGCAGTTGCTGTGCGCGCACTCGGTAACACGGTTGCCCATGTTCTTTCTGTAAAGGATCGTCTCTTGAGCGCCTGCTCTCTTTGCATGCTGTGCTGCAATAACGGAAGGCATCAGGTTCAGAGTTTTGACGTTGCAGTGATAGAAACGGGTATCCGGCTCGGTAATGCACTTGATCGGTGTTTTGCCGTCCCCGATTTCTGCATGGGTAAGAGTTACCCAGAGGTTTGCCGGGATCGACTCATCAAATGAATGAAGCCGGTTGGTGTAGCCGCCTCTCGTTACCTGGTAGTAGACGAAAAGATCGCCCGTATCCACCTTCTTGACCAGCTCTGTGAGCAGGTCCTTGAGTTCGCCCTTGGTCACCGGCATCTTGATGTCCATAAGTGCTGCGCTGTTGAAGAAGCGGTCGATGTGCTCGTCGATGGCAAAGATGTGGTAGTTATGGCAGGGGCCTGCATCATAAACACCGTCGCCGTACCAGTGAACACGGTCGTTCATCGGGATGACCATGTTCTCGATCTCGTCGTACTTGCCGTTGTAATAACCAAGTGTCTTCATTTTTCCTCCTTCTGATTTCCTGGTGTCTTTGCCAGGAAAGATCCGGAATCTTTTCCGGAATTTGTTAATTTAGGGTAATAAAAACGCCGAACAGAGAAAGTCCCTGTCGGCGCCATTGCCTTCACACGTTTATAGAATAGATGTTTCCTGCTGCTTTATTCTCCGTGCCTGTGAGCTCTGTACTTTCCTTCAGCATTCTCTCAATCATCTTCTCAGCAACGATACAGATAACTCTGTTTTTCCTGCCCGGAATTAATTTATAGTGAGATTTTAAAGCTGCTTTCAGAGCACGTCAAGGTATAATGGTATACAATTATACCCGGCAAAAACTTCAGAATTTTCGTGAATTTTATGATTTATTTATAATTCGATTCTTAATAATTACTGTCCTTCTTTGGTTCTGCTGCGCTTTCCAATTTCACTTGCCGGACTTCTTTACTTCCTCTGCGAGCGCATCGAGGATCTCACTCTCAACGGTATTGTCGAATCCATCGACATGGGCAACTCTCTCATGCGTGACGCCGTCGACGCTTCCGACTTTCACCATCCGCTCGATGGAGGTGCGGACCTTCTGTGAGGCTGTCATCTTGTCGATCTCGCTGAAGACCGTTTTTCCGCTCTGCTTCTCGAGCTCGGCTGCAATGCCGTATGCGCCCCAGTTGGAAACGCTGGCAATGACAAGAAGATCCGTTCTTACCCTGCAGGGGACAAGCGAAAGTTTCTGCGAGATGACATCCTTTAGATTTCCCATGCCGATCTCGTTCCCGCCGTCGCCGACGCCAATTGTCCGGACATGCTCCATTCCGGACCGGTTCTCGTCTCCGTCCGGCCCCGCGGCCGCGAAAAGATCGTCGATCGGCGCCGTATCCTTGCGGATGCTGATGCCGCGCATGTTCTCATAGTCATCGCGTGTGTTGATGCCGCAGCGCTCGATGGAAATCA
The DNA here is from genome assembly GCA_900317475.1 of uncultured Lachnospiraceae bacterium. Taxonomy (GTDB): domain Bacteria; phylum Bacillota; class Clostridia; order Lachnospirales; family Lachnospiraceae; genus CAG-791. Next base: position 10,171 of record ONGY01000018.1, on the reverse strand, counting down.
TTCCGACCGGATGATATTCAGCGACAAGATCCATCAGTTCTTCTCGGCTCACAGTGAAAGACAGATAGATTACCTCCAAATCCTCCGGCTCAAAGAAATCCCTGCAGTAGGAATCCGTGAGGATCACAGGGCGATAACCCAGCGCCTTCAGAGCCTTTGCGACAACGATCGTGCCGGCAGGGCCGTCCGTCTCCGCAAACCCCGCTACATAAAAGCCGGTAGTGAGAAAAACAATTCCCTTCGGCCAGGACAGAATTTCCTTCGCAGCTTCTGCGCAGTAGTCCTCCGGCAGATACTCCCTCAGCAGATTCATTCCTCTTCCGGAATGACGAAGAATAATGCTCTCGGTTTCACCCATGATGCTGATCCTTTCTGCCTGCTCTTAAAGCAGGACTTTTCATCCTTATGCAATAACCTTCTCAATCGGTGCTGTCTCAATTCCTTCTTCTTCGAGTGCGGTCCGGATCTTCTTTGCAAAGAGCACTGCCTTGGGGGAATCGCCGTGCAGGCAGATGGAATCCGGATGCACCTCGATATCGCGGCCGGTGACTGCCGTGACCTTGTTCTCCTTCAGCATGCGGATGACGCGGGCGACCGACTCGTTCTCATCCGTAATCATCGCGCCCGGCTTTGTTCTTGCAACCAGTGAGCCGTCCTCCTCGTATGCGCGGTCCGCAAAAACTTCTCTCGCGAAACGGATTCCGGCTTTCTTTGCTGCCCCTTCAAATTCCGAGCCGGAAAGTCCGAGGAGTATAAGATTCTCATCCACCGACGCGATACCTTTGCAGATGGCGTCTGCCATAACCGCGTCCTTGCCGGCCATGTTGTACATTGCACCGTGCGGCTTCACATGCTGCAGCTTAAGTCCCGCCGCTTCTGCAAATGCCTTCAGTGCGCCGACCTGATAAATAATCATCGCCGTGAGCTCCGCCGGCTGCACCTTCATCTGGCGTCTGCCGAAGCCGACGAGATCCGGGAATCCCGGATGTGCGCCGGGAGCCACGTCCGCATCTTTGCACAGTGCAATTGTCTTTTGCATGACAAGCGGGTCCGATGCATGAAAACCGCAGGCAATATTCGCGGACGTGATGTAAGAGACGATATCCTCATCCTGTCCGATTTTATAATTGCCGAAACTCTCACCCATGTCACAATTGAGATCTACCAGAATTTTCATGATTTCTGTCTGCTCCTTTGAAATTCTCAATACTTAAGGTTCACGTTCTTCACATCCGTGATCAGCATATGGCCCGGTGCGTGCGTAATGACAAAATCCGGTTTTGACTGCATGATGACGTTCTGCGGAGTGACGCCGCACGGCCAGAAGACCGGAACCTCTCCTTCATGGATCGTGACCATCTCTCCGTAATCCGGATGTTCAAGATCGTTAATACCGATGACCGACGGATCGCCGATATGAATCGGAGCACCGTGGACACGCGGCATCTGTCCCGTAATCAGCACGGCCTTCGGTACAAGTGCATAGGGAATCGGCCGCATGGATACGACCATGTTTCCGTGGAATACACCCGCCGAACGGCACGGAATATTGGTGTTGTACATGGGAACATTCTTGTGTTCCTCGATCTGACGGACCGGTACATCTGCTGCAATCAGATCTCCCTCAAACGAAAAGCTGCATCCGATGAGAAAGCTTACGAAGTCTCTACGCCAGAATTCCGAGACATCCGTGTACTCTCCTTCAAGCTCGCCTTTCTTATAGATGCGGTACTTCGGGATATCCTTTGCAATATCTGCGCCCTCCGCAATCTCGTGAAGCGTGCGGCTTCCCGTGTCGCTCACTTCCAGCAGCGGGCACGGTCTGGGATTTCGCTGCGCAAACAGGAGGAAATCATATGCAAGATCCTTCGGCAGCACTACCAGATTTGCCTGTGCGTAGCCGCGGCACATGCCGGAGGTCTGCCCCGTGTACTTGCCTTCCCTGATTAACTGTCTGACTTCCCTTGGCGTGGCTGTTTCAAAATCCATACTGATTCCTTTCCGGCCGCAGGGCGGCCATACGGGATGAATCCCGTTTATAATCTTCTCCCCCAGCCACCGCGGAACGGCCTCCTGCTGCCGTCCTTTTCCGGATGCCTTGCGGCTGAGAGCGTCATTGTCTTTTCCGAGCGGCAGCGGTCCTCCGGTTTCCGATAGAGCTCCTGCGCCTTCTCCGGGGAGATCACTTCAAAATGGACGGTTCCTCCCGGCGGCAGCTGCGCAAGTTTTGGCAGATCGAAGGAGACTGCCGTCGCGATCTTCGCGTATCCGCCGGTTGTCTGGTGATCCGCCATCATCACAATCGGCTCCCCGCCGTTTGTGATCTGCACGGACCCGAACAGAATGCCGTCGGAGATAATATCGTACCCGCTCTTACTCTCCACCTTCGGGCCGGAAAGGCGCATACCCATGCGGTCGCTCTGCGGCAGCACCTTATAACTTCCCTCTTCAAAAGCTTTGATGCCCGCCTCGGTGAAATTCTCAGCCTGAGGGCCTAAAACCACACGGACCGTGATGTTCTTCTCAAACTTCGGCGCGTGCTCGAGTTCCCGCCTGCTCATCGGAAAAGCAAGCCCTCTCGAAAAGATGCCCTTTTCTCCGTCAGCATCTGGCTCCAAGTCCGCTGCTGTTTCTCCGATCCGGATCTCATCGCCCGCTGCAAGGGCACGTCCCGAAACGCCTCCGATCTTCGACCGAAGATTCGTCGAGCGGCTTCCCATGACTGCAGGCACGTCAAAACCTCCCCTCACGGCAAGGTATCCGCGGACGCCGGATTTTACTGTTCCAAAGGAGAGCGTCTGCCCCTTTAGAACCTGGACCGGCGCATACATATCGATCGCGGCGCCGTCCAGTTTTGCGTCCATGTCGGCACCGGTCACGGCAATCACGGCATCCTCCGTGAACTCGGCTGTAAGACCCATCAGGGTCATCTCGATCTCCGCCGCACCGGCAGGATTTCCCGCGATATGGTTTGCCGCCGCATAGGAAATCTGATCCATGGCGCCGCTCTGTGTGACACCGTACTGCATGAACCCGAACCGGCCGCTGTCCTGGATGAGGGAAAGCGCGCCGGGCTGAATGATCTTTATGCTCATGATTCCTCCTCCGTCTCGATCTGCGGATGATAACTGCCGGCCTTCACATCGGATTCGATCTTCTTAAAGTCCGCCTCACCGATCGATACAAAGCGGATATACTCCCCCGCTCTGCACAGGATCGGTTCTTCGCGATCCGGATCATAGAAGCGGAGAGGTGTCTTGCCGATGAGGCGCCAGCCGCCGGGCGAATCAATCGGATAGACACCTGTCTGGCTTCCTCCGATTCCGACACTGCCCGCCGGGATCACGACGCGCGGAGTTTCGAGGCGGGGAGCCGCGATGCGCGGATCCATCCCACCGAGATAGGTAAAGCCGGGAAGAAATCCCAGCATGTAAATCTTGTATTCCGGAGCGGAGTGAATGGCGATAATCTCTTCCTCGGAGATTCCCTTGAGGGCAGAAAGTCCCGCGAGGTCCTCTCCGTACTCCCCTCCATAGCAGCAGGGAACGTAAAGGACAGTCCTTGTTCCCACTTTCTTATCCGTACCCGCCTCGGAAAGTACGCGCAACGCATCGGTGAGCGCCCCGCACGTTGTCCTCAGCGGATCATAAAGAATCAGCAAAGAACGGTACGTCGGAACAAGTTCCTTCACGCCGGCTGTGCCCGCCCTGCGGATCCCGTCTGCCAGTGCCGTCACGGCGCTGTTTGTCTTCTCGCTGATCTCATTTTCGAATTCGACCAGAACGGCCTGGTCTCCTGCCGGAACGATCTTCAAGAGAAACACTCCTCTCTTCGCCGCAGGATCTGCCCTGCGGGATGAATTTCTGTCTGACAATCTGCTTACAGTGCCGGCAGCCGGCAAAATCCTGCTGATCTTAAGCCGCAGACTTCATGCCTTCAGCCCGGAGTCTGCCCTTATCCGACTGACAGCACAAAGGGCCATTCTTTCTGCATACGGAAAAGAACGGCCCCCTTGCCATCAACTGGTATCATTTTATACATGTATGCAATCTTTTTCAAGAACCGATGCTGTCAAGTTGCCTTCCCCGCGACCAATTTGGCAGGCTCGCAAACGAAAAAACGGCCGGCACTTCACCCATTCTGAAGATGAGCAAAGTGCCGGCCGCAGCTGTGGACAAAGACACACGGAAGAACTGCCTGTGTTCTCATAACGATCTCAGTTTTCGCGGCTGTCCTTTTCTTTCTTCTCTTTCCCTGCCGGGAAAATCTTCGTGAGAATGACCATGGCAGCAATAAGTACTATGGTAACAACAAAAATTCCAAGCATCCCAACACCCATGATGCGAAGAGACTGTAAAAATGTACTGTTCATAAATTTCCTTTCCGGCCGATATAGATGCCAGCGTTTCAAACCAATGATTCTGTCTTCAGCAGTCATTCCATGACAGATGATCCTTCTCCATCTTATCAAGCAGAATTAGAAACAAGATACCTCTGTCCCGGACGTCTCGTTTCTGACCTTCCATCCCTGACTGTCAATCTGTTTACCGATATTACCCGGTCATCAGAGCTTTGGAACCAGCGACAGGATAATGCCGCCCGCAAGAACGGATGCGATCTGACCGGATACATTTGCACCGATCGCATGCATCAGAATAATGTTCGTCGGATCCTCGTCGAGCGCCATCTGGTTTACGACACGGGCAGACATCGGGAACGCCGAGATTCCCGCCGCGCCGATCATCGGATTGATCTTGTTTTTTGGGGTGAAGAGATTCATGATCTTCGCGAAAAGCACGCCGCCCACTGTATCCATGATAAAGGCAACGAGGCCGAGGGCGATGATCATAATGGTCTGGACCGTGAGGAAGTTCTCCGCCTTCATCTGCGAAGCGACCACGATACCGAGCAGCAGCGTCACCAGATTCGGAAGAACATTCTGCGCCGTATCGGAGAGCGAATCGAGAACGCCGCACTCGCGGATGAGATTGCCGAACATCAGGAAACCGATCAGTGCCACCGACTTCGGGGCGACAATCCCGGCAATGGCAGTGACAATAATGGGGAACAGAATTTTGGCGGTCTTCGACACATGATTCGTATTGTACGGCATACGGATCATGCGCTCCTTCTTCGTGGTGATCGCGCGGATCACCGGGGGCTGAATGATCGGCACCAGCGCCATGTAGGAGTAGGCAGCCACAATGATCGCACCCAGATATTTCGTGTTGTAATACGAGCCGACGAAAATCGAGGTCGGGCCGTCAGCTGCACCGATGATGCCGATGGACGCCGCATCCTGCAGAGAGAAACCGAGCGCCGTCGCAAGCGAGATTGTGAAGAAGATGCCGAACTGTGCCGCCGCGCCGAAAAGCATCATGCGCGGGCATGACAGGAGTGGTGTGAAATCGCACATCGCACCGATGCCGATGAAGAGCAGCATCAAAAGAACTTCATTTGCGATCGTCGTGTTGAATAGGAGGTCCAGAACGCCGACCTCACTTCCCTGCGTGACCGCACCGGACAGCGGCAGGTTCACGAGAATCGCACCAAAGCCCATGGGGACAAGCAGCGTCGGCTCCATTTTCTTCTTAATACCCAGATAAATGAGGACTCCGCCAATAATCCACATGACTGCTTCCTGCCATGTGATATTGGCGAAGTTGGAAAAAAGACTCGCTATTTCTGACATTACATTTTCTCTCGCGCCATAAAGCATGCCTGACGCCGGCTGTTCCTCTGATAAGGTTCCCGATGGCGCCAGCAGTATAAAAAAGACGGCGGGACCTTATCATAACAAAAGTTATGATAAAGTCTCGCCGTCGTATCATTCGGGTTCTGCTTACATCTGCAGATACTTTTGTCAGATCCGGGTCTCATCGGCCGTCATGACGGGTCTGACAGCGGCTTATAAGGCCGCCGGCTACTCCCTTTAACTTCATCATTATAAAGTTTCGACTACCTTCCGGTCAACTTGCAAAGAAAAGAAAATTCAACAAAAATTTTTATCTGTTCCTGCGCCTGGGTCCTTCACCTGGATCCTGCACCCAGTTTCTGCGCCCTGGTCCCGGTACTTTACAATTCTTCTGTGTTATTTATTACCACAGTCAGACCAGGCACCCGATCGATCTCAATAGATAGGGATTCTGCTGCTGCCACATGCATTTCACCCTCTGATTTTGTCATCTTACCCCAATATCAGAGACAGGTTTCTCTTCCCGGTTTATGATGGAATCATCCCGGGAGGAAATAACAGAAGCGGAAACGAAATTTTCAGGCAAATTACCCGCGGCAGCGTTCACAGGAGGAAACAAATGAAAGTCCATCTACAGATATCCGATGAATATTATCCGCCACACGCAGAGATTTTTGCGGACAAAGTTACCCCTGAGATCGAGGCTGCCGTTGATTTTCTTGGGAATTCGGCCGGTGCAGTGGATGCACCGATCACGGCACAGCGGGAAGATCGTCTCTTTGTCCTCAGACCATCTGAGATCTACATGGCACGCGTGGAGGGCGGCGAAACCATCCTCTACACGAAAAAGGAGCGCTTCTATTCGAGGAAGCGCCTCTACGAAATCCTGGGGCCCGGCGATGAACGATTCATGCAGATCTCAAAGCAGTGCATTATTAACCTTTTGCACATTCACAGCGTTGAGGCGAGTTTGGGCGGCACACTGCTCTTACATCTTGACAACGGGCTCTTCGATTATGTCTCAAGAAAGTATCTTCCGGATTTCAAAAAATACCTGAAAATCTAGCAAAGAAAGAGGTGTTTCATCATGACTGAAAAGAAGAATATCGGAAAGGAGATCCTGCACAATTCCTTTCAATCGCTCGAAATCGCAGCCGTCCTGTTTATTGTGATTGGGATGGTTATTGATATTACCAACCACGGAAATATGGACTTCACGGATTATGACTTTACACGGATGGCACTGGCCTGCCTGCTCATCGGGCCCGGTTTTGGCGTCCCGTCGGCTATCTACAAAAACGACCGGCTCCCGCTCGGCATCCAGGTCTTTATCCATATGGGGATCGGCTGCACTGTCCTGCTGCTCTGCTCATACCTGGCCGGCTGGATCCCGGCCTCGAAAGGCCCGGGGCCTGTCATCGCCGCAATCACGGCGGAAATCGCCGCAGCATTCATAATCTGGGCCGTCTTCTACCACACCGGGAAGAAAATGGCCGCGAAAATGAATGAACGGATTGACGAGATAAAAAACAGCCGGTAATTCAAATTAGCGAAGGGTGCAGCATTTAAATCCCCATCCGCATCATCAGTATATAGCCTTTCCCCCGTTTCATAATCATAACCAGATGTGTTAAAGAAAGATAAGTTAGATCACATGTTTCACGAACGTATTTTCTTCCGCCCGGTGACGATGATTCCTGCGCTGACAAGTGCCAGTGCAATGAGTCCCCGTACGCTGAAGGCCTCATTGCTTTCCTTGAGAAAAATTGCCGAGAGCACGACCCCCAGTACCGGATTCATGAATCCGAGAATCGTGATCCGGCTCACCTCGTTGTATTTGAGCAGGATTCCCCAGATTGTATAGGCACCTGCGGAAATGAACGCCATATAAAGAAGGAGCAGAACGGCACGGCCGTCCGTCGGCGCGAGCCGTCCGCCCATGCAAAGGCCGATCGCAGTCATCACGAGTCCCCCGAAGAAAAACTGCCATCCGCTGAGCGCAACAGGATTTTCCTTCTGCCCGAAGATCTTGATGAAACACCCGGCAAGAGAGCTCGCAAGGGCCGCAATCACCATACAGCCCTCTCCCGCGAATGTCGCAGCCTCCACGCCGAGTGACTGCCCGCCGGTCACGATCAGCAATACGCCGGCAAAACCCAGGACACTGCCGAGAGTTTTGACGGAATTCAGCTTTTCAAGCCGGAATACAAACGCGGCAAGGAAAATTGAAAAGAAAGTTCCGAGCGCATTGATGATGGAGCCGCGCACGCCGCTCGTGTGGGACAGGCCCGTGTAGAAAAAGACATACTGCAGAATCGTCTGAAAAAGCGCCAGCACAGCGACATATTTCCAGTTTTTCTTCGCGGGCAGGAGAAAACGCCGGTTCTGAATGCTGCCGGCCGCGATGACCATCATGCCGGCAAGAAAGAAACGAGTCCCCGCAAAAAGAATCCGGGACGGCAGATCGTCCGAACCGATGGAAAAAAGCACATATCCGATTTTGATGGACGGCGAGGCCGACCCCCAAAGAAAACAGCAGAAAAATGCAGAAAGAAAGACACCAATGGGATTGGTCCAGAAAGCTCTGCGGTCTTTCTTCTCTGCGCCTTCCGGCATGGTTCCCTTTTGATTCATGTTTATACCCCCGCTGAGGCAAAATCCGCGAATGCGGTTTTGCCGAATGCGGCAGCCGGTGCGCTGGCACCGCTGCTGCGAACTTATACCTCGCTGAGGCAAAATCCGCGGATGCGGTTTTGCCGAATGCGGCAGCCGGTGCTTCAGCACCGATGCTGCAGTTTGAAAGTCCTGCATCATCAGGACTTTCAAACTTCTCATCTCCAGACCTGATGCAGGATTGGATCAGATCACCCTCATTGTCTTCCACTTTCCCTCGCGGTAGCGGTGCCAGAAGAAGACTCCCCGGGCGCACCAGTCGAGGACCATCGCCCAGGCTACCCCGATGACACCCATTCCCATCCAGACACCGAAGACAAACGAGAGCACGAACCTTACAGCAAGCGTACTCGCAATAGAAACGATCATCGTGTAGCGGACATCGCCTGCTGCGCGGAGGCCGTTCGGCAATGCACCGCCAAAAACATAGACGGTTCCGTTAAAAATATTGTGAATGATGACAAGCTCGATGACCAGCGTCTTGATTTCATCGCTCACCGGATAATAATGCATGAGTATTGGAGTCAGCACGAAAATCAGTGCGTTCCACGCTGCGGAGGAAAGCAGGGCGATCCGGTTGAGCTTCCGGAAATAGTATTCCGCCGCCTCCGTGTCGTCTGCACCCATGCACCGGCCGATGACGGTGATGTAGACAGGTCCCAGGGTCACACCCATGAGCGCTGCCAGCGACCAGATCGTCTGGGCAATGCCGTTTGCCGCAACCTGGGCGGTTCCGTACATCGTGGGAATAATGCTCAGGACGATTTTCACAAGCTGGAAGATCCCGCTCTCGGCGCTGTTCGGAACTGCGATGCCGAGAATCTGACGGATCATCTTTCCGGAAATCATGAAGATGTATCTCCAGCGGAAACGAACGCTGCA
>ONGY01000018.1:0-911 GCA_900317475.1 uncultured Lachnospiraceae bacterium | reverse complement strand
AACGTCGGCCATGCGACGCCGGGAACCCCGGCGTGCAGAGCGAAGATTCCGATTGCATTTCCGATGACATTGATGATGTTTGCGATGACGGAGATCTTCAGCGTCACCGATGTCTTCGAGACACTGCGGCAAACCGCAGCCCCCGCATTATAGATGCCGAGCGGGAGGAAGGAAAGCGCGACAATCCGCTGGTAGGTGACGCAGGCATCCATGACGCCCGGCTCTACCCGCCCGAAGAACAGCATAAGAAGCGGCCGGTTGAAAATAAGGACCAGGATCATACAGACCCCCGAGACCAGCGCAGAGACCGTAAACAACTGCCCGGCCGAGCGCTCCGAGTTTTCGCGGTTTCCGCTTCCGATGTACTGACTGACAACCACCGCGCCGCCGGATGCCAGTGCCGTAAAAACATAGAGAAAGAACGTCACCAGCATATTCGTGAGCGTGACGCCGGAGACCGCATCTTCTCCCGCGTAGCTCACCATAAATGCGTCCGCAAGCCCGACAAGTGAGACAAGAAGCTGCTCTCCGAAGAACGGGAGAATAAGACTTTTCAGCTCTCCCTCCCTGAAAAGACTGCTTCCCGGATGATTTGCATCCTTCTCCGTAAAAACTCTGAATTTCATTTTGAACGCCCCGTTCGAAATTGATCCTTTTTCAGACAGCCATCCGGTTTCCCCTGAGACTCCAGTTTTCCGCAGCTTCCCCGGATTTTGCGGCAGTCCGCCGTAATGCTCTCTTCTTCCTTCTTCCGGCAGGCACTTTCCCGCGGCTCCGGAAATCAGCCCTCTGCCCGCGCCGCCCGGATCCGCGAAAACTCCTTCCCGCGGATCCGGTAATATGCAATATTGCATGCAATTCCCGTGATGACCCGTCAACTGCTCACGACCCTGAAGGGTCGGAGCTTGCGG
>ONGY01000024.1 GCA_900317475.1 uncultured Lachnospiraceae bacterium | reverse complement strand
CAGATTCTCTTTCATGAAATATACACAGGCCGCTCCCAGTGAAGTCCCCAGAAACGGGATTGCAATACCAACAGAAATGTTTTCAATCATTCTTTTTTCTCCGGAGCATTTTCTGCTCATTGCTGCGCCGGCAACAACTGTGAATTCCTTACTGATCGTCTGATCCTCATCTGGCTGCGGCCGGCATCTGCCCTTGTCCCAGGATCAGGGGATGATAAGAAATTTATTTCTTCTCTTTGTGGGTCTCCCCGTACTTTTCCATGTAGACAAGCAGCACAGCCACATCGGCCGGTGTGACGCCGGAGAGGCGGCCTGCCTGGCCGATGGAGGTCGGACGGAATTGTTTTAGTGACGCCGGAGAGGCGGCCTGCCTGGCCGATGGAGGTCGGACGGAATTGTTTTAATTTCTGCCGTGCCTCAAGGCGAAGGCTTCCCACATCATCGTAATCGATTGTATCCGGGATTTTCTTGTGTTCGAGTTTCTCGAACTGTGCGACCTGTTTTCTCTGCCGCTCGATATAGCCTTCATAGCGGATTTCAATTTCCACCTGTTCGGTCACGGCCTCCGGCAGGTCCGGACGCCCGGAATCAATGTCCTTCAGGGCATCATATCCAAGCTCAGGTCTGCAGATGAGGTCCGCCATGGTGACTCCGGTCTTGAGTTCGGATGAACCGTGATTTCGGAGAAATTCCTGAACGGCCGCATTTGCGCCGACGTGGGTATTCTTCAGCCGGGCGATCTCTTCATTGATCTTCTCCTGCTTCCAGTTCACATAGTCCATCTGTTCCTTTGTGATAAGCCCTACGCGATACCCGTATTTGCGCAGTCTAAGGTCGGCATTGTCCTGGCGGAGCAGCAGGCGGTATTCCGCGCGTGAGGTCATCATGCGGTACGGCTCACGATTATCCTTGCTGATGAGGTCGTCAATCAGAACGCCGATATATCCTTCCGAGCGTTCGATGATCAGCGGCTCTTCTCCTTTGATTTCCATGGCTGCGTTGATACCAGCCATCAGTCCCTGTGCCGCGGCTTCCTCATATCCGCTGCTTCCGTTGAACTGGCCGGCACAGAAAAGTCCGGTGACCTTCCTGGTCTCAAGCGTTGCCTTCAGGATATTCGCATTGATGCAGTCATATTCGATTGCATAGGCGTTCTTTACAATCTCACAGTGCTCGAGTCCCGGTACGGTCCTGTACATCTGCTGCTGGACATCATCCGGCATGGAAGAAGACATGCCATCGACATACATCTCGTTCGTGAAGCGTCCTTCCGGCTCGATAAAGACCTGGTGCCGGTCGTGGTCCGGAAATTTGATCACTTTATCTTCGATGGACGGACAGTATCTGGGGCCGACACCCTCGATAATTCCTGCATAAATAGGAGACCGGCCGATGTTCCTGCGGATGATTTCGTGTGTCTTCCCGTTGGTATAAGTGAGCCAGCACGGAACCTGCTCGATCTGCACATCTTTCGGGTCCGTCGAGTAGGAGAAGGGAATGACTTTTCTGTCCCCCTCCTGAATTTTCATTTTCGAATAGTCAAGCGACCGGCCGTCCATGCGGGCAGGTGTTCCTGTCTTGAACCGGCGGAGGTGAATGCCTTCTTTCTCCAGCGAATCAGACAGATACGTCGAGCGCTGCATTCCGGAGGGACCGGTTTCCGTGATGGTTTCGCCCACCAGACAGCGGGCCTTCAGATAAGTACCCGTGCAGATGATAACCGCTTTGCATTCATACACCGTGCCGGGAAAAGTTTTGACGCCGGTGACATGGCGCGCATCCTCCGGACCCTCGATGAGAAGATCTGTCACTTCGGCCTGGCGGAGGTGAAGATTCGGCTGCGACTCGAGCACCTTCCGCATCGAGGCAGAATAGGCGGCCTTGTCCGCCTGTGTGCGGAGCGAATGGACAGCGGGCCCCTTTGAGACATTGAGCATCTTGGACTGAATGAAGGTTTTGTCGATGTTTTTGCCCATCTCGCCGCCGAGCGCATCAATTTCGCGCACGAGGTGCCCTTTGGAGGAGCCTCCGATGTGCGGGTTGCAGGGCATCATCGCAATACTGTCCATGTTCATCGTAAAAATCGTGGTGTCGAGGCCGAGACGGGCGCAGGCAAGCGCTGCCTCACAGCCGGCGTGACCGGCGCCGATGACACATACATCTGTACTGATTTTAAAGTTCTCTGCCATGTATTTCCCTTCAATTATTTATATCGGTTCAAAACCCCTGAAAATCGACATCAAGATATAAATTCATACTCACGGTATGTATCTCAGAATTATCCTGTCTATTTTCCCATGCAGAATTTCGAGAAAATCTCATCGACCAGATCATCGTCCACCTGCTCTCCGATGATTTCGCCGAGAGAAGAATAGGCATTCATGAGGTCAATTGTATAGAAATCCTCACTCATTCCGTCCGCAATGCTCTTCCGGACAAGGAGGAGTGAATCCCGGGCACGGATCATCGCATCGCGCTGACGGATGTTTGTGATGTACACCTCGCTGCTGCTCATGAGCTCGCCTGTGCGGAACATTGTTTCGATCATTTTTGTAAGCTGATCAAGACCGGAATGGTTTGCAAGAGAAATTGTAATAGAGGGAATATTATCTGCTGTTGTTTTGTCAGTTGTATTCTCTTCCGTCCTGATCGTTTTTTCTTCCACTGCTCTTTCAGACTTTTCAAAAAGTCTTCTTGCATCTGCTTCGGATGTCTCCGCTGTAAGATCGGATTTGTTGAGAAGCACGATTGCCTTCGCTCCGGCCTTTGTCCTTTCCGCAACCAGATCTGCGATCATCCGGTCTTCGTCTGAAAGGGCGTCCGAGGTGTCGATGAGAAACAGGAGAAGATCCGCTCTTTCAGCAGCTTTTACGGCCCGGTCCACACCGATTTTCTCGACAGTATCCTTCGTCTTGTGAATCCCGGCCGTGTCGATGAGGTGAAGTACGCATCCGCCGAGGCGGACAGATTCCTCGAGAGTATCGCGTGTCGTCCCGGCGACATCGGTGACGATCGCGCGGTCCGAATGGCTGAGATAATTCAGCAGCGAAGATTTTCCGGCATTGGGACGCCCGACGATGACCGTCCGGATTCCTTCCTTCAGAATTCGCGCATTCTCTGAGTCTTCAAGAAGATGGTTCATTTCTTTAACGAGACCGTTGAGCTTCGCGTCCAGTTTTTGCGGATAGCCGTCTGTACTGTAGTTCTCCGGATCGTCCAGCGCAGATTCAATGAATGCTGTCTCGTACAGTATACTCTCCCGGAATTTCCGCACTTCCCTGCAGACGGAGCCTTCCAGCTGATCTACAGCAGTCCTCCGTGAAAACTCATTCTGCGAACTTATGAGGTCCATCACCGCTTCTGCCTGTGAGAGATCAATACGCCCGCCGAGAAAAGCCCGCTTTGTGAACTCGCCGGGCTCTGCCAGACGTGCTCCATTCGCGAGAACCAGTTCCAGAATCCGATTCAGAAGATAGACGCCGCCGTGCGTGTTGATTTCAACGGTATCCTCGGTCGTGTAGCTGTGCGGAGCCTTCATGACAGAGACCATGACTTCATCAATGATCCGGCAGTCTCCGTCCCATGTATCCGATGAGGTGTTCTTTGTTTGCGGCGGGGTGTCCGGTGTCTCTTCCTGCGGTTTGTCCTGCAGATTATTCGATGATTGATCCGCTGCCTTATGAACCGGCCCTACTATGTAGCCGAAATGAATCGTATTTGCCCGATATTTGGTGATTGCCTTCTCATGCCTTGCATTGCGGAATATCTTATCAACAATGCAGATGGAATCCGGCCCGCTCACGCGGATGATTCCGATGCCGGCTTCTGTCATTGCGGTTGCAATCGCAGCGATGGTATCTTCATTTTTATCCCCCGCAGAGGCAAAATCCGCGGATGCGGTTTTGCCGAACGCGGCAGCCGGTGCGTCCGCCGTGCTTTCGCTGTGCGTCTGCATATCAGAAGCACCGATGCTGCGGCTGTTACATCCTGCATCGTCAGAATATAAGAACCTGTTATCTTCAGGCAGAGCCATGTTTCCTCCGGAAATTTACGTCAAAATTCACGTCAGAATTTTCAGTTACAAAATAATATGTATCGTAAAAAAGAAACAGGCCGCATCTGGCCAATGTCGATCAGGTTCGAATCCATTGTGCCGGCTGCGGCCTCGATATTAGAAAGATTTTTCTCTTTAGTGATAATCACGTCTGGACTTCAGAGTAACAACGACGTGGCGGTACGGCTCTTCCCCTTCGGAATGCGTCGTCACATAGCGGTCGCTCTGGAGTGCGGAGTGAATGATGCGGCGCTCATACGGGTTCATCGGTTCAAGTTCGACCGGACGTCTGGTTCTTCTTACCTTGAAGGCAATATTCTTTGCGAGAGCTTCAAGCGTTTCTTTTCTTCTCGCACGATAGTTCTCGGTGTCCGTCTTCACGTGGATATACGGTTCGGAATCATGATTGATGACAAGAGAGACGAGATACTGAAGTGAATCGAGTGTCTGTCCTCTCTTTCCGATGAGAACGCCCATGTCATCACCGGCAAAATCGATGTTGAGTGTGTTCCACTCTTTATCGAAATCAAAGGACATCTTTACTTCCATCTTCATCTTGTCGAAAACATCCGTAAGGAAATCCTCTGCCTTCTTTGTGATTGCTGCCGCCTGCTCATCCGTAAGCTGCTTGTCCTCCGGAATCCTGCGGCGGCTCTCCGGACGGGGTTCCTCTTCCGGCTCTTCTTCTCTGCTGAAAGCAGGGCTGAAAGCAGAGCCGACAGCAGAATCTGCGGAAGAGTCAGCTGCTGCAAGGCGCTGTTCCTCTTCCTTTTTGGCTTTTTCTGCAGCCTTGCGCTCTTCTTCCTGTTTTGCCGCTGCAGCTTTGCGCTCTTCTTCCTGTTTTGCCGCTGCCGCCTTGCGGGCTTTCTGAGCCTCAATAGCTTCGTTGGCCTTGCGTGCAGCCTCCTCTGCTTTCGCGGCTTCATCCATTGCCTTGTCAAAATTCACCGGTTCCGGAGCTGCTTCCTTTACGCGGGCCTTGATGACAGCAGGCTTTGCACCGATTCCAAGGAAACCATTGCTTCCTTCATTTACAACAACATACTCGAGACGGTCGCTGACAACAGAAAGTTTCTGGCAGGCGTCCGTGATGCAGTCTTCAACGGTTTTGGCTGTAACCTCGATATAATCTTCCATTGATCTATAACCTCCTGGGTACCGGACACACGCCGTCAGTCTTTACTGGTCTTATGGTTATTGTATTCACTAACCATATTTGCCTTCTCGGCGAGCGAACCTTTGCGATATTTGCCCTGCGTCTTCTCCTGCGCCTTTTTGAGGGCTGCATCCTTTTCGGCCTGTGTCAGATGCTTCGGCTTTTCCTGTTCGGTCTCAATGCTGCGGGTGTTCATGGTCGCATACTGAGACATGATGCGGGAAGAAACAGTTTCACGGCCGGCAGACTTTGCAGCCTTTGCCTCCTGCTTCTTCATGTTCTTTTCAATGATGGCGCTGATATCTTCCCTGTCGATCCTCTTGTTAATGATGACCTGCTGGATGGTACGGATAACCGCACCTGCGATCCAGTAAAGGCCCATGCCGGCAGGAAGCGTGAAGCAGAACCATGCGGAAATAAGCGGCATTGTGACATTCATTATCTTCATCTGCTGCTGCATGGAATCCTGCTGAGGATCACCGGTTGACTGCTGCTGCGGAGTGAGCTTGACCGCAAGCCACTGCGTAAATGCGGAAAGAAGCGGGATGAGAATCGCGCCGATAACAAGGCCGATCTGTCCGGCGGCAAAAGCCGTCCGAATCGTATACAGCGGAGTATCACTCATGCTCAGTCCGAGGAAATTGTTGTATTTCGTGAGGAGCGAGGTGGTATTCGCGATGTCGCCCTTAAGAGCCGGATACTGATTTGCGAGTGTCTGCCAGTCCGAGGTAGAGATGCGGTTCAGTACGTCGATATAGGTGTTGCGTACATATTCGCTCGTCTGCCCGGCGACAAAACTGGAATTGGTAAACTGCCGTGAAAACTGGGATGCAGCGCTGAATGTCTGGAGGAAATCAGCAGAACCGGAAGTCTTGATGAGATTGTCGACAAGCGGCTGGAATGCTGCCTTGACCTGAGTAACATAGGCAGGAATTTCCTCGATGACGCGATAAAGAGCAAACAGAATCGGCATCTGGATGAGAAGCTGTACACAGGAGCCGGTAGCAGACACGCCGTACTTCTTGTAGACGGCCTGCATCTCCTCATTCTGCTTCATCATCGATTCCTGATCTTTTCTGTTCTTGTACTTGTCCTGGATTTTCTTGAGCTCAGGCTGCATGATCTGAGACATCTTGGAAAACCGCTGCTGCTTCATTGTGAGAGGCAGAAGGCACATGTAGATGACGATGGTGAAGAGAATAATGGCCACACCGATGTTCGGAAGACCGATTTTGCTGATGAGCCAGAAAAGACCGTTCATCAGCCAGCCGAGAGCCCAGGCAATCTGACCGATGACAGGTGTGGTGCTTTTGGTAAGAAGCATTGGAATGTACAATGTATTCCTCCTTAAGAGAAAGAGAGGAGACGTTTGTCCTTCTCTCCCAGGATTACGGTACCGGGTCGTATCCTCCGTGTGAGAACGGATTGCAGCGGAGAATTCTCCATAATGCAAGAAGTCCCCCCTTGAGCGCACCATACTTCTCAATCGCCTCGAGCCCGTACTGTGAACAGGTGGGGATGTAAGGACATTTCGTGTGCTTGAGAGGAGACAGATATTTCTGATAAAACCGGATCATCGCAATCAGAATTTTCTTTACCATTTTCAGAACAGAGCTCAGCCTCTGTCCTCCCCTTCCGGAACGGTTTCATGCAGAAGATTTGCTCTTCCGGCAAGGTCCATAAGCGCTTTCTCGATATCTGTGTATCTGGCTTTGGAAGCCGCAGAACGCGCGACGACTGCCATGTCCAAACCACTATTGAACATGTCTTCATGCAGCCGGTAACTTTCACGGACCAGACGGGTAATGTGATGCCTTACCACGCTGTTCCCGACTTTCTTGCTCACAGAAATTCCGATGCGGTTATGATCTTTCCCGTTCTTCCACACATAAAGCACGAGATAATGATTTGCATAGGATTTCCCGGAGCGATAACAATTTCTGAAATCTTCGTTTTTCTTAAGTGATTCCATGAACTGACCCTGTGATTTTACAGAAAAAGGCCGCTTATAAAAGCGGCCCTTCACTTAAGATCACATAAAGACCCTCGGATCGCCCGCTTATATTCGGAAGCGATTGTGCGGGTCCATCGTCCGTCTGTTAAACGGTGAGCTTCTTTCTGCCCTTTAATCTTCTAGCTGCAAGAACCTTTCTTCCGCCTGCAGTAGCCATTCTCGCTCTGAAGCCATGAACCTTGGAGCGCTGTCTCTTCTTGGGCTGATAGGTCATTTTAGACTGTGCCATTTGTTACACCTCCTATCCTACAAACCTTTTCACATACATATGTGAATTTCGCAAGGTTATATTTCTTATATAACAAAAAAGCTGTTCTGTGTGATAAACAGCATTCTGATTATATTAGAAATGAGGTTCTCCGTCAAGAAGGAAAAAGCCCGCAAAGCCGCATAAAATGGGCATTTTCAGGCACTACATCTTGAAAAAATAAATTTTTTCGTCCCATATTTTGTGGTGAATTTTGTGGAAATTCGGTGCAAAGCAGTCTTTTTATATCCACAATTTGTGGAAAAAATAGTGGATAACCTTTCCGAATCTTTGTTCGAAGGCCCTTTGGAGACTGATTTATCCACAATTTTCTTTTGTGGGAAACTGTCGACAACCTGTTTTCATTTTATGCACATTATCACCGTTTCGGGATTTTGAACTCTTTTTTACAATTCCTCCGGTGACCGCCCGCCTGTTTGAATAAAAAATAGAATTGTTTTATATTAAGTTCTGCACAAATTCATAAAAACAAAATATACAAGACCGCATAGACATAAAGAATGCAGACGAAAAGAGCGGCACTGCGCAATATCACGGTGTGCCGCTTGTTTTTTTTACTTTTCAGGGGGCGAGGTTTTTACAATGTCAGATGAAGAGAAAATCATCAGCGGATGGGATGATATCAAGACCCATATTCAGCAGGAATATAACCTGAGCGGTATTTCCTACCGCACTTGGATTGAGCCGCTTACAGTAAAATCCGTAAAGGATCATGTCGTCACCATTCTCATCCACTCGGAGCAGAACCAGATGCTCCGCTATATTTCCGAGCGCTATACAAAATTCTTTGAAGTCACGATTTCGGAAATGATGAACGATGATTATCAGGTCCTCTTCGTGCTCTCGGAAGGCGATGAGGAGGAAGAGTCTGCAGAGAACGACACCGCACATGAAGATTCCTCGGCGGAAAAACTCGCCAATCTCAATCCGAAATATACTTTTGACACCTTTATCGTCGGCAGCACGAATAAGTTTGCCCATTCGGCCTGTGTCGCCGTGGCGGAATCTCCCGGAGAGGCATACAATCCTCTTTTCATCTATGGGGGTGCCGGTCTCGGAAAAACGCATCTTATGCATTCCATCGGACATTATGTCCTCGATCATGACCCTTCAAAGAAGGTTCTCTATGTGACCTCTGAGCAGTTCACGAACGAGGTCATCGAGTGCATCCGCTCGAAAACCGCTTCTTCCATGACCCGGCTTCGCAGCAAATACCGCAACGTTGATGTTCTGCTGATCGATGATATTCAATTTATAATAGGAAAGGATTCAACACAGGAGGAATTTTTCCACACCTTTAATGAGCTTCATTCTGCCGGAAAGCAGATCGTGCTTTCATCGGACCGGCCGCCGAAGGAAATGGAAACCCTCGATGAACGCTTCCGTTCCCGTTTCGAGTGGGGACTTATCGCCGACATACAGCCGCCGGACTATGAAACCAGAATGGCAATCCTGCGGAGTTACAGTGAAAACTCGACACATAAGGTGGACGATGAAATTCTCGAATACATCGCTGCCAACATCAAATCGAATATCCGTGAACTGGAGGGAGCCTTCAACAAGATTATCGCGTACTCCCGCCTCAACAACGTAGATATCAACCTGGAAAACGCCAAAGAAGCACTTCGCGATGTGATCTATCCGGACAAGGATGTCGCAGCGACGCCGGAAATGATCATCAATACCGTCTGCGACCATTACGGAGTGCGTGTTTCTGATATCACCGGACGCAAGCGCAGCAGCGAGTTTGTCGTTCCGCGCCAGGTCTGTATGTACATTCTCCGCGAATACACCGGACTTACACTCGATAAAATCGGGCGCGTTCTCGGCGGCAAGGATCACACCACTGTCATGCACGGGGCCGATAAAATTAAGGAAGATGTCCGAAACAACGAAGAATTGAAGACCAATGTGGACAGCATCCTAAAAAAGCTGAATCTCCTGCAGTGAGTTCTGGCGGCGGCAGTGCAGAATCAAAGTCCGGGAACCGGCAGTGACACTGTTATTCTGTTATTTCAGCTGTCAGGTTCAGCTCCAGTTTTCCACAAAATTGCAACGCACAGACAACATTGTGCACAATATTCACTATGCAGAAGGCGCCTTTGCGGCGGGCATATCGAAATTTGCCCCGTAAAGGCACTTTTTCTGCACAGACTATACCGTCTCGATAAACATCCCGAACGGCCCGTTTCGTTGCTTTAAACCGCGTAAAACGCTATAATATTTTTGTTAGGCACAAATCCACTGCGCTTATTAATAAGACTACTGTCTTTTCTTTTTCTTATCTTCTCTTAAGGGAGACCGTGAGACAGATTCGGATCTGTTTCCATCCATATGAACGAGTGTGGAAACAGAAAATGCAATGCAAAAGGCGGATGGATAAAAACCGGGAATAACAGACAATAACAAACAAGAAGGCCTCCGGGTCTTTATTCAGGAGTAAAAGATGAAAATTACAGTCAGCAAAGCAGATCTCGCCAATGGAATCAATATTGTAAGTAAAGCCGTTTCCAATAAGACAACCATGCCGATTCTTGAATGTATACTGCTCGAAGCAGGTGCAGAGGGAATCCGTCTTCTCGGAAATGATATGGAACTCGGCATTGAAACCGTTATCCCAGGAAGAATTGATCAGAAGGGACTTATTGCAGTTGATACGAACATCTTCTCTTCGATCATCCGCAAGTTTCCGGACGGCGATGTAGACATCAGTACGGAAAATGAATCCGTGGAAATAAAGAGCGGCAAAATCAATTTTAACATTCCCGGCAGAGACGGCCGCGAATTCCCGCGTCTCCCGGATATCGACCGCATCGACGGAATCAATGTTTCCGAGTTTACACTGCGCGACATCATCACAAAGACGATTTTCTCTATCTCCGACAACGACAGCAACAAGATGATGACCGGTGAACTCATGGAAGTCGAGGACGGAAACCTGAGACTGGTTTCCCTCGACGGTCACCGTATCTCCATCCGCCGCGTCGAACTGAACGGCTCTTATAACAATCACCGTGTGATCGTACCTGGCAAGACGCTGAGCGACGTATCAAAGATTCTCGGTGATGATACGGACAAACAGGTCAGCATTTTCTTCACGGACAAGCATGTTCTGTTTGAGTTTGACTCTACGACGGTTGTCTCCCGTCTGATCGACGGAGAATATTTCCGGATCGACCAGATGATTTCAAGCGATTATGAGACAAAAATCACGGTTAACCGGAAGGAAATTCTGGACTGCATCGACCGCGCCACTCTTCTTGTGAAGGAAGGCGACAAAAAACCGATCATCATGCTGATTTCCGATGGTGTCATCGAAATCAAAATCAACACGACGCTCGGCAGAATGGATGAAATGATTGCCGCATCGAAGAGCGGAAGAGATATGACCATCGGATTCAATCCTCGGTTCCTTCTCGATGCATTCCGCGCCATCGATGATGAAGAAATCGACATTTATTTTGTAAATCCGAAGGCGCCGTGCTTTATCCGCGATGCTGCCGAAACTTACAACTACGTGGTTCTTCCGGTGAATTTCACGACGATTGACTAAAGACGGCTGGCCTGATTTGTCCGACACAAGCAGCATTCCGTCCGATTAACGGGTAATGACTGATTCGAAAAAATTTCAAAGAGGCAGTTATGCAGGAAGTAAAGATTAGGGACGAGTTCATCAAACTTGGTCAGGCAATGAAACTGTCCGGCTTCTCCGAGAGCGGAGTTGATGCGAAAATTGCAATCGAAGAAGGAAAAGTAAAAGTAAACGGTGAGACGGAAACGCGCCGAGGCAGGAAATTGCGCGGCGGGGACACCGTGAGTTTTGACGGCCGGGAATTCGTCGTAAAGTCGCCTGAGAACATGGCAGAGGTTTAGTTTGTATATTCATTCGCTGGAACTTCAGAATTTCAGAAATTACGTTTCGCTGAAGGCGGAGTTTTCGGAAGGAACGAATATCATTTACGGAGACAACGCGCAGGGAAAGACCAATATTCTCGAGGCGCTTTACATGCTCTCCATCTGCAAGTCCTACCGCGGCCAGAAGGACAGGGACCTCATCCGGTTCGGAGAGGAGGAGGCCCACATCCGCTCGGTCATCATGAAATCCGATATCGACTACACAGTCGATATGCATCTGAAGAAGAACCGGTCGAAGGGAATTGCCATTAATGGACAGAAGCTGAAGAAGGCATCGGAGCTGGTGGGACTCCTTCACATCGTATTTTTTTCGCCGGATGATCTGCGCATCATCAAAGACGGACCGGGCGAACGGCGCCGCTTCATGGATATGGAGTTGTGTCAGCTCGACAGGCAGTATCTTTTTGATTTATCTCATTACGACAAAATCATTGAAAATCGAAATCGGCTTCTGAAAGACATCAGTTTTGACGAACGGCTGTCAGACACGCTGGATGTGTGGGACGAGCAGATGGTGAATTACGGGTGCCGGATCATTGAAAGACGCGCGAAGTTTATGGCGAATGTCAATGAAATCGTCGGTGACATTCACGGCTCACTCACCGGAGGCAGGGAACATCTGACGGTTTCCTATGAACCGAACGTGACGGCGGAAAATTTTAAGGAAACGCTCAGCCGTGCGCGCGTTCGGGATATTAAGCTCCGGCAGTCGACAGTCGGACCGCACCGGGATGACTTTTCCTTTGTTGATAACGGGACGGATCTTCGGGTGTTCGGCTCGCAGGGACAGCAGCGCACCTGCGCTCTCTCCCTCAAGCTTTCCGAAATAGATCTTGTCCGGAATATTATCGGCGAGAATCCGGTGCTGATGCTGGATGATGTGCTTTCCGAACTCGACTCAAACCGGCAGAACTATCTGCTCGGAAGCATCGGCGGAATTCAGACCTTCATCACATGTACCGGACTTGACGAATTCGTGCGCAACCGGTTCCGGATTGACCGCCTCTTCCAGATCAAGAGCGGAACGATCGCGAAGATGGAACTCGAATCAGAGAATCCGAAAGAATCCGGGAATTCAGAGGAATCAGGAAATACAGAGAAATCAGGAAATTCAGAGCAGTGTAAGTAATAAGACACATTTATAAGTCCTGCCGGTGCAGGTATTTACTACTGCACCATGTGCTTATGCACCGGGTGCAGTAATTGGCAAAACCGCGTTAGTGGGTTTTGCTTCAGCGAGGAAGAATGATGGCAGAAGAGAAAATGACACACGATGACATGAATGACGAAGAAGCAAGAGAACTTCTGAAAAAAATCAACAATGAAGAGGATCTCGGCGGCAATTCCGGAAAATCCGGAAATGTAAGTAATTCCGGTGCTTCCGACAGAAAATCTCTTCCCGGCACTGATGAAAAGAGTGACGCCAGAACTTCTTTGGATGAGTCCGAAGAGGAAGAAGACGAAGGGTATGTCGAGGAGTTTGCCGAAAATAATAAGACGTATGCCGACGACAATGTAAAGGATACGCGGGATACGAATGCATACACGGCCGACGATATTCAGGTTCTCGAGGGACTGGAGGCAGTCCGCAGGCGTCCTGGCATGTATATCGGAACCACGTCTTCGCGCGGTCTTCATCACCTCGTCTATGAAATCGTCGACAATTCGGTCGATGAGGCACTGGCCGGATACTGCAAAAATATCATCGTGACAATCAATCCCGGAAACTCTGTCACGGTAAAGGATGACGGCCGCGGGATTCCGGTCGGTCTGAACCATAAGACCGGAAAATCCGCGCTCGAAGTAGTTTTCACGATTCTGCACGCAGGAGGAAAATTCGGCGGCGGGGGCTACAAGGTCTCCGGCGGCCTTCACGGCGTCGGCGCGTCCGTTGTCAATGCGCTTTCCGAGAAACTCTCTGTGCAGGTGCGTCAAGGTGGGAAAATTTATGAAATGAAGTTTTCGCGCGGCAAGATCACGGAGCCGATCGCAGTTGTCGGAAACTGCCCGGAGAACGAGACCGGAACGACCGTATGGTTCCAGCCGGACCCTGAGATTTTCAAAGAGACGCTTGAGTATGATTATGATACGCTCCGCACGCGTCTTCGCGAGACGGCATTCCTCACCAAGAGTCTCCGCATTGTGCTCCGCGATGAACGCTGTGAGAACGGTGCGCCCGTGAAGGAAGAAACCTTCCATTACGAGGGCGGTATCCGCGAATTTGTCGCTTATCTCAACAAAAACAAAACTCCGGTTTATCCGGAAATCATGTACTTCGAGGGCACGAAGAACAACGTCTATATCGAAGTTGCAATGCAGCACAATGACGGCTACAACACGAACGAATACAGCTTCGTGAACAATGTCAACACGCCGGAAGGCGGCATGCATCTGATGGGCTTCCACAATGCTCTCACGAAGACATTCAATGACTATGCCCGCAAAAACAAAATTCTGAAGGACAACGACCAGAACCTTTCCGGCGACGATATCCGCGAGGGTCTGACCGCTATCATTTCTGTCAAGCTTGAGGACCCTCAGTTCGAGGGACAGACCAAGCAGAAGCTCGGCAACATTGAGGCGCGCGGCGCGACCGACAGTGTGGTCTCCGAGCAGCTGACCTGGTATCTCGAGCAGCATCCGGATGTCGCCAAAACAATTCTTGAGAAGTCGGTTCTGGCGCAGCATGCGCGCGAGGCTGCAAGAAAGGCCCGCGATCTCACCCGCCGTAAATCGGCGCTCGACGGAATGGCGCTTCCGGGAAAACTTGCAGACTGCTCCGACAAAGATCCGAAGAACTGCGAGATTTTCCTCGTTGAGGGAGATTCTGCAGGCGGTTCCGCAAAAACTGCGAGAAGCCGCGCGACGCAGGCAATCTTACCTCTCCGCGGCAAGATTCTGAATGTTGAAAAGGCCAGAGAAGAGCGGATTTACGGCAATGAGGAAATCAAAGCCATGATTACCGCTTTTGGTACCGGCATTCATGAGGATTTTGATATCTCGAAGCTGCGCTATGACAAGATCATCATCATGACCGATGCCGATGTCGACGGTGCGCATATTGATACGCTGATGCTCACATTCCTCTACCGCTTTATGCCGGAGCTTATCCGGCAGGGGCACGTGTATCTTGCAATGCCGCCGCTGTATAAGCTCGAGAAAAATAAAAAAGTCTGGTACGCCTACAGTGATGAGGAACTCAATAAGATTCTGAACGAGGTCGGCCGGGATCAGAATAACCACATCCAACGGTATAAGGGACTCGGCGAAATGGATCCGGAGCAGCTCTGGGAGACAACCATGAATCCGGAGACAAGGATCTTAAAGAGGGTCAACATCAATGACGAGAATGAGTCGGAGATTGATCTTACCTTTACAGTTCTGATGGGTGATCAGGTCGAGCCGCGCAGGGAGTTCATCGAGCAGAACGCAAAGTTTGTGCAGAACCTGGATGTGTGATGTAC
>ONGY01000035.1 GCA_900317475.1 uncultured Lachnospiraceae bacterium | reverse complement strand
CAAACCGGCCGCTTCTATAGAATAATCCTTCCTTTGCCCCGCGTTCTCAGATTTCAATAAGGAATCCGGTGAGCGCCGCGGCGGCAAGGAGAAGTATGATAACCGCACTGAGATAGGAAAGTTCTTCCCTGAAAATCCGCCCGAGAAGAAACGCCGCGGCTATGGAAAGGA
Organism: uncultured Lachnospiraceae bacterium; assembly: GCA_900317475.1. Taxonomy (GTDB): domain Bacteria; phylum Bacillota; class Clostridia; order Lachnospirales; family Lachnospiraceae; genus CAG-791. The sequence continues at coordinate 26,281 of ONGY01000035.1, read as the reverse complement.
GCGATGTCAGAACCGTCAAAAGAAGCAGGGAAAGCACCGGGAGCACCGCAGCTAAGCCCGTTCCGGCCGCGGTCTTTCCCTCTGCCGTCTGCAGAACTGCCATGAGGATAAATCCTGCCGCCGCGGGCAGTCCCGATGCGGAAGAAAGGTACAGAAGATCGGTCCTCTCACGCAGTCCGTGCGGCAGCGCATGTTCCAGCGATAAAAGTCCGCTTCGCCTCCGCCCGGCGCCGGCAAGCAGAATGTTGGCGGAAAGAAGAAACAGAACCGCTGCCGGGAAAATTTCTCTGGTCTTTCGGTCCGAGGAGGATTCCGGTTCCATCTCCGCTTCCGTCCCTGTGCTCTCCCCGAAAGCCCCATCGGAAGTCTCATCATAAGCCTCTCCGGAAGTCTCATCGTAAGTTTCCCCGGAAGCTTCATCGGATTCTCCTGCTGTGTTTTCTTCCGACAATTTCACCGTGCGGAACTCCGTGTGAAAAATGGTGCCGCCTTCCCGCAGCGCATCGAATTTCTGACGAATCAGCGTGTCCAGCGCTTCGTCATCATCCGGCTGATCACCCGTCTCGTATAACTCCGGGGCCGCATCCTTCAATATTTCCGGAGCATACTGTCGGATAAACGTCGCAAAAACAGTTTCCTTTGCCGTTTCTCCCCGGCGCGTATAGGAGGAAGACACGTACGTGATGAGGCCTGCAAGGTTCCCCTCCGCAAGGCGCTCTGCATAATCCGCCGGCAGTATGAACCCGCACTCGGCGCCGCCTCTTCGGACCTCCCGCTCAAGTTCCCCGCGGCTTTCCGCAGTGCGGAAGACAAACATGCCGCTTCCCTCTTCCAGGCTGTCTATGAGACAGTTCCCGGAAAGAGAATCTCCGGCATTCACGGTGAGACTTCCACTGCTGTCTGCCTGCCTGTCCGCGGTGCGGCTTTCATCCCCTTTCTCTTCGCTCTCCTCCGATCCGGTCTCCTGATACAGGAGCACTGTCCTCGTCTCCTGCCTCGGCAGGGTGAGGCGGTTCACAATCAATGCCGAGAGAATCATCAGAATGAGGAGCACCAGGCGCAGCGGACTTACAAGCTGCCGTTTCAGAAAGACCCGGAACACTGTTCTGCCGGAGAATTTTATTTTCTCAGTTTCCATGCTTCGCAAAGCATACCTCCCGCTCCGGATACAGCGCCGATCAATATCAGAAGAAACAGGTTCCTGCCGTCAAGTGTTCCGTACAGAATCTCCCCCGCACTCTCGCGCCAGACCCTCATGGGAAGCACTTTTCCTGCTGATGCTGCAGGGCCAGGCAGGAACGCCGCCGGGAGAATGCACCCGGCAAGAAAAATCATTCCCACATCAAGGAGCAGCATCAGCATTGCCCCGCTCCCATCGCCGCGCGCAAGTCCATAAACAAAATGAAAAAATCCGGAAAGAGAAAAACACAGCGGATATAGAAGAAAAATCCGATAAAGCAGAAGGTCCGGAAGCGCGCCTGTTCCGCGCCCGATAATTCCGGTGAACAGCGAAAACACAAGAACAGCCGCTGCCGCCGTGATCCAGAGTGCAAGAGACATGAAAAGCCCCCGGACAGAACCAGTTTTGACGGCGCCGATATCAAGCCGTCTGAGGCATTTGCGGACGGTCCTGTCCTGTTCTCCATACAGTCCCGAGAACAGAAGGCCCATCATCAGAAGGAGGACGGAAAGAAGCGACGCGGCATAGTACTGTTCCGGCTCCTCCTCCCCGAATGCCGAGACATATTCCGATGCAAACCTGCTGCCCCGGCTGAGGGCTTCCATCGCAAAGCGTTCCGTCAAAACGTCATCCAGCGCTGACAGTTCCACGCGGAGTGTAAGCACATCTGCGAGCTGCTCCCCGCTGTAGATTCCAGCCTCGCCCGTTCTCCCATTCTGCAGATCGCTCAGCGCTTCCTCCTCCGGAAGATAAACAAAATTGCAGAAATTATTGATGCTTTTCTGATTCTGTATGATTTCGGACAGTTCCCGCAGTGTCTTTCCCTGGTCATTGTCCGGAAAGACCATCGCCGCCGTGATTTTCTCCCTGTCGGCCCGTTTCTGTACCGCGGTGCTGACACCGTACAGAAGGAAAGTCACAAGAACCACGACCAGGGCTGCCGCCAGGAGACCGTGCAGAACGGCCCGAGCCATATGCCGCCGCTCAATCCGGCAGTACTGCCGCAGATAGCTCATTGCTTCTCCCCCTGACGGCGGGCCGGAATCCCATCTTCCAGGGTGTCTCTCTCCCTCATCGGCCGTTCTTTTGACGATAAGGAAGATGCGGAAAGCCCTGATACGCTTCCCACAACCGATGAAAGACGTCCCGTCACATCTTCCAGTACACCGTTTTCCATGAGAAGAATGCGGCTGCTGTCTTCCATTTCCGGAATATCATGAGTTGCAATCACGAGAATGCCGTTCCGCTCACGATAGGAACGCATCCAGGCGCGGAAATCTCTTTTGTATTCAATATCAAGGGAAGCTGTGGGTTCATCGAGGAACAGGACCGGCGGCTGTCCGGCGCAGGCACAGGCAATCGCGGCGCGCCGCCTCTGCCCTCCGGAGAGACGGTCGGTGCGCTGTTTCAAAATTCCGTCCAGCTGAAACTCGCGGACAAGCCAGTCATCCGGTCTGCCGCTTCTGCCGCTCCAGAGACTGATATTATCTTCCACCGACAGATCCCCGAGAAGCGGATTGTCCTGCGGAAGATAACCGGAAAACTCCCGGAAAACGGAGCGGTCCCGCCCCGCACGGTTTCCGAAGAAAAACACTTCGCCCCCCGCAATCGGGTCAATTCCCGCGAGCATCCGGAGAAGAGTCGATTTGCCGCAGCCGTTGCGCCCGATCAGCGCAATCTGTTCGCCGGGCTCTGCGGTAAACGAAATGTCCCGCAGGATCGTTCTCCTGCCGTATGATTTTGCAACGTGGCTTACCTCGAGCATCAGCCGGAATCCCCCTTCCGCGTCTGTCTGCGGTTTCCGTAATGGTTTAATTATACTCCCGGGAACCGGTACTCTGCGGAATTCCTGACACAAAAAGTCCCGGCAGGAATGCCGGGACTGGGGTTTCAGGGCTGCAGTCTGAAAATTATTCCTGCGTCGCAAGAGCTTTGACTTTGGCAAGTGCCTTTGAAACAGCAGGGATGCAGATGATGATGATTGTGATGACAGCTTCCGTGAAGATGTAAATTCCGTTGTATGCAAGGGAATACGGCAGCGGGCTCATGTTGTAGTCGGCCGCGTACACACCGAAAAAGATGACGCCGGAAAGAACTGCGAAGAAGTAGCGGCCGAGGACGCCGAGGATGTAGCCTTTGACGAGCCCGTGTCTGGCGTTGTGGAAAACCCCCGAGAGTCCCAGAGCGCCGAATGCGAAAATATAATCGGTGAGCATCTGCGGAATGCTGATAATATACGGGTCCGCGACCAACTGAAGAATGCCGTAGGCGACGCCGCACAGCAGGCCGCTTCCGAGGCCGTACCAGTAGCCGATAAGCGTGATGAAGAACATCGAAAACAATGTGATGCTGCCGCCCATCGGGAGATGAAACAGCTTAATGAAGCTGGTGACAAATGCGAGTGCCATGGCCATCGCGGAGAAAACAAGACGACGCGTTCCCTTCGTCTTCTGATCTGCCTTTGTGACAAAACACGCGATCAGCAGAACCGCAATCATGGCAAGAACAAGAACAGTGTAGCCGGCCCCGGTCAGTGCGTAGGAGCCATCTTCGGTTAATGTGGCAAGTGACATAAAAAAACCTCCTGCATAAGAATATCATGCGGAGGGGATCCTGAATGTTCCCGCGTTCCCATACAATCATAATCGCACAGCAGCCAAGCTGCTCTGCACTACAAGGATACGGTCGGAACTGCTTCCTTTCGCCGGTATTGTCCGGATCAAGTAATAAGGGTTTTCGCGCATCTCCGAAAAGTGCTTTCCGCATTTTCCGGAGCCCTGCGATCTCAGCTAAGGCTCCCCCAGCCGCTATTCAATTGTCGAGAAGATACTACAACGAAATGAAAAGAACAGCAAGGGCTTTGCCGCGCCGCCAGGCTAGTGCCTTCCCGATTATTTTCGTTTAAACGCAAAGGCCGGGACCCCGCTTTTCACAGCAGCGGTTCCCGGTCCTTGCACTGAATCAGCTATGCCTGTTATGCCTCTTTCTTCCAGAGTCCATGAAGATTGCAGTATTCATAAGCCGCGACTGCCTCATCTCCGTCTGCAAGAACGAACTCCGCGCACGGCTTGTCGCCTGGCTTCAGGTCCTTCTTCTGATATCCCTGCTTTGTCTCCAGTACAATGAACTGAATATAATGTGCTTCCAGCATCGGATGCTCCACGGATCCGACCCTGACAATGACCTTGTTTCCGTCCTTCTCGATCACCGGTACGTGCTTTTCCATTGCGCCGTCCGTTGTGTTCGGCTCGAGCTTAGTCATGGTCTTGCCGCAGCACATCGGTGTGCATGCCGTCTTGGGTGTAAGAAACGTAATAAAATTGCCGCAGGATTCACAACGATAGAAATCCATAGTATCCTTTCCGACCGCAGAGCGGCCTTATCTGATGTTTTCCGGTTCCGGCAAAGCCAGGTCCGATCAATAGTTTTCTGCTCTCAGCTCGAAGAACGACTGCGGGTGCTTGCAGACAGGGCAGACATCCGGTGCCTTTGTTCCGATGACAATGTGTCCGCAGTTGCGGCACTCCCACACCTTGACTTCGCCGCGCTCGAAAACTTCTCCCTTCTTTACGTTCTCGAGAAGCTTGCGATAGCGCTCCTCATGGGTTTTCTCGATGGCAGCCACCCCACGGAACTGCTCGGCAAGATCGTGGAATCCTTCCTCATCCGCATCCTTTGCCATGCGGTCATACATATCGGTCCACTCGTAATTCTCACCGTCTGCCGCAGCTTCAAGATTCTCTTCTGTGTCGCCCAGAAGTCCGAGCGCCTTGAACCAAAGCTTTGCATGCTCTTTTTCGTTCTCCGCGGTCTTCAGGAACAGAGCCGCAATCTGCTCATATCCGGCCTTCTTTGCAACCGATGCAAAATACGTGTACTTGTTTCTGGCCTGTGACTCACCGGAAAAAGCCTCCAGGAGGTTCTTCTCGGTCTTGGTTCCCGCATACGGATTTTTCTTCTCTTCGAGTGGCTTGAACACATTCTTCTGATGGCACTTCGGGCACTCTTCCGGTGCCTTGTCGCCTTCATAAACATAACCACATACAGTGCAGACGAATTTCATGGTAGTCTCCTTCCTTTTGTTGTTTACATCTTTTATGTCCATGCAGTTTTTTCGGGGACCGCACCGTTCCAAATACTCTTTTCATGCCCATGTATTCAGAAAATGCCGCCCGGGTACGCCATTATTTTAATGGAAATTGCGCCACTTTGAAACTGTGAAAACAAACAAAAAGGACGCATAAAATCATGCGTCCCGCTTTGCTCCGATACAACGATTCAGCCCGGATGCTTTTATCTGTCTTTCATACCGGTATTTGACTTCGATACTTGTATTTGTCAGCCGCCCATGCCGAGGAAATTGATAAGCAATATCCAGGACAGGCCATAGTAGCAGACGACACCGACAAGGTCGGTCACGGTCGTGATAAGCGGACCCGAGGCCGCCGCCGGATCAACATGAATCTGTTTGAAGAAGATCGGGATGACCGTGCCGACAATGCTCGAAATCAGCATAGCCGCCACCAGCGAGATGCCGATGCAGAACGAAATCATAAAGGCCTGATGCACCGGATAATGCTTTGCCAGCATAATATAAACACCGATGCCGACAAAGGACAGCGCCGCCAGAACAAGGCCGTTCAGGAAACCGACCCGTGCTTCCTTGAATACCAGCTGCGCCTTCTGTTTTCCAGTCAGTTTCTCATCCATGAGAACACGGATCGTGACAGCAAGGGACTGGGTTCCGACGTTGCCGGACATGTCGAGAATCAGCGACTGGAAGCTCATGAGGATTGTAAGCTGCGCGACAATCGTCTCAAACATACTCACAACACTCGAAACGACGAGGCCGAGTCCCAGCAGAAGGATAAGCCACGGAAGCCGCTTCCTGATACTGTCCTTCAGCGGTTCCTTCAGGTCTTCCTCTGCGGCAAGACCGGCGAGCTTTGCGTAATCCTCGCCCATCTCATCATCGGTGATCTCCGCGATATCCGTTGCGGTGATGGCGCCGACGACACGGTTGTCCTCGGACAGAACCGGAATGGATTCCTCAGAATATTCCTTCAGCGTTTCGAGACAGTCATCCACGCGCTCATCCGCATAGACATACGGATAGTTGGTCGTGATGATGTTCTCGAGCCTTGTATCCGCCCTTGCAATGATAAGGTCCTTGAGATCTACCGCACCGTAATAGATGCCGTTCGCATCCAGCACGAAGAGAACGGAAATATTGTCGTGCTCTGCTGCCTGGGTGATGACGGACGTCATCGCTTCCTTTATGGTGAGGGAAGCGCGCAGAGTGACAAAATTCGTCGTCATCCTCGAACCGATCAGCTCTTCATCGTAGGATGCGAGCGCCTGGAACTGTGTCCTCGCTTCCGGATTCATCAGCTCCAGCCATGCCTGTTTCTTTGACGACTTGCTGTTCTTCAGGACATCTACGGCCGTGTCCGCTTCCATCTCCTCGAGCGTGGATGCCGCTTTCTTCGGATCCATCTCGTCGAGATACTGGTCTGTCTCATCCGCATCGACGTATTCCAGAATTCCCGCAAGTTCTTCGGCCGTCATCAGACGGTACAGGACCTGCCGTTCCTTTGCATCGAGATCCGGCAGGGCAGAGGCAATATCATTCTCGTGATAATCCTCCAGCTCATCATGGATCACCTTGGGGGATTTACGGCTCCGGATGATGTCCAGGATCTCGTTTTCATGCTGGTCTTCGCGCTCGTCCGAACCCGTCTGCTCCAGTGCTTTCTTCTCACGTTCCGTCTCACTCATAGGCGAGCACTGACCTGCAGCTGTCACAATCACTTTAACTTATTAACTTTATCACATTTCGCGCCCCTGGAATGTAAAGATTAGAAATAATCTCCGATCCACCCGCACTGGCAGGACTTTCAAAGCTGCTCCGTTTCCTGTCCGCTGAAGACGCGGACGATGGTTCCATCCTTCTTCGAAAGGACCATGTTCGCGCATTTTCCGGCCTCAATGGTACCATACTCATTCAGGATTCCGACAGATTTTGCGGGATTATAGGTCGCTGCCCGGATTGCATCCTCTTTCGGGATTCCGAAGCGGATGGCATTGCGGCAGCACTCCCAAAGACTTGTCGTGCTTCCCGCGAGCGTCCCGTCCGAGAGATACGCCGCGCCGTCATGCTTGAAGATCGGCTGTCCGCCGAGCTCATACTGTCCGTCATCCATGCCGGCCGCACGTGTGCTGTCGCTGATGAGAATCATGTGCTCCGCGCCGAACAGGCGGAATGCCGTCCGGATGGCCGCCGGATGAATGTGCACGCCGTCACTGATGATTTCCGCGAAAACGTCACCGTGCTCCCACCCCGCAGCAATCGGGCCGGGCTTTCTGTGATGGATCCCGGGCATTGCGTTGTAAAGGTGTGTGAGATTCCCGGCTCCTGCATCAAACGCCTCCCTGGCCGTGTCGTAATCCGTCATGGTATGACCGACCGAAAAGCGAATCCGGCCGGACAGCTTCCGGATGCAGTCGATGGCGCCCTCCATTTCCGGGGCAATCGTCACGATGCGCACGAAGTTCTGCGTCTCATCCTCCAGCTTTTCAAGGAAGTCTGCATCCGGAAGATGCACGAATTCCGGGTTCTGTGCGCCGACACGGTCCGGCGAAATGAAAGGTCCTTCCATATGGACCCCGACAAGCCTTGCCTCATCACGAGCCGTCTGACTCCCTGCATAGTCGTAGGCAGTTTTTACGATCGCATGAACTTTTTTCTCGGAGAGCGTCATGGTAGCAGGGCAGATCTGCGTTACGCCCTGACTGTGCTCCCACTTTGCCATGGCCCGGATTGCCCCCTGTGACGCATCGCAGAGATCGTAAGACATGCAGCCGTGGAAGTGCTCATCCGTCATTCCGGGGATGAGGTCCTTTCCCTCTGCGTCGATGACCTCCTCTCCCGGCTCCGGTTTTATGTCTTCCCGGCTCACCGAGATAATCCGGCCGCCACGGGAGCGCACACACCCGCGGTGGAACTGGAAATCCGCACTGTAAATATCCGCATTTCTGATAATCATAGGCTTCTTAGACCTCCTTTATTGCGGTGCCTTAAATACCGCCGTATCAATGCTTCTTTGACTGACAATGCATCCATTCTTCGATCTTCAAAACTTTGGTGCCGGCCTTACTGTATCAAAACTTTTGTGTACAGAAAACGCGGCACCCGGCCGCGTTTTTCCTTAACCTACCGATATTCCTTCCTCTGACAGATGCTCCTGCGCAAAAAACGCCTCTCCTTCGCTTCCACAGATCACATGAGAGATAATGCATCCTCATCCGCCGCAAGAACAACATCGCTGTGGAGCTGCAGAACCGATGCCGGGCACGCAGGGGTGACCGGGCCTTCGAATGCATCGTGAACGGCCTGTGCCTTGTCCTTGCCGCTTGCGACAATAAGGACCGTTTTCGCGTTCAGGATGGTCTTCATACCCATGGTGTAGGCCTTCTTCGGGACCTCTTCCAGGGTTGCAAAGAAACGGGAATTTGCCTCGATTGTACTCTCGGTCAGCTGTACGCTGTGGGTGAGCGGGATGAATGCATCCCCAGGCTCGTTGAAGCCGATGTGGCCATTGCGCCCGATCCCGAGCAGCTGGATATCTGCCGGTCCGACTTCTTCCAGAATGCGGTTATAGTCCGCACACGCCTTCTCCTCATCCTTTTCGGTTCCGTCCGGGACAAAGGTGTGATCCTTGCGAATGTTCACGCGGTCGAAAAGATGCGTATTCATAAAATAGCGATAGCTCTGGTCGTTATCCGGGGTCAGTCCCTTGTACTCATCGAGGTTGACCGTCGTCACCTTCGAGAAATCAAGAATACCCTCTTCATTCCATTTCACGAGTTTGTCATACAGTCCGATGGGTGTGGAACCTGTTGCCAGCCCCAGAACGCAGGACGGGTTCGACAGAATCTTTGCTGCCATAATCCGTGCTGCCAGAAGACTCATTTCCCCGTAATCTTTTCCCCTCAATATTCTCATGCCGCAAAAACCTCCTTCGGGCCCCTTTGCCCTTACCTAATCGCCGGTACTTCCGGCCGGATGAAATTCTGACCGCGGGATACGTGTTTCTTCGCCCTTACGGACCCCGGCCGAGCCCCTCATACCCCTTCACAAAGAGATTCTAAGGCTCACAGCATCGAAGTGGAATGAATCGGATTGTCTTTTATTTCCTGATTTTGGCGAAATAGTTCTGATTCCTCATCCCGAATTCGGATCGCGAACACCAAAGCAAGGTGAACCGGGACGATTATTCCGCTTCACCAATCCACTTCTCGAGGAGTTTCTTTCCCATGAGTATGTCGCGCGTCTGCTCCTCCCCTTCGATCTCGCGCTCGATGGTGATGTCCCCTTCGTAGCCGATTTCTTTCAGACGCTTAATGAACAGCGGGAAATTCACTCTGCCCTTGCCGATCGGAACCTCCGCTCCGAGTTCACGGCCATCCGTCGGATAGCAGCCGTCCTTGCCGTGGATGTTCCGCACATACGGGCCGATGGTGTCAAGTGCATCGACCGGATTGGCCTTGCCGTACATGATGAGATTCGCCGGATCGAGATTGACGCCCAGATTGTCAAGACCAATATCCGTGATCGCCCGAAGCAGCGTCACCGGCGTCTCCTGCCCGGTTTCGAAGAGGAAATACTGCCCGTTCTTCCCGCAGTACCCGGCAACATCCTTCACTGCAGCAAGAATCCCCGGGTAATTCGCATCATGCGGATTTTCCGGCATATAGCCAACATGCGTGACAAGGTCCGACACGCCGAGTTCCTTTGCAAAGTCGGAGCCCTCCTTCAGCATCTGCATCCGCTGGAAACGGTACGCCGGCGGCACCAGTCCCAGCGTCTCCTGTCCGTCATAGAAATCCCAGGTGCGGGGCCCTTCCCAGCCGCACCAGAAGGCGGAAATAATGGTTTCATAGTTTGCAGCGGCCTCAAGGATCTCCCGTGCTTTTTTCTCATCATTCACGACACGGCGGTCCCAGCAGACGACCTGGCAGCGGCTGATCCCGAGCCCTTTAAGATCCTGAAATTTCCGGTCAACATTATCCTCTTCCGTGACAGTGAGTATACATCCTACATGCATCGGCATACTTTTCCTCCCTGTGATCTCGCAAATCCTGTCCTGGCAGACGGAAAGCCTTTGCCCTCCTGCCTGCTGTATCCGCAGATTCCGCAGCGGAACGGAAAAACACCCCGCACTCCGCCCCGGACGTCCGGCCCCCTTACTGTATCTGCCGCAGCAGCGCAAGGCAAAGCTGCACGGACTTTATGCCCTCCTCCAGCGGAGCTGTCTCTACCGGTGTTCCGTCTGCAATCGACCGGATGAAGTACCGGTCTTCCGTGAGATAAGCCCCAAGCGAGGAAATATTCATCTGATTGTCCACTGTCTTTTCTTCCTCCGCCCTGAGAGGAATGATTGTCTCCGATTTATCCGTATAGACGATCAGCCTGTCCGGTTTTCTCATCGAATTGAAATCCACCGTCGCATGATCAAAATCCGCCCGGAACGAGGCGCGGAACGGCACGGCGTCCGAAACATGCCATACTCCCTCCAGGGTCGCCTGTACGCCGCCAAATGTCAGGTGCGTGATCACATGGTTGATCATCCCCGAATCATATCTTGAGACATGAACCGGAACGGCACGGTCCGGTTCACCGAGCGCATAACGGAGGAAATCAAGGTCATGGATATGAAGGTCAAGAACCACCGAACCCGAGCGCTCCGGGTCATTAAACCAGTTTTCGTATCCCCAGGAGGCGTTCCCGGAAATGCGCTGCATGACAATATCGCGAAGGCTGCCATAGGGTTTCTCATCAATCAGTTTCTTGAGATACACGTACTCCGGCATTGCCCGGACGACCTGTCCCACCATGAAATGAACATGCTTCCCGCTCATTTTCTTCTCAAGTGCAGAGCACTCCTCTTCCGTGAGGCAGACCGGTTTTTCGCAGAAAATGTTCCTCGTTTTGTCCGCGGCCTCCAGCACCAGTTCCGTGTGCTCGTACGAAGGGACAATGACATAAACCACATCGTATTCTCCGTCCTTCAGGAGATCGCTTCCCTCGCTGTAAAGCTTTGCCTCCGGAAAAACTTCCGCTGCCTTCGCCCTTCTCTCCGGAAGGCGGTCCGCGATCGCATCCACGGTCAGAGGAAACTCCTCTGAGAGTACCTTAAGACAGGAAAGATGGGTGAAGCCCATTCCTCCGACTCCGATGACTGCAGTATGTAGCATTCTTCTTTCCTCCTCATTTCATCTCTTCCGGTCCCGTACCGTCCGGATGAGTGTCATCCGTAACGGTTCGGCACCCATGAAAGGTGCATGGTATCCCGAACAGGGAATGCTGAACAGATTCAGCAATTTTTACGCAGCAATTTTTATTCTGTCTGCACGATCTCGAAGAGAACCGAAGTAAAATCTCCTCCGGCATCCGTCAGGTCCGCTCTCGGGATCTGAATGCCGGCGTACATCAGTTCATCTCCTCTTGCATCCATTTCTTTTTTCTTCCCGCCGACCGACTGGGCAATGTGATAGTTCATCCCAGGTTCCAGCGCCTTGAGACGGAAATAACAGATTGGCGCCTCCACCTGATTGAGTGTCTGGAAATAAAGTGCCAGTGCTCTGGTGCGGTCCGGGGAGACCACGATCCATCCACATTCATTCGACTCAAACGGACTCAATATCCGATAGAAAATTCCGTCAACCTGAATCAGCCTCCGGTATTTTTTCATAAACCGGACCTGCTCTTTCACCATTTCAATTTCTGCCGCGGAAAGCAGATTCAGATCCAGCTCATACCCGAATGTGCCAAAATACGCGACATTTGCCCTCGAAGCGAGCGGCGTCACCCGGTTCATCTGCTCATTCGGAACCGCAGATACATGGGAGCCCATGCTGATCAGCGGATAAACCATACTGGTTCCATATTGAATTTTGACCCGTTCATTCGCGTCCGTGTCATCCGAGGTCCACGTCTGTGGAGCATAATACATCATCCCCGGATCAAAGCGTTTACCGCCGCTCGCGCAGGATTCAAACAAAATGGAAGGGAACCTCTCCGTGAGCCTTTGATACAGCCCGTAAACGCCCAGCATGTAGCGGTGCATGAATTCTCCCTGCCGTTCCGGGGGAAGCTCCTTTCCGAATGGCTCACTCATGTAACGGTTGAGATCCCACTTGATATAGGATATCCTCGCCCCGGAAATGACCCTGCAGATCATTTCGTAAACTGCGTCCACCACTTCCTGCCTGGTGAAATCCAGAACATACTGATGTCTTCCCGTGCTGTTAAACCGGCCGGGCTCCCCGATGACATAATCCGGATGCTCCCGGAAGAGCCGGCTGTCTTTATTGACCATCTCGAGTTCGACCCAGAGACCAAACTGAAGGCCCATCGCCTCGATTTTTTCTGAAAGTCCGTCAATTCCGGACGGCAGTTTCTCTTTGTTTACAAACCAGTCGCCCAGTCCCTTCGTCGCGTCATTCCGTTCGCCGAACCATCCGTCATCGAGGACAAAAAGCTCTGCGCCAACGTCTTTTGCCTTTTCCGCTATGCGCAGTATCTTGTCCTCGTCAAAACTCATATGAGTTGCTTCCCAGTTGTTGAGAAGGATCGGACGTTCTTTTTCCCTCCAGGGTCCCCGCTGGAGGCGCGTCTTATAGAGGCTGTGATACGTCTGACTCATTCCGTTCAGTCCGTTCCCGCTGTAGACCATGACGGTTTCCGGGGTCGTGAAGCTTTCCCCCTTCTCAAGACGCCAGGTAAAATTGATCGGATGAATTCCCATCATGATCCGGGTGATGTCATAGCTCGAGACCTCGACGAGTCCAAGGAAATTCCCGCTGTAGACAAGGCTGAATCCATAGACCTCGCCGGTGTCCTCCGAAGCATCCGGCCGCATCAGGGCAAGGAACGGATTCTGCTCGCAGCCGCCGCACGTCCCGTCAATTCCCTGAATCGCCGAAATTCCGGGCGTGAGCGGGCGGGTTTTTACATACTTTTCCCTCGCCCATGCGCCGGAAAGCTGGAGCATCGTAAAGGCCGAACCGTCAAAGTCCACACTCATACTCATGGCACGGCGGATGCTCACCGGGCTTTCTCCATGATGAAGGAACGAGGCATGCCTTGTGATGACGGCAAAATCCCGGAAAATCGTGTAACTCAGAAGCAGATCCGTATGGAGCACCGGATCGTGCAGCGTAATCTCCAGCGTGTCCGCTTCATCGTCATTCATGGTATAAGTGGAAGGAAGCGGGAGTATGTCCTTCTTGCCGGCATAAATGCGATGGCTCTGATATTCAAATCTTCCAAGAAGCGATCCATTCGACTCATTCCGGACTTCGAATGCCGGCGTCCGGTAATCCCCCGTCCCATAAACCGGATATTCCGCCCGGGAGAGAACCGGCGTGAAGCAGCCCGGTTCCGGGACATCGATCGTAATTCCCTCCCTTGTCTCCTTCTGGTAATTTGAGAACATCCGCGGGTCGTCCGTCAGTCTTCTCCCATAGTAAACACCGGCAATCTGACCATCGTCCGCCGTCTTGATCACGTAGCTTAAGGCATCATTATAAAGATGGAAAAGACCCCGTTCTTTGTAATAACTGATGGCAAAATCCGCGGATGCGGTTTTGCCGAATGCGGCAGCCGGTGCTTCAGCACCGATGCTGCAGTTTGAAAGTCCTGCATCAGCAGGACTTTCAAACTTTTCCCTGCTGAGGCAGACACCGTGAAAACGGTTCTGCCGAATTCGTCATCTCCTGGTGCCGGCAGCACCAATGTCCGTTCCTCTTCTGCCGGCAGGCGGTGCTTCCCCGAATCGGGGAGCACCGGTCCGGAAAATATACTTTCAGCCTTTCCTTTCAAAGTGATAGGTATTTGTACGGAAATCGACCGTGACGGCCGTCCCGTCCGCAAAAACAGAGCGCTGCACCCTAAGATCGCCTCCGGGGAATTCGTGGCGGATAAGCTCCTTCTTTGCCACGTGCATATAAAAGTCTGAAACAACACGGCACCTTGCCGCGCGTTCCTCATCGCACATCTCCGCTCCTTCAAAGGCGCCATCGATCCCCGGATAGGCCGCATCACGCAGCAGATAGGGCGCTCCGCCGTTTAGCAGCGCATACAGCATGTAGTCTTCGCCGCCCTCGTTTTTCTCCATCATCCAGGGCTCAATGACACAATCGTGATACACAAGATTAAAAAGGGGTACTGGTATACCCTCGCGCGCAGCTCCCGGCGCGTCCATCATAAATTCATACGGAGCATAGTGGCAGAAGATAAGGTTCGGAACGGCATAATCCGAAACCTCCTCGGAACTTGTCAGAATGTCATGGGCGAGGAGATACGCAAAGCACCGGCTCCGGTTTGCAAGACACTCCCTGCGGGAGACCGGATGCTCCGGATTGAAACACTCATCCGCTTCGTTGCAGGTAAAAACATCAAGATACGCGCAGTCCGGCCGGATTCCCTCTTCCATGAGAGCCCCGAAATTACGCCGCACATAAAAGGGTGCCTGCTCAGAGCACAGATAACTCTGCGGTCCACCTGCCCAGCGTCTGTGCGAATAAACGCTCCCGTCCTCCTGCATACAGGCCCATTCATCGCTGTAGCTCGGGGCAGACTTATAATAGTCCCGGTACTGATCATGCACCCCGAAGAGATCCCCGGATTCATGCAGTGAATTGACCAGATCCCGCATTCCCGCAGGTCCGCCGGCCTCCTCACAGACGGGATAATAATCGGGATGACGATTGTCATAACCGGGCTGCGCCCAGCCGTCCAGATGAAGATAAATTTTTCCCGCCCCCGCAGCGTGAAGCTTCCGGATCTGCTCCGCTCTTGCCGCAAAGGTCGTGAGATGATTGTTCTTGTCCGGCGCTTTGGGATCGTAAAATTCCGAATCCGGCTGCACCATTGTCTTGATTCCCGTATGAACAAAGCTGCACTGAATCAGCTCATCCACACCCGGGTTCTGGACTGCTTTCTCCTGCAGTGTTCTCAGATTTCCCTGCTCCCGGACGTATTCCCGATATATCTTGCAAAGATCGTTATAATCACACCGGTCAAGGAAGGAATAACGAAGAATCCTCGGATACCGCATGGTCCCCATGCTCGGGATAAGCCACTGCGACACCTCCGTAAAGAAAGCTCCCGCCGGATGCTCCGCCCGGTAGCCGCCGTCCCAGGGGGTCGTGCTCACAGCGATATATCCTGCTCCTTCCTTTATCTGACCAAACCATGGCATGTAGGACCCGGCTGTCAGATACTGCCCTCCGAAAGGGATGTCCTTATGTTCTGTCTGCCAGCCGTTCGGGATCAGGAGTCCCTGACGGATCGGAAGAACGGTATACCAGGACGGAAAATCGGAAAATTCCGGGCACTCCGATGATTTTTTCCCGGCATCTTCCGTACCGGATGGTGCTTTTCCGCTTCTTTCCTCACTTCCGGACATGCCGGAATTTTCCTTTTCGGGAGAGGAGAATTCAAAAGGCGAAGGAAAAAACACTTTCCGGACCTTCAGCCCCTCCTCCCGGATCGGAATCCATTCACAGTAAAGATTTCCTGTTGTCTTCTCGACGAAATAAATCGTCTCGAACGAATATGGACAGACGCGTGACCTCCCTTCACCGGATGGACCCGATATCCGAAATCCTTCATACAGGGTCCGGATCCCTTCGCCGGCACCGTTTGTGAAACGCTCATGGCAGATCTTGTCCGCATCCCGGAATAGAAACATCCCTTCATCCGCAACGAAACAGGGTCTGCGGTCACTTTTTGTCTTCCACAGGGCATCTCCCGCCTGAATCGTCACATCGTCCGTATCTTCATTCAAAACAAGCCGGATTTTCCCGGTCGACAGCTCCATCCTGACCTCCCTTTCCATCTGCGGCATCTGCCTTTCTGGCACAGAGGGACATCCGTCAAAACCCGAATTCCGGTCCGGAAAATCGGGGGTCCCGTTCCGGACTTCTTCCGCGCTTCCCGGCAGATGCGCCTCATCTTTATCTCTTCCTGCGGATCCTTACCGTATTGATTTCAAAAGGACGGAACAGAACCGTAAACCCGTTTTCCTCTGTTTCCAGCTTTGTTTCATTCTGCTCCATCAGATCACAAAGAGAAGCAGAGTACACAGGAAAACCGCAGTTTACCCGGCAGACTGTCTCCTTCTTCATCGCCTCATACATCCGGAGGATGATATCACCGGAATCATCCTCCGCGGTTTTGACGCTGGAGACGAATATATTGTTTTCCTCAATCGAGAACAGGCTCCGCCCGCCGGGGTTTTCCCTCGCCGGCCCTGTCACCAGCGGCTGTGTGCACAGTTCATATCCCTGCCGCACGATATCGCTGTCCGCAAAGGCTCCCTCATAGGCGGTATACGCATACGTAAAGTGATGAACATGACGGTCCGCCGTGACATCCGGACATGTACTTGCCGTCAGGAGAGAAAGGGCCAGCTTTCCGTCATTCATGCTGATTCCATATTTACAGTCATTGAGTACGGCGAATCCTCTTCCTTCTTCGCGGAGTGCTGACCATCTGTGATTGCATACTTCAAAGCGTTCCTGCTCATATACCCGGGAACGGTCGGCGGGGCGCTCGATATAACCGAACTGAATCTCATTCATTCCGGTCGAAGTGAGGATATTGGTCGATGCCTCGACCTTCAGAAGCCGGTGTGTTTCTTTCCAGTCAATATCGGTTCTGAATTCCACCCGTCCCGAATCCGCACGGAGAAGGATGCTCTGATGAAGAGAGGAATCTCCGATGGTTCCGGTGAGTTCAAGTTCAGCCGCACTGCCTCCTTCTTTCACGATCTTCAGGCAGGCTCCTTCAAGACATGGAAGCTCCTGGCTTATGTAATCGGAATCAATATCCCAGGCATCGAATTTGCGCGGTATATCCCTGTACAGACGGAATACGTTCATTCTTTCGCGCACGAACTCCGGCCCATATACCTCTTTTCCACGGATGTCCGGCTTCTCTTTCTTAAGACGGAAGGAAGTGATTTCCCCATTCCGGTTAAAAACGACACGGAGATGTCCGTTTTCAAGAACAATCGCTCCATCCGCGCAGCGGGCATGCGCCTGCGGGAGTGCTGATTCCTTATCCCTTAAGGCCGGTTCCTCTGCAGCGCGGCGGATGGTTCTGCCGGACATGGCAGGAACACGGACAAGCGCTGTGCATCCCTCTTCCTCTTCATAGACCGGCACTACAGCTCCGCTCTCATCCTGCAGCGTTCCCTTCCAGTTCTCCGGAACCTTCACATAGCAGTCGCGGGCAAAGGAAAGCAGGTTCCAGACCGTAAACGCATCTCCGGAATCGGTCGTCAGATCTTCAAAAACCGCATCCCTGAGACGGAGCACCTCCTCATCCGCCTCCCGCATTTTCGCCCGCGCATCTTCATAAACTCTCGTGATCGCCGAGCCGGGGAGAATGTCGTGAAACTGGTGAAGGAGCAGAACTTTCCATAGCCTTTCCTCTTCCTTCCGCAGACAAACCGGGACGCTCCGCCGCTCTTCCTGTGGAACGGCATCTTCTTTACCGGGGTTTCCTGTACCATGAGCCACGTCCGCCATCACACCGGCCATTTCCAGGGAAAACAGATCCTCCTCGAGTTTCCGGTTCAGCTTTTTGATCATCGCCTGCCCCGTATAAGTGCCGCGATGAGCCGTAAAATAGAGTTCTCCGCTGTAGGTGTTGACCGGTCCTCCCGCCGCATCCATTCTTTCGAAGAAAGAAACCGGCGATTCGTTGTGCATCCGGACATCTCCCTCGAGATTGTTCTGACGCCGGATGAGCTCGATGTGATCCCTCGTGGGTCCTCCGCCTCCGTCACCATATCCGTACGGCATGAGAAACGCATCGAGGTGACGCTTCTGCGTGCGGTTTTTCCACACCTTCATCATTTCTTCCGGAAGCGGATAATACTCGTACCTGGTCGGCAGAAATGCTTCCACCGAGGATCCGTCGATTCCTTTCCAGTTGAAATAGTGATACGGGAAGGGTTCTCCCTCGTTGTATGACCAGAAGATTTTCTGTGTGACCAGGTATTTTACACCGGATTTCTTCAGGATCTGCGGCAGCGCGCCGGAATACCCGAATGTATCCGGCAGCCACAGAAGAACACTGTCGACGCCAAAAACTTCTTTGTAATACCTCCTGCCATACAGAATCTGCCTCACGAGGGATTCGCCGCCGCTCATGTTCGTATCCGGCTCGACCCACATCGCCCCCTCCGCAAGAAAGCGTCCGCTCTTCACGGCTTTTACAATCCGGTCAAAGAGCTTCGGATAATGTTCCCTGCACATTTCATAGGATGCAGGCGTGCTCTGCAGGAAGAGATACTCCGGGTATTCGTCAAGGAGCCGGAGCTGCGCGGCAAATGTCCTTGCGGTTTTACGCCATGTCTCGCGCATGGTCCACAGCCACGCAAGGTCGAGATGCGCATTTCCAATAGCGAAAAAATCCGGAGCCGTCGTGCCATTCTGCGCCTTCAGTGCCGGGCGGATTTTCTCCCGGACGGACCGGTAGCTTTCGTCCCGGACATCCCGCGGACGCTCGAATTCCGTACAGGTGACGAAATCCTCCAGCGCATCCTCGAGTTTTGACGCCCGGAGGGAATCCGGGTCTTCAACCTTGTACAGACTGTAGAGGACCTCCACGTCAAGATACAGCTGATACGCATCTTCATCGATAAAACCGACCGTTCCTTCTCCCAGCGTCACGCGGGCGCCTTCCGTCCCGGCCGGTTTGTACGCTCCCGGAATCATCGGTCCCGTCATACAGCCGGGCGACGATTTTCCAGGATAGTCGCACCCCGCGAAAACTTCCATGTAGATATCGAAGGTATCTCCCGGCTTCGCTTCTCTGGTGAGAATATTATCAATGTAGTAGTGATGCGGATACTTGATCCAGTCGGCCCGGTACGTTCCAAAGGCTTCTCCATTCACAAATACAGTCGCTTCCGCGCCGGCACAAAGGTCAACCGCAATTTCTCTGCCTGCTGCCTCCTCCCCGAGAACAACGGTGGTGTGGAACCATGCATATTCAAAGGAATTGCCCCATGTATATCCCGGAGTTACCGGGACAAATGTATGCTCTGAAAGTTCCTGAAACGGCACCTGCTCGCTGCTCCGCAGCACTTCCCACGAAAGGGGCATGAGCGGCTGATAGATGTCTGTCATCAGCACCGACTCCCAGAGTCCGATCTTGTCTCTCAACTCACTTTTCATCACATTCCCCTGCTTGCTTTCAAACTATCCCTGTGCCGCGCTTAATAAGCACCCGCGGGAGAGCCCGGAGGGGCTCTCCCGAATCCGGTTTAAAAGCGGCATACAGGCGCCACTGTCAGATGCCGCTCTTCTCCGATGCCAGCGCATAGATTGCCCTCGCAGTAAGAACCGAGGACAGGCGGAGATTTTCAATGGATATGTATTCATTCGGCTGATGAGCCATCTCCGGCTCTCCCGGGAAAACCGGTCCGAATGCCACCATATTGGGGAACATTTTGGCATAGGTTCCTCCTCCGATTGCCTTCGGCGGATCCTCTCTTCCGGTCGTCTCACGATACACGGTCATCAGTGTTTTCACGAGGGCGGAGCTGCGGTCGACATAGAGGAACGGAGTATGATTCTGATCCAGTATCATAAGCCCTTCCTTTGAAAACGCCGCCCTTACGTTTTCCTGTATCTTTGCGTACGTGCAGTCAGAAGGATGTCGGATGTCCAGATGCACGAACATTCTCTCCTCGCTGTAATCCGCGATCCCAAGGTTTACGGTTGTGTCACCCATTTCCTCATTCTTCGCAGCAATGCCGAGCGTTTTCCCGTCGGTTTCCCCGTGAATCCAGTCATTCACAAAGTCTGCCATCCGGTCAAAATCTCCTCCGGTCCGAAGTCCGCGGATTGCAGCAAAGAGCCTCACGACGGCGTTATCTCCCAGTTCCGGCGTACTTGCATGTGCGCTTCTTCCTTCCGCTTCGATAACGGTATTTCCGTCTTTATAGGAAATGTGCACCCCCTCCGCAAGGGCCCCTTCCTGTGCATTCCGTCCCGGCACGGTCTGTATTCCTTCCAGCACCAGCCTGCATTTCCCGGCGACAATGTTGGAAACCGTTCCGCCATGGAAAGAAAGAACCCGGATGTTTCCCTGCTTCGGATGGTCCATTCCTCCAATGATATTGGTGATGTTTTTCTCAGAGTAAATGAGCGGATACTCCGCATCGGGAGTAAAGCCTGCCACGGGCAGCTCCTGCCCGGAATGGACATAATGAAGAATACACTGGCAGCCGCGCTCTTCGTTTGTTCCGAAGATGACCCGGATCCTTCTTGTGAGCGGAAGGTTAAGATCCTTAATTGCTTTCAGTGCATAGAAGGCCGCAATCGTCGGTCCTTTATCATCCTCTGTGCCGCGGCCGTAAAGCTTTCCTCCCCGCACTTCCGGAAGAAAGGGATCGCTCTCCCACAGCTTTCTGTCTCCTGCCGGAACGACATCGAGATGGCCAAGAACTGCCACCATCTCCCTGCCTTCCCCGATCTCGACATATCCTGCCCGGTCATCGACATTTACGGCGCGGAAGCCAAGTGCTCTTCCGAGATCAAGAGCAAACGTAAGGGCTCGTCTCGATTCCCTTCCATAAGGCGCCCCTTCTTCCGGATCAGCGCCGACGCTTGGAATCCGGACGGCTCTGCAGACAGAATCGAGGATCTCTTCCTGCAGGGAATTCATTTTTAATTCAATCTGCCTGGAAACATTATCCATAGAAACACCTGTCTTTCCGGCGCATTTCTGCGCAAAAACCGCGGGTGCAGGAGACAGGCAGGTCTTTTCCTTCCACCCCTCCCGGGCACCTGCGGAAAAATCATTCATAAGGGTATTCTTTTTCTGCGTTTCTTTTCCAGAGTCATTCCTTCTGAAAGCAGGCGACAAAGTGATCCTCTGCAATTTCTTTGAGAACCGGCGTCTCCTGACGGCACCGATCGGTTGCATATTTACACCGGGATGCAAAGCGGCAGCCCGGCCTGCAGTTGATCGGGCTCGAGACTTCTCCCTCAAGCGGCACAACCTTCTTGCTGCGCTCGACATCCGGATCGGTAACCGGAATCGCACTCATAAGCGCGATGGTATAAGGATGCAGCGGATTCGTGTACAGTTCATTGCTCGGTGCCTGCTCGACAATATGCCCCATATACATGACACCGACACGGTCCGAGATGTGCTTCACCATCGAGAGGTCGTGTGCGATAAAAAGATAGGTAAGCCCTTTTTCCCTCTGCAGATGGACAAGCAGATTGACGACCTGCGCCTGAATCGAAACATCCAGCGCGGAAATCGGCTCGTCGCAGACAATAAATTCCGGCTCCACGGCAAGTGCTCTTGCGATTCCGATTCTCTGCCGCTGGCCTCCGGAGAATTCGTGCGGGAAACGGGCGGCGTGCTCCTTGTTGAGTCCGACCTGATGAAGCAGATCGTACACCCGCTCCTGCCGCTCCTTTGTGCTCTGGCACATATGAAAATTGTCCATTCCCTCCGCAATGATATCCTCGACCGTCATGCGCGGATTGAGCGATGCATATGGATCCTGGAAGATCATCTGCGCCTTCTTCTTGAAGTGAAAACGATCTTCTTCGGTCATACTGTCAATATCCCTGCCGTCATAGACTACTTTCCCATCGGTTTTCCGGTACAGACCGATCACCGTCCGTCCGCAGGTTGTTTTTCCGCAGCCAGACTCACCGACGAGCCCGAATGTCTCGCCTCTGCGGATATCAAAAGAAACATCGTCAACAGCCATCAGAGTACCGCGTTTGTGCAGGTCAAAATATTTTTTCAGATGTTCTACATGAATCAAAGCATTTGCATCCATCGCCTACTGCTCCTCCAGCATATTGTTGATCTTCTCTTCCCCAAGCACCTGCACCGTGCGCGGGTGATACAGCCAGCAGGTACAGGAATGCCCTTCTCCGAAATCATGGCTCTGCGGAGGATATTGTTTGCAGACCTTAAGACACAGGCTGCACCGTGTGGAAAATCCGCACCCTGCCGGCGGATTGATCAGATCCGGCGGAGTCCCGGGAATAACCTGCAGCTCTTCCTTCCCGTTTCCTTTAAGGCTCGGTGCCGCTTTGAGCAGCGCACGGGTATACGGATGCTTCGGATGATAGAAAATATCCCGGACAGAGCCCTGCTCCATGATTTTTCCGGAATACATGACGATGATTTTATCCGCCATTCCCGCCACAACACCAAGATCATGCGTGATCATGATAATCGCGGTGTTATTCTCTTTCTGAATTTTCCGGAGCAGCCGCAGAATCTGCGCCTGGATCGTGACATCCAGCGCCGTCGTCGGTTCATCGGCAATCATCAGCCGCGGATTGCAGGCAAGGGCGATCGCAATGACCACTCTCTGCCGCATACCGCCGGAGAATTCATACGGATATTGACCAAATCTCTCCTCAGGGTTTGGGATTTCCACCATGCGGAGGAGCTCGACTGCTCTCTTTGCAGCATCCTCGTGACTCATCTTGTTATGGAGCAGAATTGCCTCAACGATCTGCTTTCCGACTTTGGTGGTGGGGTTAAGGGATGTCATGGGGTCCTGAAAAATCATGGCAACATCATTGCCGCGGAATTTTTCCCACTGTTTCTCCGTAAATTTCAGAACATCCTGTCCGTCAAATGTAATCCGGCTGCCTTCCTTGATCTCGCCCTGCGGCTTTTCGATTAATCCCATGACAGCCTTGGACGATACCGTTTTTCCGGAACCGGATTCTCCCACGATTGCGAGGCACTCGCCCGGCTTTACCGTATACGAGATGTCACGGACTGCCTGCACTTCACCGGCATACGTGTGAAATGAAACGCGGAGGTGTTCTACCTCCAGTAAATTTTTCTCTTCGTTTTCCACGATTGTTTCCATCCTGTAAGTTTTGACGATAATTGTCCCATAAATCCGGGTTTATTTACGCAGCTTCGGGTCAAATGCGTCGCGCAGACCGTCACCGAGAAGGTTGAACGCCAGCATCGTCACAGAGATCGCAAGAGCCGGGAATATCAGCTCGTGCGGATAATAGGTCATCTGCTGCTGTCCGAGCGCCGCCATTGCGCCCCAGGATGTGAGCGGGGGCTGTATTCCCATACCGAGGAAGCTTAAGAAAGCTTCCGAGAAAATGAAGGAAGGAATCGCAAACGTTGTGTTGATAATGATGATGCTCATCGTGTTCGGAATAAGATGTTTCAGAATAATCTTGAAAGAAGGTGTTCCGAGCACACGCGCAGCCAATACGTATTCGCTCTGCTTGAGCTCGATAATCTGTCCGCGCACAATTCTTGCAAGTCCCGTCCAGCTTGTCACACAGAGTGCGATCAGCAGGGAGCCCATTCCCTTTCCGAGGAAAAGCGAGAAAATGATTACAACGACCATGTAGGGGATACTGACGATGATCTCCAGAATACGCATCATGATATCATCGACGATTCCCCCACAGAAACCGCTGATTCCGCCATAAATGACACCGACGACGAGAGATACGAGTGCGCCGATGCATCCGATTGCCAGAGAGACACGCCCTCCGACCCAGATACGCGCGAATATATCGCGTCCAAGGTCGTCGCATCCGAAAATGTGCTGCAGGGTGGGCCCCTGATTCGTCACATCATAGTCCTGTGTATCGTATTTGATCGGCCCGAAGATCGGCTCGAAGATGCACATCAGAATGATGACCAAAAGGATGACGAGGCTTGCCATTGCGACCTTGTTCTGCCGGAAGCGGCGCATTGCGTCTTTCCAGTACGAAACGCTCTCCCGCGAAATTTTTTCTGATTCCTGTTCACTGATACCGACCCTCTCGAACAGATCATCGGTAAGACAGTCATCGCTCACCTGCGCCGCAGTGCCGCTGCCGGCGGCAAACGCCATTTTCTTTTCCATCAGACGTTCTCCTCTTTTCCTTCAATGATGCTGTGTCTGACTCGGGGATCGACTACGGCGTAAAGAATATCCATGCCGATCATGCAGACGATGAAAATCATGGCAAAGAATATGGTGGTCGCCATGATCATCGGATAGTCACGGCCGTTCACGCTGTCAACATAATATCTTCCAAGTCCGGGAATCGAGAAAATCCGCTCGATGACAAAGGAACCGGTGACAACACCTGCGATCTGAGGAGCCACAATAGAGATGATCGGCATCAGGGCATTCCGCATCACATGTCTCCAGATGATCTGCCGCCTCGAGCAGCCTTTGGCCTTGGCCAGCAGAACGTAATCAGAACCCATTACATCCAGCACGGAGGAGCGCATATAGCGTGAATACGTAGCGATTCCGCCGATTGCGGCAGACATGGTCGGCAGGAATGTGTATCGGAATTCATCCGCAATGTCCGCACCTTTGGAAGGCCAGCCGATGATCGGAAAGAAACCTCCTCCCGCAAATCGCTGCAGGAGTGCCGCAAAGACAAAGCTGGGGACAGAGACGCCGATGATCGCGATAAAGATACAGACGAAATCAATGACACGGCCTCTGTGAAGAGCCGCAAGAATGCCGAGAATAAGACCGATGATCAGGCCGACGGCAACGGCCTGAAGACCGAGCTGAAGAGATGCGGGGAAACGCTCTGCAATGACCTGATTGGCCGTCATACCGGGAGTCTTGTAGGATTCACCGAACTGACCCTGCAGTAAATTTCCAAGATATATAAGATATCGTTCGAAGACCGGCTTATCGAGTCCCCACCGGGCTTTCAGATTTTCGACAACGGCCGCCGGCAGCACCTTGGTATCTGCCTGCGTTGCATCACCCGGCATACAGTTCATCATAAAAAATGTCGCCGTGATGATAATAAACATCGTGATAAAAAAATAGATGATTTTCTTTAGGATGTATTTGCCCATGATTCCTCCGTCTGCCTGCTCCGCCTCATTTTCCTTATATTATGGGAAACGAAAGGAAAACTGTTTCAGTCTCCGGTGCCTTACTCTTCGACGTATGCATTGCGATACTCAATGTCAGGACCGCCGGCTCCATTGACCTGAACCCCTTTCAGTCTCTTGGAGATAAGAACATTCTTATAGGAGAAGGTGACAGGAGAAATACCGCACTTATCAACCGTGAGGATCTTCTCGGCTGCAGCGAAATTGTCACCGCGGATCTTCTGATCCTGCTCTGTCTTGCAGGCGTTGACGAGTTCATCATACTCAGAATCCGAGAAGAATGCCGGGTTGTTGCCATCACCTGTGGTGTAGCACTGCATGAATGTCATAGGATCATTGTAGTCAGCGCCCCAGCCGGTCTGGCATACCTGATACTGTCCCTTGGATACCTGGTTGTTGAATGCGGAGTTGTCCGAAGCTGTATCAATATTGACGGTTACACCAAGCTTTGTCTGCCACTGGTTCTGATAGTATTCGGCAGCGACCTTGGTCTCATTGTCGGAGTTTCTCTGAAGGAAGGTGACCGTGAGTGTCTCACCCTCTCTGCCGATTTCCTTGAGACCTTCCGCAAGAAGCTCTGTCGGATCCTGATCAAGAAGCTCCTTCATGGGTTCCGGATACGAATCACGGAAATCACCGTCTGCTCCGAGCGCCGTTCCGTAAGGGATTTCACCGTAAGCCGCTCTGTCCTTCTTGAGGACACTCTTTACATACGTCTCACGATCGAACGCGATGGCAAATGCCTTGCGGATCTTCTCGTTCGTGAAAACGCCGTCCGGGTCTTCGTTGTTGAAGCAGATATAAGAGTTTCTGGGCTGAGGTCCGGAGATCAGCTGAACATCCCCTGCGTCAATCGCGCTCTGGTTCTGCTCAACGAACTCGGTTCTTGCATTATCCAGAACATCCGCCTGTCCCTGCGTAAAGAGCTGCATTCTGGTGTTCTCATCCTGCGCGAGATTGAAATCAATCTCATCCAGTTTGATATTGGCAGCGTCCCAGTAGTTCGGGTTCTTCTTCAGGATGACACGGGAGCCTCTGGTCCACTCGGAAATGTAGAACGGACCGCACTGGGAAAGCTCTTCCGCCGTTGCGCCATAAGAAGAATTTGCCTCTCCCTGCGTCTTGCTCTCCGGAACCGG
>ONGY01000067.1:4362-11237 GCA_900317475.1 uncultured Lachnospiraceae bacterium | reverse complement strand
GAAAAAGAGGACTTGAATCATGGAACAGATTCGTATTCTTTCGGTGCTCCCGTTAGAGCAGAGACATAAGGATTATCTGGAAAAGCAGGCACAGGGCGGAAAGGCGGAGTGCGTTTTTACGTACCGCTCTTATGAATCCGTGACGCCGGAGGATGTCCGGAACGCAGATGTTCTGCTTGGCAATGTGAGCCCTGCCATAATCCGGAAGGCACGGGAGGAAGGAGCGGACCTCAAATGGGTTCAGCTCAATTCCGCAGGAGCCGATGCTTATGCACCGGCGGATGTTCTGGGTGCAGATACAATTCTGACCTGCAGCTCCGGGGCGTACGGCGTGAGTGTTGCCGAGCATATGCTCGCGATGACCATGGCGCTCATCCGCCGCTTCGGCCAGTATGGGAGGCAGCAGGTAAACCATGAATGGAAGGTGGCCGGAAGCGTCACCAGTATTGAGGAGTCGACGGTCCTCGTCCTGGGCCTTGGCGATATCGGCGGACGGTATGCGCGCATGTGCCATGCCCTCGGCGCGTCGGTCATCGGTGTGCGCAGGACACTGCACGGTGAGAAGCCGGAATACCTGGCCCAACAGCATACCATCGATGAGCTGGATGAGCTTCTTCCCCGTGCGGACATCGTTGCGATGGTTCTTCCGGGCGGAGATACGACACGGCACATCCTGGATGAGCGGAGAATGCGCCTCATGAAGAAGGGAGCATATCTTATCAACGACGGCCGCGGGAACGCGATTGATCCCGCCGGCCTCAAGGCGGTTCTGAAGGACGGCCATCTGGGCGGTGCCGGACTGGATGTCACGGAGCCTGAACCGCTGCCGGCGGATGATGAGCTGTGGGATATGGACAATGTCATTATCACCCCGCACATTGCAGGACAGTTTCTGCTTGCAAGCACATTTGAGAAAATCGTGAAGATTGCCGGCGAGAATCTGCATGCTTACGTGACCGGCGGTGAACTGCGGCATGTCGTGAACCGCAGGGCGGGGTACTGACGGAAAGAGGCGCCGGCCGCCCTGATTCTTCACGGTTCCTGGATTTCATTGGATATGTTGTTATGAAAAAGTTAAAAACCATCACCAGCGCAAGGCCGGGCTTCTACCGCCAGCTCTTCGTACTGGTTCTGCCGATTGTCCTGCAGAACCTCATCACGTCAGCGGTGAGCATGGCCGATGTTGTCATGCTCGGACGGACGACGCAGACGTATCTGTCGGCATCGTCGCTTGCGGGGCAGGTCCAGTTTCTGCTCAATGTCGTATATTTCGGCCTGAATTCGGCAATCACCATCATGGCGTCGCAGTATTGGGGCAAAGGGGACGCAAAGACGATCGCCAAAATATTCGGCATTGGTCTTTACATCTGTGTCCCGATCTCGGCGTTTGCAGCCGTTTTTGCGCTTGTATCTCCCAGAACACTGATTGGAATCTGGACGAATGTTCCGGAACTGATCGATGCGGGCAGCGTATACCTTCGGTTTGTGGCGCTGTCCTATTTCTTCGCGGGCTTTTCCCAGCCGTATCTTGCGGTCATGAAGAGCTGTGAGCGTGTGAAGCTTTCAACCGTGATCTCGTTCATCACGCTCGGACTCAATGTCATTCTGAATGCGGTTCTCATCTTCGGACTTTTCGGAATGCCGGCCATGGGCATAGCCGGTGCGGCGCTTGCAACCTCGATTTCGCGCGGCTGCGAGCTTGCGATCTGCGCCGGCGACTTCCTGCATCAGAAGATCATGCCGCGGAGCATTGCAAATATGCTGCGCATTCCCGGCATACTCCTGAAGGATTTCTGCCGGTATTCACTTCCCGCATTCATCAATGACATGATGTGGGGGCTTGCCTTCAACATGAATTCCATCATCATGGGCCATCTGGGTTCGGACATTGTCGCGGCCAATTCGGTCGTGACCGTCGCGCGCGAGCTCGTGACGACCGTCGGCTTCGGCATTTCCTCGGCATCCTCTATTATGCTCGGCAAGGAGATCGGCGAAAATCTGACAGCGACGGCGCGCTCGGATGCCTCGAGCGTCATGCGGACGGCGTTCATCGCATCGCTCCTGCAGGGGATCATCCTGATTGCGGTCACGCCGATTGTGCCGGAGTTCGCAAAAGTGAGCAGCACCGCGAAGTATTATATGAAAGTCATGCTCATCATCAGCTGCGTTTACCAGATCGGACAGATCATGAACACGGTCATGATCGCCTCTCTGTTCCGGTGCGGCGGTGATTCGCGCTATGGCATGATCCTCGACATCTGCACGATGTGGCTGTGGGCGGTGCCGGCAGGCCTTATCAGCGCATTTGTCCTTAACCTGCCGCCGCTCATCGTTTATGCTGTCATGTGCACGGATGAGTTTGTGAAGATGCCTTTTGCGCTGCACCACTATAAGCATGCAGACTGGATCCGGAATCTGACCCGGGATATAGAATAAAACAGGCTTCTTTCCGCGGGTACGATGTCAGAAGGATGCCCGGCGACAGCCAGGCATAAGCCACGCACAGGCCGGACAAAAGGCCGGCAGATGCCGGACAGAAAATGGGCAGCAGAACTGAAAGTAATAGTAACTGTAGAGAAGAATAAGCAGGCAGACGGATGCAGGAATGTGAAACGGGAAAAGCAAATCGAAAGGGCAGTAAGAGACGCCGCGCACGGGAACATTTTCTCCGGACTTTTTTCATTGCGGCGGCGCTGCTCCTTGCGCTCTGTGCGGCGGCAGTGTTCTTCGCCGATCCCTTTTTCCATTACCACGCGCCGTGGTTCGGGCTGAAGGCTGTGCAGTCGGACAAGGAATATCAGGTTCCCGGCGCGCTCGATCATCTTACATACGACAGCCTCATCGTCGGAAGTTCGGTTGCGGAGAACAACGATAACTCCTGGTACGATGAGAGTTTTGACTGCACCGCCATCAAAGCGATCCGCTCCTACGGCGCGACGGCGGACCTGTGCTGGTTTCTGGACCGCGCAGATGAAACGCATCCGAACCTGAAGTATGTGTTCTACAATATTGATCCGTCCTCGCTGCATGGGATTCCGGAGACGATGTTTGCGGCGTCGGGGTGTCCGATGTATCTTTATGACCGCAATCCATTCAACGATGTGGAATATCTCTTCAACCGGACTGTGCTTTTCGAAAAAATTCCTTACATGATCGTTAAATCCGCGCGCGGGTACGACGAGGCAAAATCCTACAACTGGTGGGAGACGAAGACCTTTTCGGAGGAAGCTGCGCGCTCGCATTTTGAAATCCCGGAGGAGACTGCAGAGGAAGCGCCAGGAGACGCGGACAAGGACAGGCTCACGGCGAATATCGCGCTCATCAAAGCACAGGTCACGGCGCACCCGGACACGCAGTATTATTTCTTCTTTCCGCCGTATTCCGTGCTCTGGTGGGACTACACATACCGGACGGGCGACCTCGCCAAAACTCTGTACGAGGAGAAGGCCTGCATGGAGGAGCTTCTCGCCTTCGACAATGTAAAGCTGTTCAGCTTCCAGGCGGATCCGGATATTGTCTGCAATCTCGACAATTACATGGACGGCCTTCATTTCCGGCCGGAGATCAATCATCAGATGTGCGATGCAATGGCTGAAGGCAGATACCAGATTCTGTCCGATCAAGACATTGACGCCTGCCTTGATGGAATTCGCAGCAATATCCGCTCCTTTGAAGAAAGTGAGCAGCAGTAGAAAGAGCCGTGAATGCCGGTGCACCCAGCGTTTGTTCTTTGCACTTTGCGGCTGCATGGACAGGCGCGGAAAGAGAGCGGTGCTGGTACCGATGCTGTAATTGCAGAAATCCCGCCGGAAAGAAATCAGAAATTAAAATAGAGGAATTCACTCACACCCGAAAGTGAGGTCACGGACCAGACGAAGAGCACGGCAAGCAGCACGGCCGTGCGGCGGCTGTAAGAGCTCTCTTTCATCATCTGCATCGAATTCTTCCGGAAAAACACAATGTAAAAATCGACCGCGAGGACGGTAAGCCACAGCACGAGCGAGTAGGGCCGCACGAGACCGGGAGCGGTCAGTTCCAGCGCTTTGCGGACGGGATAAAGCTCTGTCGGGGCAAACTGTTCCGCCGTGATCAGGACGTAGCCCGGCCACCAGAAATGGCGGAGATTGCGGAACATCTGCGCCGCTGCCGCCATCGAGTCGGAGCGGAAGAAAATCAGCGAGAGCGTCCATAGAATGAAGGTAAGAGCGCACATCACCGGACGCGGCAGGGTGAGGAAGGGTGCGCCTTTCAGCAGATAATGTCTTTTCTTTTTCCCTTTTTCTTTCGCTGGGGCAAAATCCGCGGATGCGGTGCTGCCGACTGCGGCGGCCTTTGCTTCGGTCCCGCTGCTGCGGCTACAAAGCCCTGCATCAGCGGGACTGGCAAATGTTCTTTCCTTTTCTTCTGCCGGCACGAGAATTCCAAGATTATCGAACACAGTCAATACTCCCTGGAAGATCCCCCACACGACAAAGGTCCATGCTGCACCGTGCCAGAGCCCGCTGAGCGCGAAAACAATAAGGACGTTCAGAATCGTACGGGCAGTGCCGCGGCGGTTTCCGCCGAGCGGAATATAGACATAGCGTGTGAAGAAACGGCCGAGTGTGATGTGCCAGCGGCGCCAGATTTCACGGAAATTGCAGCTTTTATAGGGCGAATCAAAGTTGACGGGAAGATCAATGCCGAACATTTTCCCGAGGCCGACGGCCATATCACAGTATCCGCTGAAATCAAAGTAGAGCTGGAATGTATAGGAGAGCATCACAAAGGCGGCGGTCCAGAACTCAAGGTAATAGACCTTCTCGAAGCCGAAGGCGACAATGCCGGAGAGAGAGTCGGCAAGAAGGCATTTTTTGGCAAGCCCGAGGACGAAGATATAGATACCCTGCCGGAACCGCTCTTTATCCGGCCTTCTCTTCGAAAGATCCATAAACTGCGGCATCATTTCATCGTAGAGCACGATTGGTCCGGCGATCAGCTGCGGGAAGAAGGTAACGAACGTGACATAGTTCAGCAGCGGATAGTGCGGTGCCCGGCCCGTGGCGCGGTCGATTATAAAGGAGAGCTGCTGGAACGTGAAGAAACTGATGCCGAGCGGAAGGACGATGTGCCGCAGGGCATAGTCCGTTCCGAACACCGCATTTACATTTGTGATGAAGAAATCATAGTACTTGAAATAAAAGAAGACGCAAAGATTCGCCGAGACGCCCAGAATAAGAAAGAAGCGGCGCACTCCACGGGAGAGCGGAACCTGTCCGGGATCAGGGACGGAAGAAGCGGCCGCGCCCGTTTTGACGGCGCGGGAGGACGCACTTTCCGCGGAGATTTCCGTCCTTTCCGAAGCAGCCCGGCATTCTGCGCATCGGATGGCAAAGCTGATCCCGTAGTTCATCGCGATCGATGCTGCCAGCAGTAAGAGATAGCGCGGATTGAAATACGCATAGAACCAGAAGGACATCCCGCAGAGAAAGACGAGTGCCAGATTATAGCGCTTTATATAGTTGAGCCCGTACCAGCCCGCCAATGCAAGCGGCAGGAAAAGGAACAGGAATATATACGAATTGAAAAGCATGAACTGATTGTATCATGCTAAAATGTTTGCATGCAGACACCGATTGAATTTGCACAGAATTTTCTTGTGCAGGTATATACAAAACAGGATGCGGCGGCAGCACTCGCCTGCCTTTCGCCGGACATGATCTGGGTGACCCCCGAGAAGAGCGTTCACCTCAAGGAGCAGAAGGAAGTCTATGACTTTCTGAAGGAGCAGATCAAGGCGGCCGGAGAGAAATATTACGTCGACGTCTCGAACATGATGTCCGACCCCAGTGCGGAGAACATCCGCACGGTCACATTTGACGTCAATTTCGTGCCGGTCGACCCCACGAAGACGATCATCTGCCGTACCTCGTTCGTCATCCGCTCGGCAAATGACGGATGGGAGATTCTGTTTTTCCACATGTCGCGGAAATTCAGCCTCTCGAATCCGGAGCCATTTCACGAGTTCATTGAATATCTCCCGGAGCCGTTCCTTATCGTGCGCGGCCACGGGACAGGTGATCTGCGCCTTGCGTACCAGAATTCCTGGTTTCTTTCCCACCTCGGATACACCAAGAAGGAATTTGACAAGCTTTCGAAGAAAAATCAGTTCTTCATGTTTCTTCCCGCCGACCGCGACCAGCTGGTGAAGCTGTTCGCCGAACCGGTCCGGAATACACTCCGTCTGCGTGTGACCGCAAAGCGCAAAAACGGATCCGATTTTCATTTCGAAGTGGCCGGCCGCTATGCCTTTACGGAGGAAGATGCGAAGATCAGCTATCTCGAGTTCCACGCAATCGACGACATGCTGAAGAAACAGCGCGCGGATCTGGACGCCGCGGCCGAATCGCATCTGAAGGAAATCGAGAAGATTCAGGACGAGAGAGATTCTCTGCAGTCAAAACTCGATTCCTACGACAGTGACAAAGAAGCCGAGATCAAAGCCGTGAAGGAAGATGCGGCAAAACGCATCGATGAAGTCCGGAATGAGTCGGCGGACCGGGTTGAGCTCGAGCGGAAGAAAACCGCGAAGATTCTCGAGGCCTCGAAGCAGGAACAGGAAAGAGTCCGGAAGGAAATAGAGCAGGAGAAGGAAACAGCCCTCTCCGAGCAGAAGGAAGAGGCAGAGAAAAAACTGGCCGAGCAGAAAGCCGAGTCCGATAAGGCTTACGAAGAGGCCAGGACAGCGGCCGCGGAACTGCTCTCGAAGACGAAAGAGGAAGATCAGGCAAAGATTGACAGCCTGTCGGAGAACGTGAAAGACCTTTCCTCACAGCTTGAGGAAGCAAATGCGCAGACAGAAGAACTCCGGAACAAGCTTGAAGAGAGCGAGGCTG
>ONGY01000067.1:3983-4351 GCA_900317475.1 uncultured Lachnospiraceae bacterium | reverse complement strand
AAGGCGGAAGAGGGAAGAAAAGAATTTCTCGCACGCTGCCAGGACGAGCTGAGGAAGCCTTCCGAGGCGACTCTTGCTCTGCTCTCATCCATCGAGGCCGGCGGGCTCGGTGAGAAGCAGAAGGATTCTGTCGAGAAAATCCGTGAGGCATCCTCCTCCATGCTTGACATGGTGGACAGTCTGCTCAGTGCATCGTCGATCGACAATCACCGCCGCACATTGAAGAATGAAGAGTTTGTTTTTCCGGATATGCTCCGGGAAATCCGCCTCAGCGTTTCCAGACGGTGCCGGAAGAAGAATATTTCCCTTCGGTTCGAGGTGCAGGAAGGTATTCCGGAAGTCTGTATCGGGGACCGGGAGGCCTTAAA
>ONGY01000067.1:0-3953 GCA_900317475.1 uncultured Lachnospiraceae bacterium | reverse complement strand
AACGAATGCCCGATGAGCTTTTCCATTATCGACACCGGCGTCGGCATAGAAGACTCGCTTCTTCCGGTTCTGTTTGAACCGTTTACCCGCGGCACGGTCCCGACGGAGGATCCGGATGATTATCCGGGCTTCGGCCTCGGCCTTGCGACCGCAAACAGTTTTGTCAAGATGATGGGCGGAAGCATCGGCGTCACCAGCACGCCGGGTGTCGGATCGTATTTTACGGTGCAGGTGAGACTCACGGCAGCCATGGATCAGCACGGCCGCCTGAAGGAAGCCCGCGATATCGGCCGGGATGCACAGGGAGAGACGCCGCAGACGCAGATCCCGAAGGGAGAATTCAGCGGAGTGCGGGTCCTTCTTGTGGAGGATGATCCGCTCAGCATCGAGCAGATCAGGGAACTTCTCGCGCGCAAGGGCATCGCGGCCGTCCGCTCGTCGAGCGGCTCGGAAGCGGTCCGGCTCTTCCGGGCAAACCCTGCCGGAACGTATGGAGCAGTGCTGGTTGACTATCACATGCCCGTAATGGACGGCCTTGAGACAGCCCGCCGCATCCGCGGGATCGAGAAGGAGCGGAAAGAGAAACCGACCCCGATCATCGCGCTCACGCAGAGCGCCTTCGAAGAGGATATGGCAGCTTCCCTCGGCGGCACGATCGATGCGGGACTTGGAAAGCCGGTCGACCCCGCAAAACTCTACAGCCTGCTGAATCAGGTCTTAAAGAAATAGTATTTATTCAGCACCCCTGAAAATCGACGGAGGCCGGCTCACATGGGCCGGCTTGTACTGCTTCTTCCTGTCGATTTTCAGGGGTGCTGTACGATTACGAACGAATACATTATACCAGCAGAGTTACGGTCGGCCCGTTGACCTCCACGGAATGAATGTTGCGGTTGAGGTAGACATTGAACCTCGTCACGCCGCTCTTGCGGATGGTGTCGTCGAGGTTCGGGTTGACAGCGGAGAGCTCCTGCTTGAGAAGGCCGATGTCGAGATCCCGGGTGCCGTGCTTGCGGAAGATGCCGATAATCTGCTGCTCGATGTCGCCGTCGGAACTGCCCTTGAGAGATACCCACTGGGCGTTGTCGTGCGATGTCATCTGCAGACGGGGCAGGTCCTTCACAAAGCTCGTAAGCTTCGAATAGCCGTAATTGCGGGTGTCGAAATCCGGATAGATGGTCGCAAGGCGCTGGCCGATCTCGCCGAGGGATGTGTCCTTGCCATCGGCATTGTTGTCGTCGATGATATCGATGATGGTGCGCTCGATTGCCTCGCGCGGCGTGAAGGAAGGAACATCGGCGGAATCGTAGCCGTAGGAACCCTCATCCTCGTCAAAACTCGTGTCGATTGCATGGGTCCGGTAGCTGTCCGCGCGGTGAGGGACACTTTCATCGGAGAAAACCGGCTGGGCAGAGGCGGAAAAGCCGGACACAGAAGCGCCGGGGGCGGAGGAAGAGCCGGAGGCAGCTGCTGCAGCGGAAGTGCTGCCGGCAGATGCACCGGCAGAAGCGGCTCCGGAGCTGCGTTTCGATGTTGTCTTCGCGGCTGTTTTCTTCTTTGCGGCAGGTTTTGTCTTTGCGGCAGAGGGGGCGGCAGAAGAGGAGTTTTCAGAGTCGTCCTCGGAATCAACATCGAGGAAAATGAAGCGTTCGCAGGATACGCGGAAGGCCTCCGGGGTCTTGCGCTCACCCATACCGATGACCATCTTTCCGGCCTCGCGAAGACGCTTGGCGAGTTTGTTGAAATCACCGTCGCTTGAAGCGATGCAGAATCCGTCGACCGTATTGCGGTAGAGAATATCCATCGCGTCGATGATGAGTCCGATGTCGCTTGCGTTTTTGCCGGGGGTGTTGTTCATCTGCATGATCGGTTCCAGCGAATAGCTCGCCGAGCAGTGCAGCCACTGCTTGAGCCGGTCCTGCGACCAGTCGCCGTACATGCGGCGGATTGTGATCTTTCCATATTTCGAAAGAACACTGAGAATGTTAGAAATGTATTTGGCACTCACATTGTCGGAATCGATCAGGAGTGCGATGTTCATATCCTGTTTGTCTGCCATGATTTTCCTTCTGGTATCGGGACAAGTCATATAAGTCTGTGCCCTTTCAGACCATATCAGGCTTTTCAAAACCTGCCGATTGCCATACAATTTAACTGCTGCGGTGTCGGGCTGTTCTCAGTATAAATGAAATTGTCCGCGGATGCACGGTTTTCGCGAATGAAGAGGCCGCGCCCGGAGAATGTCTTCGAAGTAAACGCGCAGGGGGCAGCTGCTGCAGGGCATGAAGGTGTTTTAACGCCTTATGATTACGATCAAACCTTTTTAAGGAGGCTTCCATGAAGAAAGAACTCAAGGATTATGTAACCACCATTCCGGATTTCCCGCAGAAGGGCATCATGTTCCGCGATATCACGAGCGTCATCGATGATGCGGACGGACTGCAGCTTGCCATCAACTCGATGCAGGATCTCGTGAAGGACATCGATTTTGACGTTGTTGTCGGCGCAGAATCCAGAGGATTCGTCTTCGGGACTCCGATTGCCTATAACCTTCACAAGCCGATGGTTCTCATCCGGAGATGCACAAGGATTCCATCAAACCGGGCGAGAAAGTCCTGATTGTTGATGATCTCATGGCAACCGGCGGCACAGCAAAGGCA
This sequence comes from uncultured Lachnospiraceae bacterium, assembly GCA_900317475.1. Taxonomy (GTDB): domain Bacteria; phylum Bacillota; class Clostridia; order Lachnospirales; family Lachnospiraceae; genus CAG-791. Next base: position 1,293 of record ONGY01000067.1, on the reverse strand, counting down.
ATGGCACAGCTTGTTGAGAAGCTCGGCGGTGAAGTGGTCGGCGTTCTTGTCCTCATGGAACTCAAGGGCCTCAAGGGACGCGACGCACTGGCTCCGGTTCCGGTCTTCTCTGCAATCAGCTACGAAGGCAACTGATCGGTATATGAAAAAATTCATCAGCTGGAATGTAAACGGACTCCGCGCCGTGATGAGCAAGGGCAGCCTCGTTCAGCTCCTTGAGAGCGAGAAACCGGATGCGCTCTGCCTGCAGGAGACAAAGATGCAGGAAGGGCAGCTTCCCGGGGAGCTTGCAGCTGTGCTGGACGGCGCCGGATACCACACGTATTGGAACTACGCCGAGAAAAAAGGCTATTCCGGAACGGCGATTTTCACGAAGGAAGAGCCGCTCAGTGTCCGGTATGGAATGGGTATCGGAGAGCACGACCGGGAGGGCCGCATCATTGCGCTGGAGTATCCGGATTATTGGCTGCTCACGGAGTATGTTCCGAATTCGAAGGATGAGCTGCAGCGCCTCGCCTACCGGTGCGCGTGGGAGGATGACTTCCTCGCGTATCTGAAGGAGCTCGAGAAAACGCATCCGGTGGTTTTCTGTGGCGATCTCAATGTCGCACACGAAGAAATCGACATCAAGAATCCGAAGACGAACCGCGGCCACGCGGGCTTCACGGACGAGGAACGGGAGAAGTTCTCCATTCTCCTTTCAAACGGATTCATCGATACCTGGCGTTATTTCAATCCGGACAAGGCGGATGTTTACTCGTGGTGGAGCTATCGATTCCACGCACGGGAGAACAACGCCGGCTGGCGCATCGATTATTTTGTCGTGAGCGAAGCGTTAAAACCCCGTCTCATGGACGCGATGATTTACACGGATGTATACGGCTCCGATCACTGCCCGGTGGGACTTTTGATGGAGTGACCGGCATCTGCAGGACGGGAAGGACAGGAAACAAGGCTGTCAGGCATATACCAGAGCAAGAACAGTATCAGAAGGAATACTGCCGGAACGCGGAGCAGGGCAGTGCCCGGCCGGCGGAAAATATTATAGAAGAACAGCAATAGAAGGGGAGCTACTATGGCAGAACCAAGTGAAAACTGTAATCACGACTGCAGCAGCTGCAGTCAGGCCTGCAATGACCGCGATCCGAAGAGCTTTATCGCTCCGGAGAATAAAGGAAGTCATGTAAAGAAGGTCATCGCCGTCATGAGCGGCAAGGGCGGTGTCGGAAAGTCCATGGTTGCAGGTCTTTCCGCAATCACGGCAAGAAAGCACGGCTTTTCCACGGCCGTCCT
>ONGY01000012.1 GCA_900317475.1 uncultured Lachnospiraceae bacterium | reverse complement strand
AAGAACAAACGGCTCCTGTTCCCGAAAAACACGAGGCGGTGCTCTCCATCATCCGCAGAAACAGCCCCACAGAGGGGCCGAATTATATTCCGCCGTACCTTTCCGACATGAAAAATTATCTTGACCATCACTTCGATCAAAAATGCCCGCTTGCTGATATGGAAGAAAGATCCGGCGTCAGCCGATACCGGCTGCTGAGGGAATTTGAGAAATACTATTCTGTCACACCGGGAAAATATCTTCAGGAGCTGCGAATAGAAAAGGCAAAAGAAATGCTGCCCGCGACCTCACTCAATATTCATGAGATCGCAGGCAGCTGCGGATACGAAAATGTAACACATTTTATCCGGCTCTTCCGGAATGCGACAGGAATGACGCCGGGAGAATTCCGAAAGAAACAGGCATAACGCCGTAAAAACTTCAAAAGAAACAAGGACGCCCCGGGAAAATTCATTCCGGAAAGAAACAGGACGGCCCCAGGAGAATTCCGGAGAGCATCCATTAAATGCGCGGCACCGGCGGACCGATGCGCCTGGCACTGTTCCGTTCGATGAAACGGCCCGGCAGGATCAAAGTCCCGGGCTCGGACTGGGGATCGCGGATCTTCCGGATGATCATGTGTATTGCGTTCTTTGCCATCTTCGACTGCTCTACCTCATACGTTGTGAATTCATCTTCTCCGGAAACCACAAAGTTATCAAATCCGACAAGCGAGATGTCATCCGGAACGCGGTATTCCTTCTCCTTTAGTTTCTGTTTGAAGAAGGTTGCAGACATATCACAGTTTGCAAAGAAAGCCGTCGGCATATCTTCCGGCAGTCTCATAGTCTCAACATAACGGTCGATATTTTTTGTCCACTCACGGTCATCGATGATCCAGTCCTCACGGAGCGGTATGCCGCGCTCCATGAGCGCTTTATAATAGCCGAGAAAACGGTCATCGATGGACGTCGTGACAAGGCGCGTCCCGACGAACCCGATCTTCGAATGCCCGAGATTCAGGAGATAGCTCGTCATTTCATAGCCGCCGAGCATGTTGTTGCTTACAACGCAGTCATGAATATCAAAGCGGCCGTTGGAATCCAGATAAATCATCGGAATCCCGACATGATCTTCCAGGTAATGTGCATATCTTCTTGAGAAATCACCGAGGACAATGACACCGTCGCATTTTCTGGCGTAGGCAACCTGCGGGATAAAATTCCGCCGCTCATTTTCAAAACTGACAAGTTCCATAATTGCATAGGAACCGGCCTGTGCGGCTGCTCTTGTCAGTTCCTGATAAAGTGACGAATAGAAAGACTGGCCGCGGTCCATAAACTGCTCCGACATGATGACACCGATGGTATAATGCCGCATATCCCGGCGGTCGATGCGCGCTGTTGTGCGGACATACCCCATTTCATCTGCAAGAGCGACGATTTTCGCCCGCATCTCCTCGCTGACGCCCTTTTGGCCGGACAGTGCCTTGGAAACCGTGACCGCACTGACACCCAGCTTTGCACCGATGTCGGCAAGTTTGACTGCTTTTGACATAAACTCCCTCTCACTCCCGAACGTAAAACCGCAGCCTGAACCGCGTTCTTCTCTTCCGGGAGATTAATTTAATATAAATTTAGATTAAAATTATTCTCTTCCGAGGTATATTGTTTGTCAATTATTAAAACTCACAAAGGTTTAGCCAATTTTTTGCCAGTTTAACTTGTCACAGAATTTCCAGTCAGGATCCCTGCAGGTCTGTCAGAGTGTCACTCTCCTTTCTCAAGCCTTGCAAATACCGGGTCAAGTATCAGGCACACAAGAAATGCACTGACGCCTGTTCCGATCAGGCACCAGATGAGGAAGGTCCGGTAGAAAATCTCCGGAAACCCCAGGTAGAGGGCAAACGGCACACAATTGATGAGAAGAATGAGGGCGGTCCTCTTAAGATTTGTCACGGCCAGACGGGCAGCATTCGAAAATGTCCGTCCGATAGTATTGGAAAAATGTGAGAAGAGCGGAAAAACATAGCTGAACACGGCACCGATCAGGATTGCAATCGTGATCGTAACGCCATACGCCATTGATGAGGCTCCCGAGCCGGAACTTCTGTAATAGTGAAAGCTCAGGAGAAGCAGCACCGCCGCAAGAAGCAGAATCACTGTATATCCGATCGACTGCCGGAAGTTTTCGCGGAATGAATGAAAAAATTCCTTTGCGATGCCGTGATCTTTTCCACGGACAATCTTCAGGGCAACATAATACAGAGCAGCTGTCGAATCACCGATGGTGATGATGGGAATGCAGCAGATAAGCCAGAGAATATTAAGCAAGGCAAGGTCAAAGACACGCGACATGAAATCATTGTAAGGGTTGCCCTGCCGGAACATCTGAAAACGGTCCGGCCTTGTCTCTTCCTCGGGTTCTTCAGCCTCTGCGGCTGCCCTGTTTCCGTCTGTTCCCGCCGGAGATACTGCCCCTGTCGGATCGAACGCTGCAATATTCTCCGCGGACTGCACGGTTTTTTTCTCTTCCTGCTTTGCTGTTCCGGCCGCCCCGGCCTTTTCTTTCTTTTTTCCCATGATTCTTTCCGATTCTTAGAAGACGAAGTCAGGATGACTCCGCCTTTCAGTATTTCTGTCTTTGTCTTAAGTCTTTTCTGTCTTTGTCTTAAGTCTATCCGTCCGGTTCCTGTCCGGACAATACCGATTCCGGAGTTTCCCGTACGGGCGTTCTGTCCCGGATACTTTCCCCGAAGAATTACTCAAGTTCCAGCAGCACTTCTGTGAAGCGGACGGCCCCCGAAAGCCGTTCCGTATTTCCCGCGACCATCAGCACAAGGTCCGAAGTCTCAGAATCTCCGGCATCATTTTCCGAGAGCAGGCGGCAGCCGGTAAGGTCAAGGCCGTAGTACTCCTCTTCGCCCTTTCCGACGCCAGTCTCATCGACGTCCTCACTCTCAAGATAACCGGGAGTTTTCAGAAGAAGTCCGCCGTACGAATCATCCCCGCTCCCGGCCTCTCTTCCCATCTCCGCGGCAAAAGATGTAAGCTCCTTTTCCGTAAAAACCTGCGAGAGATCAAGGACATCTCCATCCGCGGCGAGCTCCGTAAAAACATCCCTGTCCGCGATGATAACATCGACCTGCCGGTTATAGAGAAGCGTCTCCAGCTGTTCTTTGCCCTGAAGCTGCATTTTCTTGCTGTCATCGAGAAGAACCGGTTTCTGCGATGTCTTTGTATCAAACGCCTCGTCCAGCGCCGATGTCAGGCGTTCGGATGAACTGCTGTCAAGAGAATAGTCCATGAACAGCGCATAGACCGAATAGTCCGTGCTGCTCTTTCCGAACACCATCACGAGGAGAAAAAGGACCGCCGCTAAAGCCGCCGCAGCTGCGAGGAATTTTGGCAGAATATAGTCCTCAAAATACTGCCGTTTTCCCTTTTGATCGAGCGAGCGGTAGACCTCGCGCGCTGTCCTGGAACTGCTTTCGCGCGCGTCATTTGCGAGCTCTTCTGCCGCCATGTCCTTCTCCGGTTCATCCGGAAATTTTCCAATCCGCATACTCTTACCTCGCCCCGGCAACATCCGCTTATGCAGTTTTGCCGGATGCGGCATCCCCGGTGCCAGAGTCATTACGGTCCGCCGGCACCGATTCAGCGGTCTGAACGTTCTGCAGGCAGAACTTTCAGACGTTTACATTCCCTTGCCGAAGAGATCAAACAGCGAGATCTGATCGCTCTCCGGAAGATTCCCGAGAATTCCGAGCTGGTCCATGAGGTCGATGTTCGTCTGGGAAACCTTCGTGCGGCTGCGAAAATCATTTCTCGAAGTGAAGGGGCCATCCTTCACGGCCTCGACAACTGCATCCGCCGCCTTCTCACCCATACCGTTGATACTCACGAGCGATGGCATGAGTCTGTCGTCAACGATCTGGAAGTGGCGACTGTTTACGATCGAGAGATCGATCGGAGCAAATGTATAGCCGCGCGCATAGTATTCGAGCACGAGCTTCGCATCGTCGAGCATGTCATCTTCCTTCGCCGAACGCTTTTCCTTCGCAGAAGTCGCATCGTACCAGCCCTGCAGCGCTGTCTGTCCCTGCGCCATGATGGCATAGTCAAAATTCGTGGCGCGGATGCTGAAATATGCGCAGTAATACGCCAGCGGCCGATAGACCTTGAACCATGCGATGCGCAGCGCCATCATGACGTATGCCGCAGCATGTCCCTTCGGGAACATGTATTTAATCTTCTCACAGGAGTCGATGTACCAGTCCGGCACATCGTGCTTCTTCATCTCTTCCTTCCATTCCGGCCATTCCTTGACCTTGCCCGCGGCGACCTTGCCTTTTCGGACACGCTCCATGATCGTGAAGGAAAGCGACGGGTCCAGTCCCTTCGAGATCAGATAGCTCATGATATCGTCACGGCAGCCTATGCACGTAAGAAGCGTACAGTCACCGTTTTCGATATGCGTCTCCGCATTTCCGAGGTAGACATCCGTGCCGTGGGAAAGACCGGAAATCTTGACAAGCTCGGTCATGGTCGAGGGCTTTGTCTTCTCCAGCATGCCGATGACGAACTTCGTTCCGAACTCCGGAATTCCGAGTGTGCCCGTGGACACGCCTCCGATGTCTTCCGGCCGGATTCCGAGGGCCTCCGGACTCTTGAAGATACTCATGACCTTCGGATCGTTCAGCGGAATCTCCATCGGATCGACGCCTGTAATGTCCTGCAGGAAGCGGATCATGGTCGGATCATCATGTCCGAGAATATCCAGCTTCAGAAGATTGTGATCGATCGAATGATAATCAAAATGGGTGGTGATGATATCCGTCGTCATATCATTCGCCGGATGCTGCACAGGCGTAAACGTATTAATGTTCTCACCCATCGGGAGAACAACGATTCCTCCCGGATGCTGGCCGGTTGAACGGCGCACACCCACGAGGTGCGGCACCATCCGGTCAATCTCGCAGTTTCGTTTTGGCGATCCCTGCCGTTCAAAATACCCCTTGATATAGCCGTAAGCCGTTTTATCGGCGACTGTTCCGATCGTGCCGGCCTTGAAGGTCTGTTCGTGGCCGAAGATAACCTTTGTGTACGCATGGGCCTTGGCCTGATATTCTCCCGAGAAATTCAGGTCAATATCCGGCTCCTTGTCGCCCTTGAAACCGAGGAAGGTCTCGAACGGGATTCCGAAGCCGATGCCCTTCATCTTCGTGCCGCACTTCGGACACATCTTCTCCGGAAGGTCGATTCCGGTATTGAGCATGTTTGCCCGGACCTCTTCGCTGTCCCACTCCGAATACTTGCAGTCCGGATTCGGGCAGAGGTAATGCGGCTGCAGCGGATTCACTTCCGTGATGCCGGCCATGGTAGCGACAAAACTCGATCCGACGGAGCCTCTGGAGCCGACAAGATAACCGTCCTCATTCGACTTCCAGACGAGTTTCTGCGCAATAATGTACATGACGGAATAACCGTTCTTGATGATGGAAGTAAGCTCTCTTTTAAGCCTCGCCTCCACCACCTCCGGAAGAGGATCTCCGTACATTTCATGTGCCCTGCGGTAGCAGATATCCGTCAGCATCTGATCCGAGTTCGGAATGACCGGCGGGCACTTGTCGGGACGGACAGGACGGATCGGTTCAATCATATCCGCCACTCTGCGCGTATTGGTAATGACAACCTCTTCGCACTTTTCTTTGCCGAGATACTCAAATTCCTTCAGCATCTCATCGGTTGTGCGCAGATATAGCGGAGCCGGCTCTTCATCGGTCATGCCGATGCCGTCCATGAGAATCGTGCGGTAAATCTCATCCTCCGGATTGAGGAAATGTGCATCGCACGTCGCGCAGACCGGCTTTCCGAGCCGCTCTCCCAGAGCAACAATCCGCTTGTTTATGTTCTGAATATCCTCGGGCCGCTGAATTTCCGGATAACGCGGCGCACCGTCCCGGTCCTTAGCCCCGATGAGGAACTTATTGTTCCCGGTCGGCTGGATTTCGAGATAATCGTAAAATTTTGCGATCTCCGTGATCGCCTCTTCCGATCTGTTCTCGAGGATTGCCTGATACAGTTCGCCTGCAACGCAGGCACTGCCGACGATGATTCCCTCGCGGTGCTTTATGAGTTCGCTCTTCGGGATTCGCGGCTTTCTCTGGAAATACTTGAGATGCGAATCCGAAATCATCGTGTAGAGATTGAGTTTTCCCGTGTTATTCTTCGCGAGCAGGATGCAGTGATAGAGCGGCGTAAGATGCTTGATCACCTCGGGACTGTCTTCCGTGAGGCGGTTCAGTCCGCCGTAATTTTCAATCCCGTCATCTGAGAGCATCGGAAGGAACTTGTCAAAAATATCCGCCGTGCACTTCGCATCATCACTGCCGCGGTGGTGTGAATCGAGCTCGACATTCAGCATTTTCGCGACGGCATCCAGCGTATAATGCGCGTGTCCCGGAAGCTCTGCCCTGGCAATTCCAAGTGTATCGAAGGTGGAAAAATCGCAGGGAAGGCCCTGCCGTTTCGCGCCCGCACGGATGAATCCGATATCAAATCCGACATTATGGCCAACCAGAACACAGCCTCTGCAGAATTCAAGAAACTGCGGAAGTATCTTCTCGATCGGATCCTGTCCGATGACCATTTCATCCGTAATATGCGTAAGCCTCGAGATGCGGTAAGGGATTGGAATCTGCGGATTCACAAGCTTCGTGAACTCATCGACGATCGTGCCCTCAAGGTATGAATTTTTCTCTTCCGCACCGGCAGGCATCTTATCTGTCTTTGTGTTCCCGTCGGAAGCACCGGAATCCCCGGCTGCTTCAATGGCACTCTCTTCGCCGCTCTTCCCGCCTTTTTCCGCTCTTCTCTCTGCCGCAAAGGGATCGTTCGGGTCTTCTGTTTTTCTTTCCACCCGGACCTTATAGGCGCCGATTTCGATAATACGGTCCCGCTCCGGCGAAAAACCCGTCGTCTCGAGATCGAACACAACATAGGTGCGGTCCTCGATTCGCGTGTCCTTATTCTCCCCGCTGCCGAAAGAGACAACCGGACGCAGATCATCCACCAGATAGCACTCGACCCCGTAGATCACCTTGAAGAAATCCTGGTCACTCACCTGCGGCAGGCCCTCCGCCTTCCGCTGTTTATTAAGGCCATCGAGCAGATCATCCCGTGTGTGATTTGCCTCGGGAAAGGCCTGAACATTGCCGTGGTCCGTAATGGCGATGGCCGGCATGCCCCACTTATAGGCCTGTTTTACAATATCGGAGCATTCCGTGACGCCGTCCATGTCGCTCATCTTCGTGTGACAGTGAAGCTCGACCCGCTTTACCTCGGCGGTGTCCTTGCGTTTTGTCGTGAAATCCGATATTTTCACGATGCCGCGGATGGAGCTGATGATGACCTCATGGTCGAAATTATCCATCTGTGTCACGCCGCGAAGGCGAACGAAGGTCCCCTCTTTGAGATCCGAAAGAAGCGCGTCGGCAAATTCTGTCCCGATGAAGATCTTGCAGTAAATAGAATCCGTGAAATCCGTGATGCCGAAGCGGACGATGGTCTTGTTGTTCCGGATATCATGCCGGTCGACTCCGAGGATCTGCCCGTGCACCGTCACCTCGCCGATTTCCCCGACGATCTCGGAAAGGCGCACATTTGCCGTGTTTTCATCGATGTCCCGGCCGTATATACAGTCCGGATTATTCGAAAACCGATACCCTTTTTGTCCCTTCTGCCCTCTCTGATTTCCTCTGGGGGAGAAATTCCTTCCCCTGCTGCCGTAGGAATTTCCCTCCGAAGGCGCACCGGTGCCCGTCAGAACAGTTTTGACGGGGTGCGCACTTCCTGCCGTCTCTGCCGCCCTGTCCCGGACGGCAGAGTTCACTTTCTCATCCTCTGCGCCGGCCGCCTTGCGCATTTCCGCGCCCGGCGTCTGTGCATTCGGATGCCAGTCAAGAATCTGCTTCCTTTCGCGGCCGCGCTTTTCAAAACGGATCTCAAACTTCGTCGGGATGCCGCAGCGCCCCGTGAAAACTCTCTCGAGCGCTTCGCGCATATTCTCGGCCATGTCTCTTGTAAAGCAGCAGTCCTCAAGCGTGACAGTGACCGTCCCCGGGACGGAATAGTCCATCTTCGCGCCGGCAAAATACGTTCCGGCAACAGGAGAATCGTGGCCGAATTCCGCGGCAAGCGAATCAAAATACTCCCGCATCAGCTGTTCCGGCGTATAGAGCGCCGAAAGAGAGTAACGCTCTGCTATATAAACCTTCGTCCCCGGGTCCGTGAAAACCTGCTGCTCTAAAAGCTCCTCCATCGCATAAACATACTTTTTGTGGATGAGGTGAGAAGAGGAAACGACGACCTTAAAACGGGTATGATCCGAGCTGCAGCAGATTTTCTCCACTGCCGTCTCCTCGAACATACCCTTCAGCTTTTCATCACGGATATTCAGTTTCGGAAAAACTTCAAGAAACGGTTTGGACATACTTTACTGATTCCAATGATCCAGTTCATACTTCAGCGCAGGAAGAAGCTCATCTTCCGGGAGCTTCTTTACGATTTCGCCCTTTTTGATGAGAAGCCCTTCATGCAGGCCTCCCGCGATGCCGATATCGGCTTCTTTCGCTTCCCCGGGTCCATTCACGGCGCAGCCCATGACGGCTACTTTGATATTCAGGTTCGGATAATTCTTCACCATTTCCTCGACCTTGTCTGCAAGCCCGATGAGATCGATTTTGGTGCGTCCGCAGGTCGGGCAGGAAACAACCTCAATTCCCTCTTTCCGGAGCCCGAGATCTCTCAGGATCTGCTTTGCCGTATAAACCTCTTCTTCCGGATCGCCCGAGAGCGACACCCGGATGGTGTCCCCGATTCCCTCATAGAGAATAATCCCGAGGCCTACAGAGCTCTTGATGGTTCCGCCCCGGACCGTGCCCGCCTCTGTAATGCCGACGTGCAGCGGATAGTCCGTTCTCTGCGCAAGGATCTCGTGCGCTTTCACGCAGGTGAGAACATCCGAGGATTTAATGCTGATTACGATGTTGCTGTAGCCGCATTTTTCAATCATGGAAACCTTGTCAAGAGCACTCTCGACAAGTCCCTCCGGCGTCACCCCGCCGTACTTTTCCACAAGATCTCTCTCAAGAGAACCGGAATTCACTCCGACCCGGATCGGAACTCCATGCTCCTTTGCACAGCGCACCACCGCGTCGAGTTTTTCTTCTCCCCCGATATTGCCGGGATTGATCCGGACCTTGTCGGCACCATTCTCAATGGCCGCAATTGCCATACGGTAATCAAAGTGAATATCCGCAACCAGCGGAATATGAATCCGTCTGCGGATCTGCCCGATGGCCTTCGCGGCTTCCTCGTTTGGAACGGTGCAGCGGATAATATCGCAGCCCGCCTTTTCGAGCCGGAGGATCTGGGCGACGGTTGCCTCCACATCCTCCGTGGGTGTATTCGTCATCGACTGAATCAGAATCGGATTGCCTCCGCCGATGAGACGGTCTCCAATCCGCACAACCCTTGTATGATCCCTGTATGCCATATGTTCCCCCTTATCTGTTCCAAGTCTCTTTCTTCCGCCGCCGTCCCGGGAGCTGTCCGGGATCCGTTTGGGCGAGAATAAGAACTACGCAAAGAATTTGCCGATATCGTTGAACAGTACCACAACCATGAGAATCATGAGCGCGATGACACCTGCAAGATGTATCATCCCCTCCTTCTCCGGCGGTACCGGCTTGCCGCGGATGGCCTCAATGATCAGAAATACAAGACGGCCTCCGTCGAGAGCCGGAAGCGGCAGCAGATTCATGACACCGAGGTTGACGGAAAGAAGTGTCGTGAGGTTCATGAAGGTCAGTACCATGGTCGGAATACCATACTGTTTTGTCTCTGTATAGGTATCATCAACCGTTTTTACGATGCCGACCGGCCCTGACAGATCATTGATGTCAAAGTGCCCTCGGAAAATCAGCCCAAGAGAACCGTATGTCGCGCGGAGCCAGTATTCAATCTCATACCAGCCATACTGGAACACCGTGAGCGCATTGCACCGCACGGTCTCTCCGCCTCCGACAAGGCCGATGTAGTATCGGTCATCATCCTCATAATACTTCGGAGTGAGGACAACCGTGTTCTTCTCCCCGTTCCGCTCATAGGTGATGGTGAGCTGCTCGCCGTAATTAAAGATGGACTCGAGACTCACCTCACGGTAAACATGAATACTCCGGCCGTTAATCTTCGTGATGACATCGCCGGGCTGAAGTCCCGCCTCCTCGGCAGCCGAATCCTGCATGACCTGCTGCACGACGGGAAGGTCCGACCCGCAGAAGGCCACGATGATGACCGCGAGTATATATCCGAGGAGGAAATTTGCGAACGGTCCGCCGAGGACGGTTGCGATGCGCGCCCATACACTTGCATTCGGAAATGCGTGCTCGTCAAGCTTCTTTCTTCCCTCCTCATCAAGGGTGTCCATTCCGTCAAAAACACACGCACCGCCGATGGGAAGCGCCTTGACACACACATCGGTCCCGCTCTTTGACTTGTGATGCCAGAGCGTAGGACCCATGCCGATATCGAATTCATTGACCTGAATTCCGTTTCTGCGCGCGATGGAATAATGTCCGAACTCGTGCGAGATGACAAGGACACTGAAAATCAGAATAAAAATAAGAATACTTACAATCATATCGAATTCCCCGAGGGCTTTCTTCTCCCCCTCCTGTCCGTATCCGGGTTTTCTAATATTAGCATGAATCCGCGGCCGAATTGTGAACAGAAAAAGAAGCCGTTCACCGCTCAGCCGCGGATTCACTGCAAAAAGGAGACCTTACGAAATTTTTCATAAAAATTTAATGCCCGGCTGTTCCGGCGCTCCGCTCAGGAAGAAATCTTCTCTGCATATCTCCTGACGGACTGCCTTGCCTCTTCACCGACCGCGAGGACTTCCTCAAGAGAGGGATTCGGAACGACGCTGTGTTCATCCATTGCTGCCTCGATGAGGTCATAGATGTCAAGAAAATGAATCCGGTCCTTCATGAAAAGAGAGACTGCCTCTTCGTTCGCGGCATTGAAAACCGTGGGCATACTTCCTCCCGCTTCCGATGCACGGTAAGCAAGCGGAAGCCCGCGGAACGTGTCGGTATCCGGTTTTTCAAAATGGACATCGCCGACCGAGAGAAGATCAAGCTCCGGAATATCCAGTTCCCGCCGGTCCGGCCAGAAAAGCGCATACTGAATCGGCTGGTGCATATCGGGGCTGGCAAGGTGTGCAATGATAGAGCCGTCCACATATTCGACGGCTGAGTGACAGATGCTCTGCGGCTGCACAAGAACCTCAATCCGGGATGCAGGAACGCCGAAAAGCCAGGTGGCCTCCATGACTTCAAGTCCCTTATTTACAAGGCTTGCCGAATCAATCGTAACCTTATTTCCCATGCTCCAGTTCGGATTCTTAAGCGCATCCTTTGCCGTCATGTTAACCAGCTCTTCCCGCTTTTTTCCGCGGAACGTGCCGCCGGAACAAGTGAGCAGAATTTTCTTCACGCGCCGCTTCGGCTCCCCGTTCATACACTGAAAAATCGCGCTGTGTTCGGAATCCACCGGGAGGAGCTGTACGCCGGCCTCTTTCACCGCTGGGATGATGAGATGCCCGGCAGTCACAAGTGTCTCCTTATTCGCGAGTGCGATGGTCTTGCCGGCATGAATGGCCGCCAATGTCGGACGGATACCGATCATCCCGACGACCGCATTAAGAAACAGGTCCGACTCCGCAAGCTCCGCTTCCTCAAGGAGGCCGTCCATCCCACAGACTATGCGCACGGGCAGGTCCCTCACTCTCTCCTTTAAATCCGCTGCGGCACTCTCATCATAAAGACAGGCCATAAGCGGGGAGAACTCGCGGATCTGCTCCTCCATCTTCTCAACATTCCGTCCGGCTGCGAGCGCCGTAATCGTAAGTTCGTCACGGTGTGCGCGCACGATATCCAGGGTCTGTGTTCCGATCGACCCCGTGGAACCGATAAGCACAATATTCTTCATACATCTCCTCCAAAGAAGCAGGTCCCTGCAGAGAAAATCCGGGCAGCCCGGGTTTTCACTGAATCGTGTATGCAGGGCCGGGACTGGAAAGCCGGGGTCTTCTGACCGCTCCCCGCCTGTTCCTATAATTCTCCGATCGTCCGAAGCAGCAGCACCGCAAGAAAATAGATATTCGGCGCTGTGAAAATAACCGAGTCAAACCGGTCCATGATGCCGCCGTGTCCGGGGATGCAGTCGCCGTAATCCTTGATGTTGTGGTTTCTCTTGACAGCCGATGCGGCCAGATCCCCGAAGATGCTGATGACAGCACCGACAGCGCCGATCAGCATGAATCCGATTTCAAGATGCAGCTTCTGTTCCGGATGGCGCAGATCATAGAAAACGGCGAGCAGGCAGCAGAGAATTACGGAAGAAACCACTCCGCCGACAGCACCTTCCTTCGTCTTCTTCGGGGACAGGATGGGGGCCATCTTGTGTTTTCCGAAGAAACGGCCGGCAAAATATGCCCCGGTGTCGCAGATCCAGGTGCAGAAGAAAATCAGTGTGTAAATATAAATCCCGTGCGGAAGACAGCGCGCCCGGTAGAGAAAACTTAACAGGAGCGGCGCATACAGAAATGCAAAGATGGCTGTCATGATCTGATCCGCGTGGAATTTCGGGAACGTGACGACATAAATCAGCATCTCTCCGAGGATCAGCAGCACGATGACAAGCAGCGTGAAACTGTTCACTGCTTTCTCCGGCAGGAAAATAATTCCTGCATAGTAGAGTGCGGTTATGCCGTATCCGAGGATCTCAAGTGCATTCGTGTGGTTGCGTTTCCTAAGCATTTCGACCGTGATCAGTTCCTTCTCATCGGCCGCCTCCGCAACCGCGCCGCCCGGTGTAAGAACTCCTGCCGCCCGGCAGAGCTCGTGATAGCCTACAAGTGCGCAGGCGGCAAGAATGATGCCCGCGGCGGGGCCGCCGAGAAGTCCGGCTGCAACCGTAATAATTCCCAAAAAGATACCGCTGATAACTCTCGTTTTCACGTCTGCTCCTCCCGCTCACTACTGCATTAATCCGCCCATCCGGCGCTCACGGTGCATATAGGCATCGACAGCCTTCTGAAGTTCTTCTTTATTGAAGTCCGGCCAGAGCACATCCGTGAAATAGTATTCCGTATAGGCACACTGCCAGATGAGGAAATTGGAGATGCGAAGCTCTCCGGATGTGCGGATGAGCAGATCCGGATCCGGGATGTCCGCTGTGTCAAGGTTTTCAGAGACCGTCTCCTCCGTGATGGAAGCCGGGTCCAGCTCTCCGCTCCTGACTTTCTCGGCTATCTTCATCACACCCCGCCGGATGTCATCGCGTCCGCCGTAATTGATTGCGATCTGGAACTGAAGTCCGGTGTTGTTTTTTGTGTCCCTCTCAAGGTCATCAATGGCCTCAATCAGATCCTCATCCAGTTTTGACCTGTCGCCGAGAACACGGATCCGGACATTGTTTTTTGCGCACTTCTGAAGACTTGTCCTCATGTACGTGCGGAGAAGATTCATCAGTGTCTTCACCTCTGACTGCGGCCGTGACCAGTTCTCCGTGGAAAAGGCATATACCGTCAGGTACTTGATTCCCATCGCATCCGCATCGTAGAGAATCTGTTCGACGACCTTAGCCCCCTGATAGTGTCCGGCTGTGCGCGGCAGTCCGCGTTTCTTTGCCCATCTCCCGTTGCCGTCCATAATGATGGCAACATGCTGCGGCACGCTTCTTGTCTCTTCCATAAACGTAGGCTCCCCTTCTTAAATGCCCCTGCCCATATCTTTTCCGTTTCCGTTCGGCAGAAAGGCCTTTCTTACAACCATAAACAGGCAGACACCGGCATAAAACCGGTATCTGCCCGCCCTCTTTTCTTCTCTGTACCTGCCGTCAGACCGTCATAATCTCCTTCGTCTTTGCATCGATAATCTCATCGACGGTCTTGCCGTACTTGTCTGTCAGCTTCTGAAGCTCATCCTGTAAATCCTTGGACTGGTCTTCCGGAAGGCCTTCCGACTTTTCTGCCTTTTTGACAGCTTCGATGCCGTCGCGGCGCACATTGCGGATGGCAACCTTGGCCTCATCACCACGCTTCTTCACATCTTTCGACAGCTGTTTGCGGCGCTCCTCTGTCAGTTCCGGGAAAACAAGGCGGATGGTCGAAGCATCCGAGACCGGTGTGATGCCGATATCCGAAGCGAGGATTGCCTTGTTAATCTCCTTAATGAGGCTCTTGTCCCAGGGACTGATCTGGATAATACGAGCCTCCGGAACACTGACATTCGCAACCTGCTGAATCGGTGTCGGCGTGCCGTAATAATTCACGCGGAGCTTATCGAGGACATGCGGATTGGCACGTCCTGCGCGGATAGACTGAAGATCTTCCTTGAGAAAATCCACGGTCTTCTTCATCTTCTCATCATACTCTTTGATTTGTTCGTTCATACGTTACCCCTTCTGATCTCCTATTTATTTCAAAGCAGGGCCGGAATACCCCGGCCTGCGGATGTGCACCTGTCTAGTCCGCTGTGATGATGGTTCCGTCGAAATGCTCTTCGTCGCTCTCCGCAGCCTTTACGATGCTGTTATCCCCCTTCAATGCAAAGCAGCGCATCGGCATGTGATTTTCCTTTGCGAGAATCGAAGCCGTCATATCAACTGCCTGCAGTCCCTGCGCAATCACATCATCGATGGAAATACGGTCATACCGCTTTGCAGTCGGATCTTTGGCCGGATCCGCATTGTAAATTCCGTCGATGTTCTTGGCCAGCAGGATGTAGTCCGCATCCACCTCAATCGCCCGGAGTACAACGCCCGTGTCCGTTGAGAAGTACGGATGTCCCGTGCCGCCTGCAAAGAACACAACCATCCCCTGCGCGAAATACTTATTGGCACGGTCCTTCGAAAAAAGCTTCGTGATTCCGCCGATTTCAAATGGTGTGAGAATGCAGGTTCCGATTCCCTCGCCGCGGAAAATTTCCGAGACATAAATACAGTTCATGACGGTCGCCAGCATGCCGATCTGATCGCTCTTGACGCGGTCGATCTCTGTCCCGGTGCGTCCCCGCCAGAAATTGCCGCCGCCGATAACTACGCCGATCTGTGTTCCGGCATCAGCCAGCTGCTTTACCTGTTTTGCTACCTTCCTTACTGTCTCTTCGTCAAAACCCGTTTTCTTGTCGCCGGCGAGTGCTTCCCCGCTCAGCTTCAGAATGATTCTGCTCATGTTCCTCCCTTGGCACCGCACAAACACGCCGGAACCAATTTTATCCTCAAATTTTAAATAAAATTTCCAGATTCTTTGTTCATCATACCATAACCGCACCGGCGATGGAATGTGCCATCCCGCCGGATTTTTCCCCGCGCCACTTGCATACGAAATAAGTGAATGATAAAATACAACAGTTTTGAGCGTTTTGACAGTTCACATTAACATAAGTAGAAAGTTTGCAAATCCTGCCGATGCAGGAGATGCAGACCGCAGCATCGGTGCCCTTGGCACCAGTAGATGCCGCATTCGGCAAAACCGCGTTCGCGTTTTTTGCCGGGACGGAGTATAAAAATGATTCAAACAAGAAATGATGTTCGTAATGTAGCCATAATTGCACACGTCGACCACGGCAAAACCACACTGGTCGACGGACTTCTCCGCCAGAGCGGTGTATTCCGCGAGAACCAGGAGGTGCAGGACCGTGT
Organism: uncultured Lachnospiraceae bacterium; assembly: GCA_900317475.1. Lineage (GTDB taxonomy): Bacteria > Bacillota > Clostridia > Lachnospirales > Lachnospiraceae > CAG-791. The sequence continues at coordinate 4,253 of ONGY01000012.1, read as the reverse complement.
CATGGATTCCGGCGCCATCGAGCGTGAGCGCGGCATCACCATCATGTCCAAGAATACCGCTGTCTATTACAATGGCATCAAAATCAACATTGTAGACACCCCCGGCCACGCGGATTTCGGCGGTGAGGTGGAGCGTGTCCTGAAGATGGTCGACGGCGTCATCCTTGTCGTCGACGCTTTTGAAGGCCCTATGCCGCAGACCCGTTTCGTCCTTTCCAAGGCAATGGCCCTCAATCTTCCGGTCATTGTCTGCATTAATAAAATTGACCGTCCGGGTGCCCGTCCGACCCAGGTCATCGATGAAGTTCTCGAACTTCTGATGGACCTCGGCGCAAGCGATGAGCAGCTCGACTGCCCGTTCGTATTTGCCTCCGCAAAGGCCGGCATTGCAACCCTTGATCTCGGTTCTCCGGGAGTTTCCATGAAACCCCTGTTCGAAACCATCGTCAATTACATCCCGGCTCCCAAGGGAGATCCGGATGCAGGCACGCAGATGCTGATCTCGACCATCGACTACAATGAGTTCGTCGGCCGTATCGGCGTCGGCAAGATCTCGAACGGAACCATCCGTGTCGGGCAGGAGTGCGTCATTGTAAACCACCACGATCCCGACAAGCAGGAAAAAGTCCGCATCACCAAGCTCTATGAATTCGACGGCCTTAAAAAGGTAGACGTACAGGAAGCCACCATCGGATCCATCGTCGCTGTCTCCGGTATCGAAGACCTCAAGATCGGCGACACGATCTGCTCGCCCGAGAATCCGGTTGCGATTCCGTTCCAGAAGATCAGTGAGCCGACCATCAGCATGGAGTTCAGAGTCAACGACTCTCCGCTCGCAGGCCGTGAGGGCAAATATGTAACCTCCCGTCATCTGCGCGACCGTCTCTACCGCGAGCTCAACACGGATGTCTCTCTCCGCGTCGAAGACACGGATTCCACCGATGCCTTCAAGGTTTCCGGAAGAGGCGAGCTGCATCTCTCCGTTCTCATCGAAATGATGCGCCGCGAGGGCTACGAATTTGCAGTCGGCAAGCCGGAAGTTATTTACAAGTACGATGAAAAGGGCAAGAAGCTCGAGCCCATTGAGCAGTGCTTCATTGACGTCCCCGAGGAGTACTCCGGCTCCGTCATCAGCAAGCTTTCCGAGCGCAAGGGCGTCCTCGTGAACATGGGCACTGCCAACAACGGGTATGCCCGTCTCGAGTTTGAAATTCCCTCCCGCGGTCTCATCGGCTATCATGATTCATTCCTGACGGACACCAAGGGAACCGGCATCATGAACACCATTTTCAAGGACTATGAGCCGTACAAGGGTGATATCGAATACCGCAAGCAGGGTTCCCTCATCGCGTTTGAAGCCGGCCAGGCAGTCACCTACGGCCTCTTCAATGCACAGGAGAGAGGAAACCTCTTCATCACACCCGGCACCGAGGTTTATGCCGGGATGGTAATCGGCGAAGCCGGCAAGGGCGAGGATGTCTTCTGCAATGTCTGCAAGACCAAACACCTCACCAACACGCGCACCTCGGCATCCGATGAGGCGCTCCGCCTTGTCCCGCCGAAGATTCTCTCCCTCGAGCAGGCAATCGACTTCATCGACACCGATGAGCTCCTGGAGGTGACTCCGAAGAGTCTGCGCATCCGCAAGAAGATTCTCGACGCCCGCATGCGCAAGAGAGCTGAGATCTCCGCTTCCCAGAAGAAGAATTCCTGATCAATTCCTGATCAGCAGCAAAGACGGGTCCGATTAACAGTAAGTAAGTAATAACAGACAGGGAGCCATGAGTTTTAACGTCAAAACTCATGGCTCCCTTTTTATATCCGCATATCCGCGGTCATCATGGAAAAGCTGCAGTCATCTGCAGCTGTCGGCAGTCACAGATGCAGTATGCGCGTTGCGATATTGAAATAGATGAGCAGCGAGACCGCATCCACGATGGTCGTAAGAAGCGGACTTGCCATGACAGCCGGATCAAAGCCAAGTTTCTGCGCGACAAGCGGCAGAATGGCGCCGATGCACTTGGCGATGAGCACGACGCAGACAAGGGTTGCACAGACAATCAGGGCGATCGTGCCGGTCACATGGTCGAGCAGCATCAGTTTCACGAAATTGATGCCCGCCAGCGTGATGCCGCACAGAACCGCGACGCGGATTTCCTTCCAGATGACACGGAAGAAATCACGAAATTCAATCTCGTGCAGCGACAGTCCTCGGATGATGGACACCGATGCCTGTGAACCGGAATTTCCGCCCGTGTCCATCAGCATCGGGATGTACGCCGTAAGTACGGTGTAGGCGGCGAGCGCGTTCTCATAATTCGTGATGATCCGTCCGGTGAAGGTCGCGGAGATCATGAGGATGAGCAGCCACGGCATGCGCTTCTTATACGTCTCGAGCGTCGTCGTGCGGAAATACGGCTTCTCGGTCGGGATGATCGCGGCCATCTTCTGGATATCCTCGGTGGCCTCTTCATCGATAATATCGACGACATCATCGATGGTGATGATACCGACCATCCGGTTCTCGCGGTCGACGACCGGCATCGCCGTGAAATCATACTTTTTGAAGAGAGCGGCCGCCTCTTCCTGGTCCGTCGTCGTGCTGATTGAGACGACATTTTCATTCATAATGTCGCCGATCTTCTCGTCGGGCTTTCGGATGATGAGATAACGGAGTGCGACGGTTCCCCTCAGAACCCGCTTCTGATCGACGACGTAGCAGATATTGACTGTCTCGGAGTCGAGCCCGATTTTGCGGATCCGCCGGATCGCGTCTTCCACCGTCATTTCTTCCTTCAGGTCAACATACTCGACCGTCATGATGCTGCCGGCGGAATCCTCCGGGTACTGCATCAGACGGTTGATGTCCGCCCTGGTCTCCGGCTTTGCGTTCTTAAGAATGCGCTTTACGACATTGGCAGGCATTTCCTCAAGAAGATCCGTCGCATCATCCGCCATCAGATTGTCAATGACACTCGCGGATTCGGTATCCGACAGGGAAGAAATGATATACTGCTGATCATCAATCTCCAGCAGCGCGAAAACATCTGCAGCCATGTCTTTCGGAAGCAGACGGAACATCTTGAGAGAATCCTCATCTTCCATGCTGTCCATGACTGCGGCGATGTCCGCTTCCTGCATATCCTCCAGGCGCTGGCGCAGGGCTGTGTACTGTTTTGAGTCGAGAAGCTCAGTGAGTTTCCGGGATAAATCCCGGGATGCATCCCGGGTTGTTTCTTCCGTGTTTTCCATGGCCATTGGCTCCACCTCATTTGTTCTTCCGCGCGAAGAAACCAGTTTCCTTCCTGCGGATTTCCACGCGCCCTGCTGTCAGTGACAAAAGTTCCTCTACGACCCCCCGGCTCTTTTCTGCTTCCACCTTCACCTCAATGCTTACCCTGTCCAGGTAAGCCGGATTCTCCGGGGGAATTTCCTTCGTCTCCAGGTAATGAAAAATCCGGTCGTGCAGAGAATAATCAAAGGTAAGTTCCAGAACATCACAGAGCTTCATCTCCGCAGTCTCCGCGTTTTCAAGCGCCGCCTTCGCAGCACTTGTATAGGCCCGCACCAGGCCCCCGGTCCCCAGAAGCGTTCCCCCGAAGTACCGCGTCACAACAATAAGGCAGTTGGACAGCCCGGCACCGAGGATAACTTCAAGAATCGGTTTTCCCGCTGTTCCGGACGGCTCCCCGTCGTCGCTTGAACGGACCAGTCCGCCGTCATCGCCGAGACAGTATGCACTGCAGTGGTGCCTTGCGTCATAGTATTTCTTCTTCACGCCCGCAAGGTATTCCCTGACCTCTGTCTCCGAGGAAACAGATACCGCTTCGGAGAGAAAACGGGACTTCTTCTCCTCATATTCGCCGAACCCCGGAGTTATGATTCTTTTGTACGAAGAAGGCTTGTCCATGATACTTTCCTCCGGGGCCATGCGCATGCAGATGCGTTCTCTAAGCCGCCGCTCAGCCGGATGGATACGGTGCCGCCCGCAGGGACTGCTTTCCCTGCAGCAATTGGCATGCATATCATTTTACAACAGCCTTCTCCCGTCCGTAACCCCCTCCTCCCCCGCTCTGTCACTCCCCGAACAGGATATGATATAATATACTGATTCTATTTCCTTAAAGGCTCCGGCCTGAGAGAAATCCGGAGGGAAAAGTTTGAAAGTCCTGCTGATGCAGGACTTTCAAACCGCAGCATCGGTGCTGAAGCACCGGCTGCCGCATTCGGCAAAACCGCATCCGCGGATTTTG
>ONGY01000093.1 GCA_900317475.1 uncultured Lachnospiraceae bacterium | reverse complement strand
CCTCCTCTGCCTTCGCTTTTGCTGCATTCACATAATATTCGAACAGCTTTGCTCCGTCCGCAATTCCCTCGCGCGCCGTCTCAAAGCAGGCCTTCTCCGGGTGCCACTGTACGCCCCAGATGGGAAGAGCGCGGTGCGCAATGAATTCGACGACACCGTCATCGCTTGTCTGAAGGACATCAAAACCTTTGGCGATGCGGCCGCATGCCTGATGATGGTAGCTGTTTGTCACGACCTCGGTTCCGTATAGGTCCGCGAGAAACGTTCCTTCCTTGATGTGGGTCAGGTGATCTTCGCCGGTGGTGACTCCGTTTTCGGAGCTGTGCCAGGTATGACGGGAATTCTGCGGTTCGGGAAGGTCCTGAATCAGGTCGCCGCCGAAGGCCACATTGATGACTTGGCAGCCGCGGCAGATTCCGAGAATCGGCTTGTGCATGTTCCCGAAGGCAATGCAGAGCGTGATCTGGACACGATCCAGCCGGATGTCAACGTCCCGGGTCCCGTTCCATTCCTGTCCGAACAGGGAAGGGTCAATGTCGCCTCCGCCGGGAATGAGCAGCGCATCAAATTCCTCCGGATGATCCGGAAGCTCGTTTGTGCAGGTGATCTGTACATCGTCAAAATGAGAGAGAGCTTTGATGTAGTTCGAAACTTCTTTTTCTGTTTCAGAGATGAGAATTTTCATGGCGATGCTCCTTTCCTGAATACTCTACCGTAATGAGGGCCTGATTCCTGTATTATCCGTGATGGTTTGAGCTGCTTTGTTTTCAGGTGTCGGAGGACAGGCCGACTTCCTTCCGGTAGCCGTCCAGTTCCTTCTTGTTTCCGTAAACGAAATGGCCGGGCAGGATTTCCTCGAATACCGGTTTGTCGATGGAGTAATCGTGCATGGAAGGATCGTAGACGAGGAGTTCCTTGTGCTTTTCCACCTCTGGGTCCGGCTGCGGAATCGCGGAGAGCAGTGCCTTTGTGTAAGGATGAAGTGGATGCCGGAAAAGTTCTTCCGATTCCGAGAGCTCGACGATCTTTCCCTTGTGAATGACTGCGATGCGGTCGCAGATGAAACGGACAACAGAGAGGTCGTGGGCGATGAACAGATACGTAAGACCCCTCTCCTTCTGCAGGCGCGACATGAGATTGAGTACCTGCGCGCGGATGGAAACATCGAGCGCCGAGATCGGTTCATCGGCCACGATGAATTTCGGGTCCATGACGAGTGCTCTTGCGATACCGATGCGCTGGCGCTGGCCGCCGGAGAATTCGTGCGGGAACCGGCTTGCGAATTCCGGGAGCAGGCCGACATCAAGCAGCGCTTTCTTTACCTTTTCGTTTCGCTCTTCTTCCGTATAACGGTTTCCCGGAGCATACAGGCCCTCGGCTACAATGTAGCCGACCTTCGCGCGCTCATTGAGCGAGCTCATCGGGTCCTGGAAGATCATCTGAATATCACGGGTGACCTGCTGGTCTTCTTCCCGGCTGAGTTTTCCCGAGATTCTCTTTCCGTCAAAAAGTATTTCGCCCTTTGTGATCGGGTTGATGCGGATAATAGCGCGGCCGATCGTGGTTTTGCCGGAACCGGATTCACCGACGAGGCCGAAGGTCTCTCCCTGGTAAATGTCAAAACTTACATCGTCAACCGCGGTGAACGGGTGACGGTGGGAGCCGAACTGCACGCAGATATTTTTGACTTCCAGGAGTTTTTTGTCGGAAATAGTTTTCTTCTCCGGTGCTGTGCCTGCCGCGGAGGTCGTTTTTCCTGCAGCGGATACGGAATCCGCGCTGTTGACATTGCCGGCCGTCTCTCCAGGGGCAGGACAGGAAACGAGAGCATCTTGTTTTGACATTACCGTATTGCTCATTTATTGTCTGCCTCCTTCTTTTCTGATTTTTCTTCCGTTCCCGGAACAATGGTGCCTCTCGCGGGGCCGTTTACGCCGAGCTTAATTCCCTTCTCACGGAGAACACGGATGTGCTCGGGCGGCGCAATTTCGGGGGCACGCGGGTCGAGAAGCCAGGTGCGCGCGAAATGCGTCGGTGTGATTTCATAGACCGGCGGGCGCTTTACGAAGTCAATCTTAAGCGCGTGCGGGTTGCGCGGAGCAAAGGCATCGCCGTGAACCTCGTAGAAAAGGTTTGGCGGTGTGCCGATGATGGTATACAGATCCTCTCCTTTCACACCGAGCTGCGGCAGACTGGAGAGAAGCGCCCAGGTGTACGGGTGGCGCGGATCATAGAAGATTTCATTGCAGCTTCCGATCTCGACGAAATCACCGGCATACATGACGGCGATTCGGTCAGCCACGTTCGCCACGACGCCGAGGTCATGCGTGATGTAAATCGTGGTCAGGTTGTATCTTTTCTTCATTTCCTTCAGAATGCCAAGGATCTGTGCCTGGATCGTGACATCGAGCGCAGTGGTCGGCTCGTCGCAGATGAGGATTTCAGGACGGCAGGCGACGGCAATTGCGATGACAACTCTCTGCCGCATGCCGCCGGAGAACTCATGCGGATACTGCTTGTAGCGGCGCTCCGGCTCGCTGATGCCGACCTCTTCGAGAAGGCGGTAAACCTCTTTCTTTGCCGCCTCGCCATGCAGATGCTGGTGCAGCTCGACTGCCTCCTGAATCTGGAATCCGATGGTCTTGAGCGGGTTCAGGGAGGTCATCGGGTCCTGCATGACCATGGCGATTTTCGCGCCGCGGATGGTCTTCCACTCCTCGTTCGTTTTGTACTTTGTGATATCTTTCCCGTGATAGAGGATTTTTCCTCCGGTGATCCGGCCGTTCTGCGCGTTGAGCCCCATGAGAGTGCTCACGAAGACGGATTTGCCGGAACCGGACTCACCGACGATGGCGAGGCTTTCACCCTTGTAGACATCGAGGGAAATGCCGCGCAGTGCATGCAGTGTCTGCCCGCGCAGCGTGAATTCGAACTCGAGGTTCTGCACGGAGAGAATCGGCTCTCCATTTTTTACATCATCCGCTGCAGGAGCAGCGGCGTTGTCATTTTTGTTTTCTGTCAGAATTTCACTCATGACTTCCTCCGGGAATCGATTGAGACGTCATGCATTGCTTCGGAACAAGTTTTGACGCCCATCAGTTCAGATGGTTCTTCGGATCGGCCGCGTCCGCGAAGGCGTTGCCGACGATGTAGAGCGAGATCGTGATGGTCGCAAGGATCAGCACCGGGAAGAGCAGCTGATACCGGAGCGAGGGCTGGCTCATCAGGAGACGCCCCGCCTGCACGAGGTTGCCGAGCGAAGGAATGTCGGTCGGAAGACCGATGCCGATGTAGGTGACGAACACCTCGTTGCCGATGGCCGACGGAACCGCGAGTGCGATCCGGAGCGTAATGACGGAGACGAGGTATGGAAGCAGGTTCTTCGTGATGATGCGCGGGGTGGTCGTGCCGAGACAGCGCGATGCAAGGTTGTAGTCGCGGTCGCGGATGATGACGACCATGTTCCGGATGAAACGGGCCATATCAATCCAGCCGGTCAGGCACAGCGCGAAAATAATGGTGCCGACGCCGGGATTCATGATGTACGAGATCAAGATGAGGACCAGCGTCTGCGGAATATTATCAAAAATGTTGTAGAGCTCCGTGAAGAAGGTGTCCATCTTCCGGACATAGCCCCACAGAAGGCCGACAAGCGTGCCCACGACAGCCTCGAACGCGGCAACGGCAAAACCGATGCCGAGGGAAGTTCTGGTGCCGGCCCAGCAGCGGGCCCACAGATCCTGGCCGATGGAGTTCGTTCCGAACCAGAACTCGCTCCCGGGCTGGACGTTGATGAGTTGGATGCCGGTTTCAGGATCATTGTAAATCGTCTTCGGGCTTCTCTGATTCGGCAGGAGCGGCTGCACAAACGTGAAAACCAGTACGGAGATGATGACGATCAGGAAGAAAACGGCGATTTTGTGGATGCTTCCGTGAAGAGCTCTTCCTCGGGAAGGTCTTTGTACTGCTCATAGGGAGAAAGCTGCTTCTTCAGATTTGATGTGAGAGCATCCTCGAGTTTTTCCTGCTTCATGTGACGAATGGAAATCATGCTCTGGATCCCTCCTTCTTTGTGAAGCTGATTCTCGGATCGCAGATACCCATCAGGATATCGCCGAGCAGCAGGCCGACGACGGAGAGCATCGAGTAGATGACAACCAGTGCCTCGACCATGGTATTATCCTGAATTTTGATGACCTGCACGAGCAGACCGCCCATACCCGGAATGGAATACAGCGATTCGACATAAAGGGATCCCATCAGTGTGAAGAGGATGGAACCGGGAATGTACTGAATCAGCGGGACAAATGCATTGCGGAATACATGGGTCCTGCTGATGCGGCTCTCCGAAACACCCTTGGCTCTTGCGAGACGGATGTAATCCTTATTGGCTTCATCGACCATGTACCGCCGAAGCCACATCGCGTAGTAGACGATATTGCCGATGGCAAGGGAGAAAATCGGAAGAATCCATGTGCGCAGATCGTTCTGATCGAACAGCATGGGTACCTTCAGAAGTTCGCTGCCGTACAGCTGAATCAGAAGATGATAGACCGCGGAAGGAACGGCTTCAATGATGACAATGAGGACAGTTCCTATTCGGTCCCAGACCTTCCATTTCGTCCGGGTGGATTTGGCCATTGCAATTCCGAGCGGGATGCCGAGGGCAAGGGCGATCGCAAGGGAAATAAGCCCCAGTTCAATGGAAATCGGAGCTTTTTTCGCAATGATTTTCGCGATGGGGTAGCCTGCACGGTACTTGTTGGAAGTGCCGAGGTCTCCGCGGAGAAGCTGCCGGAAATAATTGAAGATCTGAACCGGAGCCGGATCCTTGAGACCGAGCTTCTTCAGAGTGACATCAATCTGCGACTGTGACATCTTCTCGTAGTTGTTGAAGTAGCCTTCGACCGGCATCTGCCGCAGCAATAGCAGTACGATGGAGATGACGATACAAAGAGTGACCAGAGAATGAAGGATTCGTCGGACAATGTATTTAGCCAATGGTTTTATCCCCTTTTGCAATAGTCCGAAATAAAAACCGGCAGGCCCGCGGCCTGCCGGAACCAAACGCGCACGTCAATATAATGCGACAAAACAACTAAAAAGAAAAGTGAAAATTTTACCGCTTCAACGTGATAAATAAAAATCACTTTTGCCGGAACAGTGTCTCGGGTTCTTTTACAAAATGTCCGGCCCGAAAACAGTACTGAGTCCGGGCCGGATCTTACTGAGTATAGCTGGTTTTGTGGCATCCGAAGAGGTTTCCCCTGCGAGGGAAGCGGCTCTGTCTTTCTTCCACTGTTCGAGAGCTGCGTTGAACTCGTCCATGCTCATGGACTTGTCCGACTTGGTCTGGAACTTGTAGCGCTGGTTCGCGACACCGTACGGAGCAAACTCACCTTCGAACGGATTCAGCTTCGAGACGACATAGCCGTCGCCCAGTGAGATGCTGAACGGAACGATGATTGCGTGATCGATGAGGATCTGCTCTGCTTCTGCAAATGCAGTGTAGCGGGCTTCGTCATCATCATAGATAGCTTCTGCTTCAGCAACCTTGTCGCTCCACTCCCTGAAGACCGCCTGTGTCTCTTCACTCTCGGACTTATCCCAGAAATTGTAATTGTTGTCTGCGGTGAACGGCTCGGTCCAGGTCTGCGGATCCGCGTAGTCAGCACCCCAGTTGCACTTCAGGAATGCATAATCACCGCTTCTGCGGACGGAGGAGAGGAATCCGGTCTCCGGTCCTGCTTCAACGATAATATCGATGAAATCGGTTCCGAGGACGCTTTCCATCTGCTGCTCGACGACCTGGCACTCTTTATCCCAGTTCGTGGCGGACGGATTGTACTTCATGAGAACCTTGATCGGGAATGTGCAGCCCTCTGCGGTCAGTTCTTCCTTTGCGGCGTCGCGGTACTTCTTTGCTGCCTCTTCGTCAAAACTGTCTCCGGCGGTGATGTCCTTGAGAGCGTCGTATTCGGTGTAATCCTTGCCTGCTGCGGATGCAAAGTCTGCAGGTGTTACCGTGTTGTTTACAAGGCTTTCCGGATTATAAGGCTCATAAACGGTGAGGGCCTTGACTCTGTCAAGGGACGCCATCATTGCCTTGCGGAAGTTCTCGTTGTTGACGGCGATCTTCCAGTTTTCAGGCTCATACTGCTCATCGAACTGCGGATCGAAGTTAAAGCAGTAGAAATAGCTGAAGGAGTTGTCCGGTCTGGAGCCATGGACCTGATCCTTGGTTGCGTCATCACTCAGCCAGGAATCGAGAAGATCGGAGCTGATCTGTGCAGAATCGATCTCGCCGTTTTTGTACATCGTCGCTTCCACGCTCGATGCATCGGCATTGTAGGTGCTCACAACCTCGTCGATGTGGACATTGTCCTTATCCCAGTAGGTCGGGTTCTTGGTGAGCACGTGCTTTTCCTGCGGCTCATAGGTCGAGAGGATGTAAGCACCGTTGTACCACATGCTCTCGTTGTCGAGTGCGAACGAATCTCCGTACTCATCAAGGCAAGCCTGGCAGACCGGCATATAGGAGGTATAGGAAACAATGCTCAGAAAGAACGGGCAGGGCTGCGTCAGAGTGTAAACCAAGGTGTAATCATCCGTTGCCGTTACTCCGATATCATCGGCGGAAGCCTCCGGAACAGCTTCGATTTCGTTGCCGTCATCGTCGGTGGTCTTCGTGCCATTGTCGCTGGCAATCATGTAGGCTGTGTAATCGTAATATTCCTGCGCGCCCTTGACGATGGCTCCGGTGCTGTACATGTACTGGTTGTCGCATTCATGAG
>ONGY01000060.1:28576-31059 GCA_900317475.1 uncultured Lachnospiraceae bacterium | reverse complement strand
TTTTCCCTGCCGAAATACGGCGCCATGAAGTCCACGAATCCCTCCGTCTTATCCTTCGGAAGCACACACATGATGACGCCGGCAAAACCGCCGCCATGAACGCGGCAGACACCTGCCCCGATGCGGCTCATATAGATTCTTGACAGGGCTAGCGCCATGGGAATGGACTGTTCCTTCGGATTGCTGTCGACATAGCAGTTCTCGAGCATCTCAAAAGAACTTCTGCCGGAGTCATCGATCAGCCTGAGCATTTCCTCCTTGCGGCCTTCCTTCAATGCCGCTGCCGCGAGGTCAACTCTTCTGCATTCCTCAAAATAATGAAGTGCCCTCATGACAGCACGGTCGCTTCCGAGTTTCTCCCGGAGCTCCGGAATCTTTGCAAGCACATCCTCTTCCTTTACATCGCAGAGATTCTCCGCGCCAAATTCATGCGCTACCTCGCGCATCTCGTTCGGGATGGAAGAATATTCGGCCGAAAGATCCGCGTGGCCCTTTCCAGTGTTGATGATGACCTCATTGTATCCGATCGATCCAAAATCAAAATCGACTTTCTCCACCTTCACGTCACCGCCGCCGAAATCAAGCAGAATCGTTCCGCCGACCGCGCAGGCCATCTGATCCATCAGGCCGGATGCCTTCTTCCAGTAGACATTCTCCGCGTACTGGCCCATCCGCGCATAGTGCGCATAATCAATCTTTCCTTCATTGAAGAAATGATTGATAATGGCGCAGACGAGCATCTCGAACGATGCCGATGAACTGACCCCCGCCGAGGAAATGACCTGCGTCGAAACATATGCGTTAAAGCCGCCGATCTGATAGCCGAATCTCAGAGCGCCGGCAAGAATTCCTGCAACCAGCGAGACAGAACCCTTGCAGAGCGGAACCTTGTCCAGTGCCGACGTGTCAACGACGATCGGGTCGCGGTACCCTTCGCTGGTGATTGTAACAACCGGAGAATCCGTCCGGGCGGCGGCAGCAATTGTATCCATCTCAATACTCGCCGCGAGAATGCGCCCTCCATTGTGATCCGTGTGATTGCCGATGATCTCCGTGCGCCCCGGCGCCGAGAAAAACTCCGGCACACTCTCACCGAACTTCTCCCGGAAATTCTTCTCCAGACTTTCGTAGCGGCCCTCTGCCTGTGACGCTTTGTCCCCGTAAATGCGTTCCAATACCTTCGAATCCACCATACTGCCTGTACCCCTTTTCATTAAACTGTTATTGCTGATTCCCTCTGTTTGCTGTGTTCTGCTTCGTTCCGTTCTGACGCCCCGACGCCTTCCGCCGGTCATTCCCCGGTTCCGTATCCGAAGTCAAAACTCATATCCGATCCGAGGTTAAAGACCGGGCACTGTGCGACGATGACGCAGGTCGGATGGACCTGTTTTACAAGATCGGCCAGTCCGTTCGGGACATATGCCGACAGCACATCGAATCGATTGGTCGAAAGCGCGAGATACTGCTCCACCGTGAAGGAGAAGGAGTCACCGACCAGGATAATATTCGAATCATTCGTGCACAGCTGATTCTGCGTGTGCATCGAGCCCTGCAGTCCGAGATCATAGATATCCGCACTCAGGAGCTTGTCCTTGTTTTCTTTCACGTAATCCTCGTTGATAAGAAGGTCCTCGAAGGTTCCGACCTCATGTGTTTCAAGGTCCTCGAGCTTCGTCTCAAACTTCGGCTTGATCACATCAAAATCATCAAGTCCTCCGTAGCAGACACCAACCCGCTTTCCCCTCGAACCGAGCACGGCATTTTCGTAATGCGTGACCTCATAGTTGTCGAAATCCGTGAGGGTATCATCAATCTCGAATCCGCAGTTCGCTTCCATCCACTTTGCGATCTCCGTATAAGCCCAGAAGCCCGCCTCTGTCGTCCAGTGATGATCCGTGTGGTAGAAAAGATCGTAGGTATTCAGTCCTTCCTCGTGTGCGGTCTCCCGTAAATCGAGATAGCTCACACCTCCCTCATCGAGATAGGAAAGAAACTTGTCGAGATTGGAATTGGTATAATCGTCCTCGCCGACCGGAAGCTGCGGATCGTACTTGCTGTTCTTCGTGAGCGTCGCGACATAGAGGAACTGCACACCCTGCGATTCGAGTTCGTTCTGCAGCGCGATGATCTGATCTGCCTCATATTTCAGGCGTTCATCCGACGCCGGAAGCATCGGGGACATCAGGTAACCGTTATTCATGCGGATGACTTCGTTCATTTCCCGCTGCCCGAGTGATTTGTTGATGGCTCCATTTACCGAAAGAGCGGCAAGTTTTAACGGCATGCAGCCCGTGTATTCACTCTCGAAATTGTCCGAGGAATTCCGCGTCCAGTAGGACAGATCCGGCTCTCCGGTGATCTTATAGTGCGCAAACCCGATATCGGTATAAACGGCAACAGCCGCAACGAAGACAGTGAACAGCACCGCCATCAGTTTCAGACGCAATGAACTTTCTCTGATTTCTTCTGTCATATTAATACCC
>ONGY01000060.1:0-28570 GCA_900317475.1 uncultured Lachnospiraceae bacterium | reverse complement strand
AGCACCGATGCTGCGGTTTGAAAGTCCTGCATCAGCAGGACTTTCAAACTTATACCCCGCTGAGGCAAAATCCGCGGATGCGGTTTTGCCGTCAGAAATTAAAGTAAATGAACGGGTTATGAGCTCCCATCACAAGGAACGTGACCGCCCATAGGAAAGCCAGAAACAATCCGACCGGGACGGCGACGTCGCAGACCCTGCGCGCAGCCGCACTGCCGTCGCACTTTGCCTTGATGCTCTTTGCAATCGGCATCGAGAAAAGAATACCGAGCAGGAAATACGGCCAGAATTCGCGGACCATCCGGATGACGCTCGGATCATGCAGGCCGAGCGAACCGCTGTAGCGGCCGAGCATCGCCATCCAGTAATGAATACCCTGTTTGAGACCGACCGCGTTGAACATAACCCAGTTGAAAAGAACGAGAAGCAGCGTGACGATTCTCCAGATAAACTGCACGAAACGATTTCTCTTTTCCGGCTTCACCAGGTACTTTTCAATCACCAGGAATACCCAGTAGATGAAGCCCCAGACCCAAAACGTGTAATTCGCACCGTGCCAGATGCCGGTCAGCATCCAGACAACGAACATGTTGAAAATATGGCGCGGAACCGATACGTGCGAACCTCCGAGCGGAATATAGACATAATCGCGGAACCAGCTCGACAGAGAGATGTGCCAGCGGCGCCAGAAGTCCGTGACCGATTTTGCGATGTAAGGATAGTTGAAGTTCTCCTCGAATTTGAATCCGAACATGTGTCCGAGACCGATGGCCATGTCGGAATAGCCCGAGAAATCAAAATAGATCTGCAGCATATATGCAACTGCACCGAGCCAGTAGAAAAGGACCGGCTTGTTCGCGGCTGCAAAATCAAGGTAGCAGAATGTATCCTCCGCCGCCGAAGAAAGGTTATTCGCAATGATGACTTTTTTGCAGAAGCCGATCATGAACCGTTCGATTCCATAACCGAACTCTGAAGCTGTGATCACGCGGTGCGATTCAATCTGCCTGTTGATCTGTTTATAACGGACGATCGGGCCTGCAATGAGCTGCGGGAAGAACGCAATATAAAGGCCAAGGCGGAAAGGATTTTTCTGTACCTCTGTGTCGCCGCGGTAGACATCGAAGACATAGGACATCGCCTGGAATGTGAAGAATGAAATTCCGATCGGAAGCGCGATGTCTGTCACCGTGACGCCCACATGGAAAATATCGTTCAGCGCCTTCAGCGAGAAGTTAAGATACTTGAAGATGAAGAAAACGGAAAGATTCGCAATCACATCGAAGACAAGGACAGTCTTTTTTGCTTTCCGGTTTCCCTTTTTCTCAAAATGATCAATCCCGAGCGCGAAGAGATAATTGCCCACGATCGATCCGATCATCGCGAAAACGAACCGCGGCTCGCCGTACGCATAGAAAATGAGGCTGGCGACGAGAAGAATCCCGTTGCGGGCACGGTCATTCTTCACAAGATAATAAGCAAGAAGAACGATCGGAAGGAAAAGAAATACGAAGATAATACTGGAAAAAACCATTCTGCCCTCGCATTAGCGGCCGCCGGGCGCCGCTGTGATTTCAGCTTTGAAGTCTCCGGCGAAGCCCTGGCTTCCCGGAGAAGGGTTTACGTATCACATCTTTCCTGAAAAGCGGTACACTGCCGCTCAGGATAAACAGATCGGAATGACCGTTCCGAACACAAAGTCCGCCTCGAGATATACGAACGCAGCCGCGCCGAGAATACAGATCACCGTGCGGGCCCGCCCGCGGATTTTCAGTGCATCCGCAAGACAAAGCCATCCTGAAGTACAATAGTAAAACAGCGGTGTGACCGTTGCAAGAAGATAGCGTCCCTGCGCCTGAAAATCCATCCGGTAGCAGTAATAGAGCCAGAGCCCGAAGACAATCGCCATCGCCAGAATCATAATGATATGAAAATACGTGCGTGTCCAATACCCGGAATTCTGCCGGAGCCCGTCCCCGGACTCGTCCCCGGGTTCCTGCTGTAACCTGTCTCCTGACTTCTTCCCGGAGCCGTGCCTGCGGACTGTTCTCATAATCCGGAAGACAATACACAGGGCTGCACCGCCGAAGAGGAAAATTTCATCGAAGCGGTAAAGCCATGGCCCCGCCCAGATACTTAAGGAACCGTAGCAGGCGATGAAAGAACGAAGCAGCGTCCGGGCGAGTCCTGTCTCTTTAAACATCGTGAAGACAGATTTTCCCTGCTCATAATAGGTAAGGCCAAACAGCTCCTCCCGCGGCGCCCGCGACTCGGAAAGTGTCTTCAGTCCGAAAAGATCGCCGTTATGAAGAATACCGCTTCTCACAAACCACCATCCGGCACCGATGAGCACGATCAGAAATACCATCCGTCCGTACCGTCCCATGGACCTTCGAAGCAGGCGGACTTCTGCGGCTGTATCCGCATCCTTCGCAGCATTTCCGGCAGTACTGCCGTATGAACCGGAATTTTCCGATGTTTTGTCCATTTCCGTCCCGGCGCCTGCGGTAATTCCTGCTCCGCGCTTCGTTTCATGAATCCGGATTGCAAACCATCCGAAGAACAGTGCCACTGCCGCAAGCACATATCCATATGCATTGTAATAAGTAAGGATACAGAGAATGAGCCCGGCCGAAAGGAGAATACAGTTCCTTTCCCCCGGCCCGTCCTGATAGAGCCCGACAAGTGCGAGCAGAATGATCACGATGGAGAGCTGGCTCATCGATTCGCAGTTCACGTACGTATGCACGAAGAGCTGCTCCGGCCAGAACATCACTGCAAACGCAAAAACCCATGCGGCCCCGCGGTCATTGAAAACGCGCCCCGCAAGCTTCCGGACCCCGACGGCCATGAGGACACCCGAGGTAACATTCACAAGCCTCGCCGTATAAATAAGGATATAATCCGGCAGCCCACAAAGATACTCTGCCCGCATGATTGCGCCCATGATCATGTACGGGAAACAGGGGAAAAATGCATACGATCCGCCGTAACCGGCGATCTGCACCTCCGGCTCATAGCCAGTCGGCAGTTTGCCGAACTTCGCGATATACATCGGAATGATGAGCCGAGATATTTCATCCGGCGGATTCGGAAGCAGAGGCTCCGAAAGAATGACCGGCTGCGCAATTGCCAGCGGAACTGCAATAAGAAGAAAATAAGCCAGATACAGAAAAAAGATCACCCGTTCGGATTTGCTGTTTTCCGGGCTCTGCTTTCTTCCCTTACCGGAGACATATATGCTTTTATGAGATTTCATATTCCATCCTCCGGCTTAATCAATCCGTATCCGGTCTGTATGTCCTGCCGATGCAGACATACAGACTGCAGGGTATGAATATGATAACAAAAAAAGCTGATTCTGTGAAAACAGAATAGACTGTGATAGAATAGAAAAGCGTTCACAGTCAGGTCCGGTCCGGACTTATTTTTTATGCGTTTTTTATGCGCCCGCATAACCGGATTTTATTGTTGTTGAAAAACGTTTCAGGAGAAAACTTAGATGAGAATGAACAAAAAATTATTCGGTGCCGCTGCCGCAGCTGTAATCGCTGCCGCAAGCCTCGCCGGCTGCGGTTCCAGCAGTGATTCCTCGACACTTACCACGATCTCTGTTGCCGAAGAGACGATCCCGACCAGCAGTGAAGCTTCCGAGGCATCCAGTGAAGCAACAACCGAGGATACAGCATCCACAGAGCTTCCGGCAGGAACCTACCGCAGTGAGCTCACCGGTGAGCCGATCAGTGAAGATCTTAAGAATCAGCGCCCGATCGCTGTCATGGTCGATAATGAAAAGACTGCTCTTCCACATTACGGAACCGCAGATGCCGATATCGTCTACGAACTGATGAACAGCACGGAAAACGACCGCATTACCCGTCTTATGTGTGTAGTCAAGGACTGGGGTAATATTGATCAGCTCGGTTCTGTCCGCAGTACCCGTCCGACCAACATCCTTCTGATGGGAGAGTACAACGCAATTCTCTGCCACGATGGCGGACCTTATTACATTGATCAGTACCTTTCCAATGACTGGGCAGATCACCTCTCCGGTGTCTTCTCCCGTGTCAGCAACGGCAAGGACTGGGAATTCACCGAGTATGTCTGCAAGGGCGATGTCGAAAAGGAAGCAAAATCCGCGGGAATTTCCACGGATTACAACGACTATAAGCCGACACGCGATTCGCATTTCCTTTTCGCGGACTACGGCACGACCATTGATCTTTCCGGCCAGTCGGACGCAGTCGATGCAACCGATGTCAATCTGAGCGCAGCTTTCAAACACAATAAGTCCGAGCTCAAGTACAATGACAGCACCGGAACGTATGACTACTATGAATACGGCAGCCAGCACACCGATGCAGATTCCGGCGATCCGCTCACCTTCACGAACGTGATCCTTCAGAAGTGCTCCTTCACGCAGCTTGATGATAATGGTTATCTCATTTACAACTGCGAGACCACCAATGAGGACGGTTACTATCTGACCGGCGGCAAGGCCATCCCGATCACTTGGTCCAAGGTTGGCGACACCAGCATCACGCAGTATTTTGATGCGGACGGAAATGAGATTCAGATCAACCAGGGCAAGACCTACATCTCCCTCGTTCCGAGCGATTATTGGGATGACATCACCCTGAGCTGAACTTCTGCGTAACACCGAACATAAAAAAAGCGGCATCCTTTTTCGGGATGCTGCTTTTTTTGTGCGCCCGCGGTGCACGTTTCCTCCGGCTGTGAAGATCTCCCCGGAAAGAGAGACTTACATTGCTTTGATTTTTTCCTCGAGAAAAGCTGCCAACTCCTCGAGTGCCATACCGTGCGAGGCCTTGACGAAATACGCTGTGTCCGGAGCGATCAATTCACCGAGGATCTGCTCCGCCTCTGCCTTGTCCTTCACCGCACGGACATCCTTCATTCCGTGTTTCTTTGCCTCATCCGCGATGTACTCTGCCGCACGGCCGACTGTGACAAGCGTATCAATCCGAAGTCCTGCCGCGAAAGAGCCGATCTCGCGGTGACACCGCTCCTCTTCCCGGCCGAGTTCAAACATGTCACCGACAACGGCCACATGCCGGACCCCTGCGGTCTGCGACAGTGCTGAAAGTCCTGCCTTCATCGACTGCGGATTTGCGTTGTAGGTGTCATTGTAAATAATCGTTCCATGTCCCGGACGAAGAACTTCCATGCGCATCTTTGTTGCCTGATAATGCGCAATCCCAGCCCCGATCTGTTCCTTCGTAAGTCCGAAGTGAACTCCCATAGCCGCTGCAGTGAGGGCAGGATAAATCATGTGCCGCCCGAGCGCCGGAACCGTGATTTCCATCGTCCCGACCGGCGTGAGCGCTTCGAACCTCACACAGTCCGGCAGATCATCCTGGATCTTGACCGCACGGTAATCGCAGTCCTCTGACTCGCCGACCCAGGCAAACCGGAATCTCGACGCAAGCTCCGGGAACGGAATTCCTGTCCCCGTTTTCTCTTCGTCAAAACGCGGATTCTCAGGGCGAAGTCTTCTCAGATTCTCATCGTCGCCGTTCATCACCGCAAAACCGCCGTCCGAAAGTCCCTGAAAGATTTCCGTTTTGGCGTGGAAAATATTGTTCCTGCTGCCGAGGAGACCGATGTGCGCATCACCCACGTTCGTGATGGTAACTGCGGTCGGCTGCGCGATCCGCGTGAGATAATCAATCTCGCCCGGATGATTCATTCCCATTTCGATGACGCCGAGCTCTGTCGTGTGATCAAAGCGGAATATCGTCCGCGGAAGACCGATATTATTATTGAAATTGGCCTCGGTCCGGACCACTCTGTATTTCTCGGAGAGGACGGAGGCAATCATGTCTTTGGTTGTCGTCTTGCCGACGCTCCCCGTGATGCCGACCACCGGAATGCGGAACAGCTTCCGATACCAGCGGGCGAGGTCTCCTGCCGCAAGAATTGTATCTTCCACCTTCACATAGAATCTGCCCGGAAGAAATTCATCCGGCGTCCTGCTGACCACCGCACCGGCAGCACCCGCCTCGAGAGCCGCATTCACATATTTATGCCCGTCGGTTTTCTCGCCGACGAAGGCAAAGAATACATCGCCCGGTTTCACCTTGCGGTTGTCAGACTGTACACCCGTGACCGGGGCAGAAAGATCCCTGTATGCTCCAATGAGCTCGCCGCGCGTTGCGGCGAGGAGGTCTCGCAATGTAATTTTTTCCATTTCCACTATCAGCCGGGCTGTTTCCCTAGCCGGGCTGTTTCCCTAGCCGGGCTGTTTCCCTAGCCGGGCTGTTTCCCTAGCCGGGTTATCTTTCCAGCCGGGGGATTGCTTTCTGCAGGCTTACTCCTTGCTTCTTGCCACCGCATCGTCCACGATCATACCGCAGAGCTTCTCATAGGAGATTCCGACTACAGCCGCCTCCTGCGGGACAAGACTGGTCGGTGTCATGCCGGGAAGCGTGTTGACCTCAAGGAACCACGCATCTCCGTGCGCATCAACCATGAAATCCGAACGTGAATACGTCCGAAGGCCGAGAATGCGGTGAACCGCGACAGCCATCTCTCCCATCTTCTTCTCAACTTCCGGTGTGCAGCGGCCGGGACAGATTTCATCGGTCGCGCCTGCCTTGTATTTGTTCTGGTAGTCGTAGAAATTCGTCTTCGGGACGATCTCAACAGAGGGAAGAGCTTTGTCCATGAGGACACCGACCGTGAATTCACGGCCGTCAATATACTGCTCGATGAGGAGGTCTTTTCCATACTTCAGCGAGTCCGTGACGGCGGACTCAAGGTCCTCCTGCTTTTTCACAATCGTTACACCGACGGAGGAACCGCCCGTTGTCGTTTTGACGACGCAGGGGATCTTCGTCTCCGACAGAATTGCCGGGATGTCGCTCTCCTTTACATCCTTATACGCATGCCATGCCGGCGTATTCACACCCTGCGGTGCTACGATTTCCTTCGTGATGATCTTATCCATCGCCATCGCGGCGCCGAGATAACCGGATCCGGTATAGGGAATGCCGAGAAGATCGAAAGCTGCCTGCACTCTTCCATCCTCACCGTTCATACCGTGCAGCGCGATGAACACAACATCCGAGGCTCTGCAGATATCGATGACGCCCCGTCCGAAAAGCGAAGGGCTCTGATATTTCCGATTTCTCTTCACGGCATCGAGATCCGGGGCAACTCCGTCGAAAACGACCGGCTTCAGCTCCGGCAGACTGTCAAAAAGAACGGCCGGATTCGCGATCACATCCTCGCCCATTTCCTCGAGTCCGTTGAACATATCGACGAGGACTGCCTTATGACCCAGCGTCCGCAGCGCCGCACAGATTTTCGTGCCCGAAGAGAAGGATATCTTCCTCTCTGTGCTGAGGCCGCCCGCCAAAACTACAATTTTCATATACGCACTTGCCTTTCCCGCGGGAATCGCTTCCCGGTCTTACTGGTTTTTCTCACTGTTTTTTCTGTCCGCAGCCATTTACTCTTCGTACTGCCGGATGATCTGCTGCGCGACTTCCTTCTTCGTGAGAGAATTGTTCATCGCCTCGGTTTCCAGGAAACGGTGTGCCTCCGGCTCTGTCATATGCCTTTTCTCAATGAGGATACACTTCGCGCGGGTCACCAGTCCGAGTTCCTCGAGCCGTCTCGAGAGACGGTCATTCTCGCTCTGCAGGTCACGGATGCGCCTCTGCATCGTGAGAAGAAGATTCGCGCTCTCGAGCAGCATCTGCCCTTTGAGCGGCCTTGACAGAATGAAAACTCCCGTGCCGCGCGCCCGGTAGACCGCGCGCTCATAGATATCGGCGGAGACAAGGGCCATGACCGGTGTCCCGGTCCTCACGGCAATGTCAACCGCTCCATCGATTCCGAATTCATCGGCAGCCGGCGTGTTGATGATAATAATGCATCCGTCCGTCCGGAGGAGCTTCTGCCTTGCCTGTGCCAGCGATACTGCCTGTGAAATCGGGCTGAACGAAGACGCAATGACTCCCTTTATTGTATTGTATGCTGTTGTGCTCTGCGCCACGATAATGGCACCGCACCCGTCTTTCATAGCCGACATGGGTATCACCTCTGGAGAATATAATCCGCATCCGTCGAAGCCTCGGCCGTAGTATTACACTCTCTCACAGTAAATTTCCAGGATGTCGGACGGCACATACTTCTGCACGAACTCGCTGCGTCTTGCAGCTGCAGCCGCTTCGGCCAGAGTTGCCGGCAGTCTCTTAAGACCCGCCGTCATCTCCGGATCCGCCGTATACAGATTCACATCAAGACTCGGTTCCGGTGCGAGATTTTCCTCGATGCCGGAAAGGCCTGCATAGATAAGAAGTGCATAGGCGAGATACGGATTTGCCTCCGGGTCCGGAGAACGCAGCTCCATTCTCTTCCTTCCCTCATCTGCCGCCGGAATGCGGATCAGCTGAGAACGGTTCTGCTCCGACCAGCTGATGAAGGCCGGTGCCTTCTGCACGCCGAGACGGCTGTAGGACTCGCTCTCGGGGTTGAGGAAAAGCGTGAAATCGCGGATGTATTTCATGATCCCCGCCATAAACGGCTTTGTTACATTCTTCCCCTCTCCGCTCTCGACGGAGATATTGATATGCATTCCGTTGCCGGGTTCATCGGCAAGCGGTTTCGGCGAAAAGTCCGCGGTCATGCCGTTGCTGTCGCAGATACTCCGGACGGCCCACTTCAGAGTCTCGGTATTGTCTGCCGTGGAAAGCGGATCACTGTAGCGGAAATCGACCTCATTCTGTCCCGGTCCCTGCTCGTGATGCGATGCTTCCGGGACAATTCCCATGTCTAGCAGCGTGAAGCAGACCTCTCTGCGGATATTGTCGCCGCGGTCACACGGATCTATGTCCATATATCCCGCGTGATCGAGAGGCTCCTTCGTCGGATTTCCGTTCTCATCCTGCCGGAAGACATAGAACTCGATTTCCGGTCCGAAATTGATCCGGATATTTTTATCCTGTGCCGCTTTGACGGCATTTTTGAGGATAAGCCTTGTGTCGCGCTCGAACGGCTTGCCGTCCGGGTACGCCACATCACAGAACATGCGCGCGACCCGTCCGTCGATCGGCCTCCACGGCACGATGGTGATGGTTTCCGGATCCGGATGCAGAAAAAGATCCGAACGCTCGGCGGAGCCAAACCCGGGGACGGCAGAGGCATCAATGGAAATTCCCTCCTTCATCGCCCTCGGAAGCTCGCCCGGCATAATTGCAATGTTCTTCTGGTTTCCGAGCGCATCGATGAATGCGAGTCGGATGAATTTCACATTCTCCTCTTCCACAAATTCACTCAGATCATCGTAGGTTTTCATGCTGAACCTCCTGCAATAAGTGCTCCCCTCCGCTTCTGAAGTACTTTCCTCAGATACCGGCTTTTTTCTTCCACTCGATCATCCGCCCGACGGCAGCGGTCGTATTCTCATAGGTCCCGAAAGCGGTGAGACGGAAGAAATGTTCTCCATGAGGACCGAATCCCGACCCCGGCGTTCCGACGACATTCGCCTCGGCAAGCAGCCGGTCGAAGAACTCCCAGCTCGTGAGGTCCCCGGGCGTCTTCAGCCAGATATACGGTGCATTCACGCCGCCATAGACCGTAAACCCGGCTGCGGCGAGATTTTCGCGGATATAGGCCGCATTGCGCATATAATAGGCGACCTGCTCCTTTGTTTCACGCTGTCCCTCTTCGGAATAGACAGCCTCGCCGGCGCGCTGCACGATGTAGGGCGCCCCGTTGAATTTTGTCCCGTGACGCCTCGTCCAGAGGCTGTGCAGTTCCACATTCCGCGTGACCTTCTCTCCGGTTTGCGGGTCGATGTAAGTCACCTCACGCTTCAGATCGTGCGGCACGACGCAGGCTCCCAGACGAAGTCCGGTGAATCCTGCATTCTTTGAGAACGAACGCAGCTCGACCGCGCAGGTTCTTGCTCCCTCACACTCGTATATTGTGTGCGGAACATCCGGCTCCGTGATATACGCAGCATATGCGGCATCATAGATAATGACCGCGCCGTTACGGTTCGCATAATCGACCCAGGCCTGCAGCTGCTCCTTCGTGAGCACCGTACCGGTCGGATTGTTCGGCGAGCAGATGTAGATGATATCGGGTTTCACGGGCGCATCGTCCGCGGGAACCGCGGGAGAAAATCCGTTCTCCTCGGTGCACGGAAGATACACGACGCCGTCAAAACCTTCCTTCTCCCGGCTGTATTCTCCGGTGCGCCCTGCCATGACATTGGTGTCAAGATAAACCGGATAAACCGGGTCGCAGACCGCGACACAATTGTCCGTGCCGAAAATTTCCTGTATGTTGCCGGAGTCGCTCTTCGCACCGTCAGAAATGAAAATCTCATCCGGGTCGATGTGACAGCCGCGGTCCTCATAATCCATCTTTGCCATCTTGTCGCGGAGGAATGCATAACCGTTCTCCGGGCCGTAGCCGCGGAACGTCTCCGCCTTCCCCATCTCGTCCACTGCACTGTGCAGCGCTTTGATGACAGCCGGGCAGAGCGGCAGCGTCACGTCGCCGATCCCAAGGCGTATGATTTTTGCCTCCGGGTGCTCCTCACAGTAAGCGGCGACCTTCTTTGCAATGGTTGAGAAAAGATAACTTCCCGGCAGCTTCAGATAATTTTCGTTGACACGGTACATCAATAATCCTCCAGCTTCGCCTTTGAATACTCCTCCGGTACATTGGTCGGATATTTTCCGTCAAAACATGCGCAGCAGAATCCTCTTCCGCTGCTTATGTCCTCTTTTGCCAGCAACTTTGCACCCTCGACGGAAAGATACGCAAGAGAGTCGGCGCCGATGATCCCGGCCGTCTCTTCAATGGTGTGATGGCATGCGATGAGGTTTTCACGGGAATCAATGTCCGTCCCGTAATAGCACGGATTGAGGAACGGCGGCGACGAGATCCGCATGTGAACTTCCTTCGCCCCGGCTTCACGGACAAGGCTGATAATGCGTGCGCTTGTCGTTCCCCGCACGATGGAATCATCGATCAGGACAACTCTCTTTCCCTCGATGACGCTGCGGATTGCATTCAGCTTGAGACGGACAAGATTGTCTCTCTCCGCCTGGGAAGGCGCGATAAAGGTGCGCCCGATGTATTTGTTCTTGATAAGTCCGATGGCGTACGGGATTCCGGACTTCTTCGAATATCCGGTCGCGGCGTCGAGCCCCGAATCGGGAACTCCGATGACAAGGTCGGCATCGACCAGAGCCTCTGATGCGAGCAGCATTCCGGCGCCGACGCGGAAATCATGGACAGAGATCCCGTCGACGATCGAATCCGGTCTCGAGAAATAAATGTATTCGAAAATGCAGTGGGCGCTGACGGAAGGAACAGGACGGGCACCTTCCAGCGAGGCAAGTGCCTGCTCGACGACCGCGTCCTCCTCTGTTCCGAGCGAACCGGCCGGGATGGCCTTCACAGATGTGACGCTCTCACCGGGAAGGTTTTCGCGCACAATATTTTTCCTCTGACAGTGGCGCCTGTCGCTCCTGAGTCCGTCCTTGTCGGAGATCATAATCTCGCCCGGCAGAAGATCACGGACGAAGTGCGCGCCGACGGCGTCAAGGGCACAGGACTCCGAAGCGAAGATAATGCTTCCGTCATCCCTTGTTCCATAGCAGAGCGGCCGGAATCCGAACGGATCACGGCACGCGATGAGTTTTGCCGGTGACATGATGACGAGCGAATACGCGCCCTCGAGCGAATCCATCGCACGGGCGACTGCCTCTTCGATCTTTCCGCAGTGCAGGCGCTCGCGGGTGATGATGTAGGAGATGACCTCCGTGTCGCTCGTGGAATGGAAAATGCATCCCTCGAGCTCCAGTTTGCGGCGGAGTGCAAAGGAATTCACGAGATTGCCGTTATGGGAGATTGCAAGCTGGCCTTTCACATGCTTGACAACCATCGGCTGCGCATTCTCGCGCGTGACCGAACCGCTCGTCGAATACCGCACATGGCCGACCGCCATCGTGCCCGTTCCGAGCGAGGCGAGCGTGTGAGGCGTAAAAACATCGTGCACAAGACCGAGGTCCTTGTAGCAGTTGATCGTCCGGTCTTTGTTGACCGCAATGCCGGCTGATTCCTGGCCGCGGTGCTGCAGGGAAATAAGTGCGTAGTATGTCAGAGAGGCGACATCCGAATCCTCCGGGACACGGATGCCGAAAACGCCGCACTCGTCGTGAATACCGTGATCTGTTTCGTTCCTGTTATTCGTTTGCTCCATTCGCTGATTGCCGCACTTTCTGTTGTAGAAGATCCCCCGGTTGCTGTGTCTGGTAGTATCTCTTCGGAACCCGGCCCGGCGCTCCCCCCTCCGCCGGGGCCAGCGGGAAGGCAAAGGCCGTCAGAATGTATGTATTCTTGGTCAGTTTTCCTTTCCGTTCTTATTCTTATAATCCGCTGCTGCCCGCACAAGACCTGCAAAAAGCGGATGCGCGTGGTTCGGACGGGACTTGAATTCCGGATGGCCCTGGGTCCCGATGAAATACGGATGGACAGATGTCGGCAGCTCCATCATCTCGATGATATGC
This sequence comes from uncultured Lachnospiraceae bacterium, assembly GCA_900317475.1. Classification (GTDB taxonomy): domain Bacteria; phylum Bacillota; class Clostridia; order Lachnospirales; family Lachnospiraceae; genus CAG-791. The sequence continues at coordinate 16,013 of ONGY01000060.1, read as the reverse complement.
CCGTTCGGTGAGGTTCCGGATAGAACAAGCCCTGCCTTGGTGAAAGCGTCGCGGTATTCATTGTTCACTTCATATCTGTGGCGGTGGCGCTCCGAGATAAGAACCGGACGGTCCTTCTCATCCTCGCTCTCAAAGAGCTTTGCAAAGGATTCAAAATCCTTCATTTCCTCCGATCCGCCGGTCATGCCTGCGGCCGTACCGACCCGTGCTCCTGCCGCGAGCCCGGCCCTCCGGATGGACTCCGTGCCGTGATACTCCACATAGAGTTTTTCCGCAAGAGAACCCTTCTTCAGCACGCACGGATAAGCACCGAGGCGCATCGTGCCGCCGAGGTCAGTGACATTTTTCTGCTCCGGCATGAGATCGATGACCGGATGTGTGGTATCCGGATTGAGCTCTGAGCTGTTCGCGTCATGCCAGCCGAGTACATTCCTTGCATACTCGATCATCGCCATCTGCATTCCCAGGCAGATGCCGAGGTACGGAATCTTGTGCTCGCGGGCATAATTCGCTGCCATGATCATTCCCTCGGTGCCGCGGTTTCCGAAACCGCCGGGGATGATCATTCCGTCAATGCCGGCAAGAAGCTCGTCCGTTCCTTCTGCCTCCACTTCCTCTGAATCGACCCAGCGGACGGATACCTCCGCGCGGTTTGCGATGCCGCCGTGGTGAAGGGCCTCGACGACCGAGAGATACGCGTCATGCAGCTGTGTATACTTGCCGACCAGCGCGATTTCAATCTTCTGCTTCGGATGCTCGAGCGCATCGACCATGGCATTCCAGTCGGAAAGGTCCGGTTCCGGGCAGGGAAGGAAGAAGGCACGTTGCAGAAGAGGGCGATCTTGTCTCTTAATTCCTGCGGAATCTCGAATTCCGAGCGGCAGACAATAATGTCCGCGCGGATTCCCATACGCTGCAGCTCGCGGACGGATGCCTGCGTAGGTTTTGTCTTCATCTCGCGGGAGCCGTACAGATACGGGATCAGCGTCACATGAATCATGCAGGCATTGCCCGGTCCTACTTCCTGCATGAACTGACGGATGGATTCATAGAATGGCTGTGACTCGATATCGCCGACCGTTCCTCCGACCTCGATGATGGCGATGCGGTTGTCGTTTTCACTGGTCGGGCGGTAGAAGCGGCTCTTGATCTCATTCGTGATGTGCGGAATAACCTGAACCGTGCCTCCGCCATAGTCTCCGTGGCGCTCCTTGTTCAGGACCGACCAGTAGACCTTGCCGCTCGTCACGTTGGAATTATGATCGAGGCTTTCATCAATGAAACGCTCATAGTGACCAAGGTCAAGGTCCGTCTCGGTTCCGTCATCGGTGACGAATACTTCGCCGTGCTGAATCGGATTCATCGTGCCCGGATCGATGTTGAGATACGGATCAAACTTCTGCATGGTGACATCATATCCACGCGCCTTTAAAAGCCGGCCGAGCGATGCCGCCGTGATTCCCTTGCCGAGTCCTGAAACAACACCTCCGGTTACAAATACATACTTGACCATTGAAGACCTCCTCATTGAGTCTTGACTCCGCTTCCCGTCCTGAGTTCTGCTTCATTGCATTCCCGCTTCCCATGAACGGCTGAATTTATTGTACTATTCTTTGAACAGAAAAAAGAGAGTGGCATGGTCCGGAACCCCCAAATATGGTTTCCCGTCTGACATCATTGTCACCCTCCGAACTCTGTTCGATTAATCCCGAAAACGCATATGTCTGTGTTCCGGCAAGATGGTTTTATGCTTTTCCTGCGGCTATGCGGTCATCGTCCCGCATGCGCCTCAGAAAATCAAAGGACATTATACCATGTTTACTTAATATGCCGCAACGCGGCCGCATTTCTTTCAGGCTGCCGCTCTGTCTTCGCTGATCTGATGCTTCCTCACATAATAGAAATAATAAAAGATGAACGCGGCGGTGCTGATCGACCAGGAAATCGGATAACAGTACATCACCATCTTCATCGTCGTATTGGCCGCGACCGCGGTGAACAGCCAGACGATCCGCGCGCCGCACACACCGAGCACCGTGATGAGCGTGGGGATCAGCGCATCGCCCATGCCCCGCAGCGTCCCGGACAGAATTTCGATGGTGAAATACGTAAGAAACGTCGGAGCCATGAAGCCCGCAATCTCAACACCAAGCCGGACGACATCCGGATCCGATGTGAAAATCCGCACCAGTGGATCCCGCAGCGTATAGAAAAACGTGCTCATCGAGGCTGTAAACAGGAAGGTGATGAGATATGCCTCCCTTGCACATTTCCGCACACGGCCGTACTTGCCCGCGCCAAAATTCTGGCCGACAACGGTCGTTGTGGCCAGGCCGAGCGACCCGATGATCATCCAGAATATACTGTCCACCTTTCCCCACACCGTCCATGCTGCCACCGTGTCTGTGCCGAAACCGTTGACAGCCACCTGGATGAGAACGTTGGAAAAGCTGTACATAAGGGACTGAAGTGCCGCCGGGATGCCGATCCGGAGGATCTTCGGCACATAGACCGGGTCCAGCCGTATTCTGCGAAAACTGATATGAAAGCATTCTGTCGTCCGGGAGAGATAGATGAGTGCAAGTACCGCGCTGATGTACTGCGAGAGAATCGTCGCAAAAGCTGCACCCGCAACGCCCCAGTGAAAAGCGATGACAAACAGGCAGTCCAGTACAACATTCGTCAGTGTGCCGGCAACCAGATAGAGGAATGGTCTCCTGGAGTCTCCTACCGCGCGAAGAATGGAAGCTGCCATGTTGTAGACCATGTTTCCGATCATCCCCGCCGCATAGATGCGCAGATACTGCGTGGACCACTCCAGCGTGTCCGCCGGGGTGCTCATCGCCTCGAGCATAATCTCGGCGAGTCCCCCAACCACGACCGTGAGGATCACGCCTCCCCAGACGGCAATCGCCATTCCGGTGTGGACGGACTTCCGCACGTCTCCTGTTCTTCTTGCCCCATAGAACTGCGATACAGCGACTGTCTCACCGGATGTGATGCCGACAAAAAAACCGACGAACAGATTGATGAGCGTCGCCGTGGCGCCGCCGACCGCCGAGAGGGCTTCCTTGCCGATGAACTGTCCGACAATGATCGCATCGACCGTATTATAAAGAAGCTGGAAGAACGTCCCCGCAAGAAGCGGCACAAAAAAGAGAAGAAGCTGCTGCCACAGAACACCTGTGACCATCCTGCTTTCTTTGATCTCCGAAACATTGCCCGCTTCGTTTTCCGGCATGGTTTCACCCCTGATTCCTGCCGCACTCGTCTGCTCTGTTTCTGTGTTTTTGATGTTTCCCTCTTCCATTGAACGTTCGGACCTCATAAGATTAAGGAAATCAAGCCGGGCTACAGTGTGCAATTATATGAGTTCGCTGTTTCAAGGTCAATTCGGAAAATCGAATTCAGTACGGCCTCCTCCGGCGAAGACGGATGTCTACCTGAAAAGAACCCTGCGGTATCTGGCTTTCTCTCTGTTCGTTTCTTATTTATTCCACATCCTGCAGAGCTTCTTCATCAACCTCTCCGGTGCGGACCTTGACGACCTTCACCACATTATAGACGAAGATCTTGCCGTCGCCGATATGACCGGTGTAGAGAGCTCTCGTCGCTGCATGAATGACGTCGTCAACCGGAATCTTCGAGACTATGACCTCAACCTTCACCTTCGGAAGAAGGGTGGCATCGACGACCGCGCCGCGGTACCGCTCGGGCGTTCCTTTCTGGATGCCGCATCCCATGACCTGTGTCATCGTCATTCCGGTGACGCCAAGCGCGTTGAGCGCTTTTTTCAGTTCATCAAACTTGGACAGCCGGCAGATGATGGAAACCTTGTGCATGCCGGTGTCATAGCCTGCCGGAAGGGGAGCCGTCTCCTTCTGTACCCTGACAGCCGCAGAAACCTGTTCCGGAGATGCCTTCTCGATATCTTCCTCACCGAGATCTGTATTCTCATTGACATCCATCGTGTAATCGGTGGCATCGGTGATTGCAAATCCGGAGTAAGCACTTGCAAGGCCGTGCTCATGAATATCAAGACCTTCGATTTCAACCTTTGCAGGAACACGGAGACCGATGGTCTTGTCGATGATTTTGAAGACGATGAACATGACGATAAGAACATAGGCATCAATCGCGACAATTCCGAGAAGTTCAATGCCAAACTGTGTGAATCCGCCGCCGTAGAAGAGGCCCTTGCCGACACCGTCCGTGCCGTCAGAGAAAAGGCCGACTGCAAGCGTTCCCCAGACGCCGTTCGCGAAGTGAACCGATACCGCGCCGACCGGATCGTCGATCTTGGCGACATTGTCAAAGAATTCAACGGAGAACACAACCAGGAAGCCTGCCACAAGGCCGATGAAGAATGCGCCGACCGGTGAGACACAGTCACAGCCTGCCGTGATGGCAACCAGGCCTGCAAGCGCACCGTTGAAAGTCATCGAGACATCCGGCTTACCGTAACGGACCCAGGTGAAAATCATGGTGGTCGTGGTTGCTACTGCCGCCGCAAGGTTCGTATTCATGAATACGAGCGAAGCGGATGCCGCATCGTCCGCCGTTGCCATTGCAACCGTCGAACCGCCGTTAAAACCAAACCAGCAAAACCAGAGAATGAATACGCCGAGGGCAGCTGCCGTGAGATTATGACCCGGAATCGCGTGTGCTTTTCCATTCTTGTCATACTTTCCGATGCGGGGCCCGAGCATCCAGGCACCGAGCATTGCGATGATACCGCCGACGTTATGAACCTGTGCAGAGCCTGCGAAATCATGGAATCCGAGCTGCTGAAGCCAGCCGCCTCCCCAGCTCCAGTGTCCGCAGATCGGATAGATGATGAGCGAGATCATTGCGGAATAAACACAGTAAGCCTTGAAGTTCGTGCGCTCAGCCATCGATCCGGAGACGATCGTCGCTGCTGTCGCGCAGAACACCGTCTGGAAAATAACGTAGCACCAGAGAGGCATCGTCTGCGGGACCACGCTGTTCTCCGCCGTATAAGAGCCGCGGATCAGAAGGTCAGGTGTTCCGATGAATCCACCGAGCCCTCCGTGGAACATGATCGAGAAACCGATCAGCCAGAAGCAGGGGGTTCCGATACAGAAATCCATCATGTTTTTCATGAGAATATTGCCTGTATTCTTCGCCCTGGTAAGGCCTGCCTCGCAGAGCGCAAATCCGGCCTGCATGAAATAGACCAGCGCTGTCGCGAAGAGCACCCATGCAACAGTGTTCACATTTATTTCCATAACTGTCTCCCTCCTTCGATACAGATAAACGTGCGCCCGCCGGGCGCACAAAAAGACGCCGAAGCCCTGTTATTCAGGGTTTCGACGCCTTTGTCGATTCGTATTGGTTCAAAAAGCCTGTCCGGCTTTCCTCTCAGAACGAAACGCTTGTCTTTCCATATCAGCTATAAGTATGGAAAGATTGTATACCATTATACGCAATTATTTCAATAGTGAAATGCCCTTTTCTCAGCACTCTTTGAGCGTTGTGTATCCCATGAGATACTCGTCTACCTCGCGTGCGCAGGCACGTCCTTCGGTGATTGCCCAGACGACCAGAGACTGGCCTCTGTGACAGTCGCCCGCCGTGAACACTCTTTCAACCGGCGTTCTGTAATGGTCCGCCTCCGTCTCGATCGTCCCTCTCTTTCCGAGCGGGATGCCGAACGCATCCGCCGTTGCCGGCTCGCAGCCGATAAAACCTGCTGCAATCAGAAGAAGCTGGCAGGAAAGCTCCTGCTCGGTTCCCGGCACCTCGATCATCCTGCGGTTCTCGAATTTTACCTTCACCGTGCGGATCTTCTTCAGCTCGCCCTTCTTGTTTGTGATAAATTCCTTCACCGTCGTCTCATAGACTCTCGGATCGTGGCCGAACTTATAGATTGCCTCTTCATGGCCGTAATCCGTCTTCTTCACCTTCGGCCATTCGGGCCACGGGTTCGAGGGCAGTCTTTGTTCCGGCGGCTCCGGCATCATTTCAAGAGCCGTGACGGAACGGCAGCCGTGGCGGATGACCGTTCCGATGCAGTCATTGCCTGTATCGCCGCCTCCGACTACAACCACATCCTTCCCCTGCGCACTGATGTAGCCGTCCGTACTGAGAAAATCTTCCACCGAACGGCCGTCCTGCGTAAGGAGAGCGTGCGTTGTCGCCTTCAGAAAATCGACAGCGTAATACACACCATTGATATCAATCGGGTTTACGGGCTTGTCCGGCGATGCCGGCTGCATCCCTGTCACCTTGCCGGTGAGAGGTCTGGGATTCTTTGCGCCCGTCGCGATGATGACCGCATCGAATTCTTTCTTCAACTCCTCTGCCGTGATATCGGTGCCGACATTCACGCCGGTGCGGAATACGACACCCTCTTCCTCCATGAGCTTCCTGCGTCTGTCAACAACCTTCTTGTCGAGCTTCATGTTCGGTATGCCGTACATGAGAAGTCCGCCGATGCGGTCATCTCGCTCAAACACGGTGACACTGTGCCCGCGCTGATTGAGTGTGTCGGCAGCTGCCAGTCCCGAAGGACCGCTTCCGACGACGGCAACTCTCTTGCCGCTCCTCACTTTCGGAATCCTCGGCTTAATGTATCCTTTTTCGAACGCCGTCTCGATCAGGAAGAGTTCATTGTCGTGCACGGTCACGGGATCATCATATTCGCCGCACATGCATGCCTTCTCGCACAGAGCGGGGCACACCCTCCCTGTGAATTCCGGGAAATTGCTTGTCTTCAGAAGACGGCTGAGTGCATGTGCATCGTGCTCCCGGTAAATCTGATCATTCCATTCCGGAATCAGATTGTGCAGAGGGCACCCCGTGACCATTCCCGAAAGCTTCATCGCGGACTGGCAGAACGGAACACCGCAGTTCATGCAGCGTGCTGCCTGCTTTCTCCTCTCTTCGGCCGAGAGCGGGAGATGGAACTCGTTAAAACTCAGGATGCGCTCGGAAACCGGCACATCGACATTGTCTTTTCTTGTGTACTCAAGAAATCCTGTGGGCTTTCCCATACTAACCTCTTACACGTGCCTCCTGCCGTTTCCGGCGGGACGGCTGTCTTTCCTTTTGACTTAGGACTGAGACTGTATATGTTTCATGAAGATGAGACTCTGCATTCTTTCTGCTCCGGCAGAGCATCCGGCCCCAGCAGCAAGTCAGGCCGTTACTTCCCGGAATGCCTCGAGAACCGCACTGTCGTGCGGAATTCCCTGCTCTTCATACTTGCTGATTGCGATCAGCATCTTCTGGTAGTCTCTCGGAACGATCTTCTTGAAACTCGGAAGGTATTCCTCGAAATGATCGAGAATCTTCCGGCCGAGCTCAGAATCCGTCTCTTTCACGTAATCCCGGAGGATTTCGCGAAGATCGGCGATGTCATATTTCTCCGTCACTTCTTCGAGTGAGTCCATATCCTTGTTCATTCGCCGGTACAGACTGTGGTCTTCATCGAGGACGTAAGCGATGCCGCCGCTCATACCAGCCGCAAAATTCTTTCCGGTCGGTCCGAGGATCACGGCCCGCCCGCCAGTCATGTACTCAAGACCGTGATCGCCGCAGCCTTCCGCGACGGCCACTGCTCCCGAATTGCGGACGCAGAAGCGCTCTCCCGCTCTTCCGCAGACATACGCTTTTCCGGAGGTTGCGCCGTACAGGGCAACGTTGCCGATAATGATATTCTCACTGGCGCGGAATCTTGATCCCTTCGGAGGCACCACCACCAGTTTGCCGCCGGAAAGTCCCTTTCCGAAGCCGTCGTTTGCGTCTCCGGAAAGCCGGAGCGTCAGTCCCTTCGGAATAAATGCGCCGAACGACTGTCCGCCGCCGCCTTCTGCGTGAACCACAAAGCTGTCTTCCGGCAGCTTCTCGCCAAACTGTTTCGTGATCTCACTTCCGAGAATCGTGCCGAACGCACGGTCCGTGCTCGAGACCTTCAGATAAATCTCTCCCTTTGCCTTCTCGGCGGGTCCCTTCAGCGCACTCTCGAATGCCGGAAGAAGTTTCGACTCATCCAGCGTCTTCTCGAGGTGGAAATCATAGACCTTTTCTTTCACAAAGTGCCGCTCGTTTTCCGGCACTCCTGCATATTCCGGATTGATGATTTCGGACAGATCGACCATCGCCGCGGCGCCGGCCTTCACCTTTCCGCTTGAATAATCTCTCTTCTTCAGGCAGTCCGTACGTCCGACCATTTCATTCACGGTGCGGAATCCGAGAGATGCCATGATCTCGCGGACCTCCTCGGCGATGAAATGCATGAAGTTCACGACGTACTCGGGTTTTCCGGAGAAACGTGCGCGGAGCTTCTCGTTCTGTGTCGCAATGCCGACCGGGCAGGTATCCTTTGAACATACGCGCATCATCATGCAGCCCATGCACACAAGCGGAGCGGTCGCAAAACCGAATTCCTCCGCGCCGAGCAGGCAGGCGATGACAACATCCCGGCCGCTCATGAGCTTGCCGTCGGTTTCGATGCAGACACGTCCGCGCAGGCCGTTCTCGATGAGACTCTGATGCGCCTCGGAGACGCCGAGCTCCCACGGAAGACCGGCGTGATGAACCGAACTGTACGGAGCCGCTCCGGTGCCGCCGTCATATCCCGAGATCAGAATGACCTGTGCGCCGGCCTTTGCAACGCCGCTCGCGATCGTTCCGACGCCGGCCTCGGACACCAGTTTCACGGAAATGCGCGCATTCCGGTTTGCATTCTTCAGATCGTAGATAAGCTGCGCAAGGTCCTCGATCGAATAAATATCATGATGCGGCGGCGGTGAAATCAGGGATACGCCGGGGGTCGAATAACGGATCGCTGCAACCCACGGATACACTTTTCGTCCCGGAAGATTGCCTCCCTCGCCGGGCTTTGCGCCCTGTGCCATTTTGATCTGAATTTCCGCCGCACTGTTCAGGTATGCGCTCGTTACGCCAAAACGTCCCGATGCCACCTGTTTGATGGCGCTGTTGCGGCCTGTCCCGAATCGCTTCGGATCCTCGCCGCCCTCGCCGGTGTTCCGAAGGACATGGCGCCCGTCTTGAACCGCTTCACAATGGACTCGACCGGCTCTACCTCCTCGAGCGGAACCGGATCGCCTGCCGGCACAAGATCCATCAGGCCGCGCAGTGTGTGCGGCCGTCCGGAATCATCCACCATCGCGGTGTATTCTTTGAACCGATTGTAGTCATTGTTCCGGACCGCCTGCCGCAGCGCAATGATCGTCTCCGGATTGTAGAGATGATCTTCCTTGTCTCTGCCGCTGCGCAGACCATGGAAGCCGACGGAATCCAGCGTTGTGTCCGTTCCGAGTCCGAGCGGGTCAAATGCCTGATCATGACGCCAGGTGACATCTTCCTGAATTTCCCGCATTCCGATGCCGCCCGCAGCGCTCTGCGTGCCGGTGAAGTATTTGTCGATGACCTCCTGCGAAAGGCCGATGGCCTCGAAGATACGGGCGGACTGATACGACTGCAGCGTACTGATTCCCATCTTTGCAGCAGTTTTGACGACGCCGTTGAGGAGTGCCTTGTCATAGTCCTCGATGGCGGTGTAGCGTCGCCATCTGATGGACGTCGCGGGGCTCGCCGCTCTCGAGAATCAGGGAAATCGCCGTGCGCTTTTTCGTGCGGACGAGGTGCTGCTCGACCGAGCTCACTGCAAGAAGGGACGGGATCGGCACATGGTTCTCGTCGACGCCGCGGTCGGAGAGGATGATGATGTTCTTGCCGTTTGAGGCCGCGCGGTCGACCGCAATATTCAGCTGCTCAAGTGCCCGTTCGAGCGAGGTGTTCTTGTAGTAAAGAATCGGAATCGTCTCCGGATGGAAGCCCGGCTGATCGAGCGAACGGATCTTCATCATATCGACGCCCGTGAGGATCGGGTTATTCACCTCGAGGACGCGGCAGTTTTGGCTGTTCTCGTTGAGAAGGTCGCCGTCGGAGCCGATATAGACGGTGGTGTCGGTGACGATTTTCTCGCGAAGAGAATCGATCGGAGGGTTCGTGACCTGTGCGAACAGCTGCTTGAAGTAGTTGAAAAGCAGCTGATGCTTGTTGTCGATGACAGCCAGAGGCACATCGTGTCCCATGGAAACCGTGGGCTCAACGGCGTTCTCCGCCATCGGGAGGATATCATCGCGGACATCCTCATACGTATAGCCGAAGACCTTGTACATCCGGTCACGCATTTCCTGCGAAAAATACGGAATCTTCTTGTTCGGGATCTTCAGTTCCGTCAGATGCAGCAGATTGCGGTCGAGCCACTCGCCGTACGGCTGACGCGCCGCGTACATCTCTTTGATTTCCTCGTCTGAGATAATTCTCTTCTGCTTCGTATCGACAACAAGAATACGGCCTGGTTCAAGGCGTGACTTTCTTACGACATGTTCCGGCGCAATATCAAGGACGCCGACCTCGGAGGCGAGAATCAGGCGATTGTCATCGGTGATGTAATAACGGGAAGGACGAAGGCCGTTCCGGTCGAGCGTTGCGCCGACCACGTCTCCATCCGAAAACAGAATGGCTGCCGGGCCGTCCCAGGGCTCCATCATCGTCGCATAATAATGGTAGAAGTCCTTGCGGTCCTGATCCATGAAGTCGTTGTGCTTCCAGGGCTCCGGAATGATGACCGTCATCGCGAGCGGCAGATCCATGCCGTTCATGTAGAGGAATTCGAGCGTATTGTCGAGCATCGCCGAGTCAGATCCCGTCTTCTGAATGACCGGGTAGATCTTGTCGAGATCCTTCTCCATAATCGGCGAATTCATGGTCTCCTCGCGGGCGAGCATTCTGTCGATGTTGCCCCGGATCGTATTGATTTCGCCGTTATGTGCGATCATGCGGTACGGATGCGCACGATTCCAGGAAGGTGTCGTATTGGTGGAGAAACGGGAATGCACGATGGCAATCGCCGTCTTATAATCCTCGCTCTGCAGGTCCTTATAGAATTTGCGGAGCTGCCCCACGAGGAACATACCTTTATAGACCACCGTACGGGAGGAAAGCGAACAGATATACGTATCCTCCGAGCTCTGCTCAAACTCGCGGCGGACGACATAGAGGCGCCGGTCGAAATCAATTCCCTTTGCGGTATCCTTCGGACGGCCGATAAAGCACTGGCTTATGTACGGCATGCAGTCGCGCGCCGGGGCTCCGAGAATGTCCGGATTCGTCGGGACATTCCGCCAGCCGAGAAACTGCAGTCCCTCCTTCTCCGTGATGACCTGCAGCATGCGCATCGCAAACGTGCGCTTCAGGTTATCCTGCGGGAGGAAGAACATACCAACGCCGTAATCGCCCTCGCCAAGTGCATCTGCGTTTTCAATGCCTGCCTCTTTCATCGCCTTCGAGAAGAAGCTGTGGCTTACCTGCAGCAGAATTCCCACGCCGTCGCCGACCTTCCCGGTCGCATCTTTGCCGGCTCTGTGCTCAAGCTTTTCCACGATATGAAGAGCATCGTCGAGAACCTTGTAGTCTTTGTGCCCGTCGATATTGACGATGACGCCGATTCCGCAGGCGTCGTGTTCGAAGGTGTTGTTACGATTCATAATGATCCCCTGTTCCGGTATCCATGTATCCCGTCCCGGGCAAAAAGATATGGCCGAAAAACGAAGCTTTGACTGTTTCGGCAGCAAATCCCAAAAGCAGATCCCGGGAAAAAACTAGTGAAAAAATAAAAGTGAATCTGCATTCAAAAGGCGAGCGCAGATATCCGTTCACGGATGTATTAATTACAGATGGATTTAAAAAACCGGTTCAAATCCGTTTAAAGACAAATCCTGTAATAGACAGATTCTGTAAAATATATAACGATACAACAAAAGCCTGCGCACCTGCGCCCCAGGTGCGCAGGCCATTCTGCACGCAGGAATCTGTTATTTATTCTCCTCTTCCCGCTCCTGCCGTGCCGGAAGGCTGCCAGCCGGCCACCTGATACCCCGGTTCCGGTTTCTCCGGATACCCGGGTCCCGGTTTCTCCGGGTACCGGGTCCCGGTTTCTCCGGGTACCAGGGTCCCGGTTTTTCCGGGCACCCGGGTCCCGGTTTCTCCGGGCACCAGGGTCCCGGTTTCTCCGGGCACCAGGGTCCCGGTTTCTCCGGGCACCAGGGTCCCGGTTTCTCCGGGCACCCGGTTCATCCATGGAGCCCGCGGACTTTTTCCGGCGGGAACAGGAACAGATGAGGATGAATATGGTTTTTTGATGAATTGCTCAGCGAAGGGAGAACAGCATCTCGCCGTATGTCGGATACGGAAGATAGCATTCCGGAATCATCGCCTCTGCGGTGTCGACATGAGAACGAAGCTCTGTCATATCGGCCAGGATGGTATCGTGATAATACCTTGCCGTGTGCAGCGCATCGCCGTCCCTCTCTGCTTCCTTCGTATCATCATGCAGCTTCGAAAGCGATGCATCGATTGCCTCGGACTCCGTTTCCAGCGTTCCGAGCGTATCACTCTCAAGCTTGCACTTTGCTCCTGGAAGAAGGGACTTCTTGCCGATCATCTCATCCGTCAGTGCCTTCTCGTAAGAAAGCAGTCCGGACGTGAAGTCCTTGCGGACCATTTCCTGCATCGTGAGCGATTCGATGTGAATCGTCTTCGAGTAGTTCTCAAGGAAGATCTCGTAGCGGCTCTCGAGCTCACTCTTTGTGAAGACCTTGTGCTTCGTAAAGAGATCAACGCTGTGTTCGCTGACCAGGTGCGGCATTGCATCCGGAAGAGACTTCAGGTTGTAAAGTCCTCTCCGTTCTGCTTCCTTCACCCACTCTTCACTGTAGCCGTCGCCGTTGAAGAGAACTCTCTTGTGCTCATCGAGGAGTTCCTTAAGGAGCTTCTTCAGTTCGGTGTCAAAACTCTCCTTCGGCACATCCTTCAGACGATCGTAAATACGGTCGAGGTATTCTGCCACTGCCGTGTTCAGAACAATGTTGGGGTCTGCCACGGAAAGGGCAGAACCTACCGAGCGGAACTCAAACTTGTTGCCCGTAAATGCGAACGGGGAAGTACGGTTGCGGTCCGTGGAATCACGAGTGATATGCGGAAGAACCGCAGCGCCCATTCCTAACTTGGTCTTGCCCTGGCTCACGAATGCGGTGCCGTCGTCAATGCTCTTCAGCACGCCCTCGAGCTCATCGCCGACGAAGATCGAGATGATTGCAGGCGGTGCTTCATTTGCGCCGAGACGGTGATCGTTTCCGGCGGTTGCAACCGATACACGGAGCAGATCCGCATATTCATCGACAGCAGAGATAACTGCCATCAGGAACACCAGGAACTGAATGTTCTCGGCCGGGGTTGCGCCCGGGTCAAGAAGGTTTACACCGGTGTTGGTGCTGATCGACCAGTTGTTGTGTTTGCCGGAGCCATTGACTCCCTCAAACGGCTTCTCATGAAGAAGGCATGCGTAATTGTGCTTGTCGGCAACCTTCTTCATCATCTCCATCGTCAGCTGGTTGTGATCCACCGCGACATTTGCCGTCTCGAAGACCGGAGCAAGCTCATGCTGAGAAGGAGCGACCTCGTTGTGCTTGGTTTTGGCGGGTACACCGAGCTTCCAGAGCTCCTGGTCCAGATCGTGCATGTACTCGGCCACCTTCGGCTTGAGGACGCCGAAGTAATGATCCTCCATTTCCTGTCCCTTCGGTGCAGGAGCGCCGATCAGCGTTCTGCCGCAGAGGAGCAGGTCCTTTCTCTGTTTGTAAAGGTCCTTGTCAATAAGGAAATATTCCTGTTCGGAACCGATCGTCGTGTCGACGTGTGTGACTTCTTCATTGCCGAGAAGATGCAGCACTCTCACAGCCGATTTGCTGATAGCTTCCATCGAACGAAGAAGCGGTGTCTTCTTGTCCAGTGCCTCTCCGCCGTAGGAGCAGAACGCTGTCGGAATATAAAGAGTTCCGTCCTTAATGAAAGCAGGCGAAGACGGATCCCATGCCGTATAGCCTCTTGCCTCGAAAGTTGCGCGAAGTCCTCCAGACGGGAAGCTGGATGCATCCGGCTCGCCCTTTACAAGCTCTTTTCCGGAGAAATCAAGAACCACGCCGCCGTCGCCGGTCGGGGAAATAAAGCTGTCATGCTTCTCAGCCGTAAGTCCTGTCAGCGGCTGGAACCAGTGTGTGAAATGCGTCGCACCATGCTCAATTGCCCAGTTCTTCATAACCGCAGCAACTGTATTTGCAACGTCGAGTTCGAGATGTGAACCATCCTTGATGGTCTTGCGGACTGCCCGGTAAACATCCTTCGGCAGACGCTCCCTCATTACACGGTCATCAAAAACGAGACTGCCGTAGATTTCAGGAATGTTGACCGTGCTTCCTGTTTCTTCCATACTCATCTTCTCACCTTCACCTTTCCTGCGTAATTGTTCCTTCGGTCCTTTCGGTCAGTCGGGGAACCGCCGGACACAAAAAGCGCTCTGAAATACCCACTTACCCTGCAGGTTTTCAAAGCGCCTTTGCTTCATGGAATTGATTATACTCAACAGGACTCACCTGTCAAGCTGTTGTATGCGAGTATACAGTTTCGCTTGACACTTTTCCTGCCCAGTAGCATAATCGGTGGAAGGTGGACGGCAATGGCGCCGATATAGATTCTATGCGCCTTTTGCTGTCCTTTTTTATCGTTTTGACGTCAAATCATTCAAAGGAGAGACTTTATCATGTGTTCCATACTTGCCTACTGCGGTAAATCCGCAGAACTCAGTAAAGTGCAGGAAATGCTTGCCGAAACGACTTCCAGAGGTCCGGATGATTCCAGGATCATAAATACAGGCAATGGATACATGGGCTTCAACCGTCTCTCCATCATGGGTCTTACCGCTTCTGGCATGCAGCCTTTCACCCGGAAAGGAAGCGCAGTCGTCTGCAACGGCGAAATCTACGGCTTCCGCCCGCTCCGTGATTATCTGAAGATCAGCGGCTACACCTTTGAGAGCGACTCGGACTGTGAGATCCTGCTGCCGCTCTATGAAAAGGTCGGTGTCTCCATGTTCCGCATGCTCGATGCCGAGTTCGCCCTCGTCATCTACGACGCAAAACAGGATAAGTACATCGCGGCCCGCGACCCGATCGGAATCCGCCCTCTTTATTACGGATATGATAAAGACGGCGTGATCATCTTCGCATCCGAACCGAAGAACCTTGTCGGCGTCTGCGACAGAATACAGCCATTTCCTCCGGGACATTATTATGAAGACGGAAGGTTCATCTGCTATCGCGACATGAGCGATATTACCTATTATACTCATGACGATATGGATACCATTGCGAAGGAAATCCACGACCGTCTCATGACCGGCATCGACAAACGTCTCGACGCGGATGCACCGGTCGGCTTCCTTCTCTCCGGCGGTCTTGATTCCTCGCTCGTATGCGGTGCTGCCGCTAAAATTCTGGACAAGCCGCTTGAGACTTTCTCCATCGGTATGGACATCGACGCCATCGACCTCAAGTACGCACGTGAGGTTGCCGATTACATTCACTCTAACCATCATGAAGTCATCATGACAAGAGATGAAGTCATCGCATCGCTCAGAGACGTCATCAAAGCACTCGGCACCTATGACATCACCACGATCCGCGCATCTGTCGGTATGTATCTCGTCTGCAAATGGATTCACGAGAACACCGACATCCGCGTTCTTCTCACCGGAGAGATTTCCGATGAGCTGTTCGGCTACAAGTACACCGACTTTGCTCCGAATGCCGCGGAATTCCAGAAGGAAGCCGAGAAGCGCATCCGTGAGCTCCACATGTACGATGTTCTCCGCGCGGACCGCTGCATCTCCGTGAACTCCCTGGAAGCCAGAGTCCCGTTCGGCGACCTTGACTTTGTCGATTATGTAATGCACATCGACCCGGAGAAAAAACTCAACAAGTACGGCATCGGCAAATATCTTCTCCGCCATGCCTTTGAGAAGGATGCTCTCATTCCGCACGATATTCTGATGCGCGAGAAGGCCGCATTCTCCGATGCCGTCGGCCACTCTCTCCGCAACGACATCATTGACTACGCGAACA
>ONGY01000101.1:10053-12121 GCA_900317475.1 uncultured Lachnospiraceae bacterium | reverse complement strand
AAGCTTCTCAAACAGTGGTATCAAGGAATCTTGCTAATGTTTGTTAAGAATCTCAGTTCGTATAATCCGAATACGGTCCGCTGAAGCAGTAGCGAAGGTATGTGACAGAATTCCTCGCATCCTCATCGAGCCGCCTCTCATCTGCGCCGTGGCTTAAATCGCGCCAGATTTTGATGTCGCTTCCGACACCGCCTCCCTGCTGCACGAACGGCTCCATGACGACATTCCCGTCGTAGCCGATCTCGCGGAGCGCCTCTCCGATGTGATACCAGTCGAGGCCTCCCTTGCCCGGAAGACGGCGGTTGTTCTCGCCGACATGGAAATGGCCGAGCCTGCTGCCCGCCCTGCGGATTGCGGAGAACATATCATCCTCTTCAATATTCATGTGGAACGTATCGAGCATGACCTTAACCGCAGGTACATCGACCTCTTCTACAAACTTCACGCATTCATCACACGTATTGAGAAGGTACCCCTCGAACCGGTTCAGGACTTCCAGACAATAGTCGACGCCGCATTCCTGTGCGATCCTCCCGACCGTCCGGACATTCTTCACGCTCGTCTCCCAGTCGCGCTCCTTATCGATCGGCTTTGAATAATCGACCGGCCAGTAGGAATAGAGACCGCCGCCGATGGTATGAATATCGAGTTTTTCAAGTTTTTGCAGGATGTCCGTAAAGAATGCGATTGCATTCTTCTGCACGTCCGGGTCAGGGCTTGCGAGGTTTTCCTGCGGGCGCGGACCATATCCCGCCGTCAGAAGCACACCTTCACCTTCCGCCATTTTCTTTATTTCAAGAAGCCGCTCATCCGAAATATCCCGCAGCATCGCACAGGAGATTTCGAGATCGTCAAAACCCAGCTCTTTCACTTTGCGGATGTATTTTGTCTGATCCGCATCCCACTCTTTTTCCCAATAAGCGAAATAGATTCCATACTTCATTGTGTGATTCCCCGTTATCATTCAGGCCAGAATTTCGTCTGACCGCGTATTGCTTCTTACGCGCGTATCGCTTCTTACGTGCGTATTGCTTCTTACGTGCGTATTGCTTCTTACGCTGTGTACTGCGTGTGACTCTTTTTCAACGCGAATGGGACATTTTCTGCCGGCCGTCACGCATTATCGATACAGCGGTCCGTAATACCTGCAGGCTGCGTAATCCGCTGCTTCCGTATCTTTCGTGCCGAACGCGCCCCAGGTGTGCGGACGGAAAATCTCGTTCTCCGGAACATTGTGCATCGATACCGGAATTCGGAGCATGGAGGCGAGCGTGATGAGATCGGCTCCGATGTGTCCGTACGTCCATGCGCCGTGATTGGCTCCCCAGTTCATCATGACAGAGTAGACATCCTTGAATACACCTTCTCCCGTCGTTCTCGGCACGAAGAACGTGGAAGGCCATGTTCTGTCGGTCCTGAGGTCGATCATCTCAAAGACATCCTTCGGGAGTTTAGTCGTTGTGCCCTCCGCAATCTGCAGCGTGGGCCCGATGCCGTCGACGAGATTCAGGCGGATGAGCGTGATCGGCATTTCAGCGTCTGTAAGGAAATGAGAGGAGAATCCGCCGCCGCGGAATTCCGTGAGCGATGCCGGGCACCAGTCGGTGGCTTTAAGGCACGCCTGGATATCCTCATCGGTCATATTCCACCACTGCTTCATCTCCGGCTTTCCGTCGGCTCCCTTTGCCGCACCGCTGCCGTCAAGACAGGTCGAACCGGAGTTGATGATATGCATGAAACCGCCTGCTGCCACTCCCTCCGGCTCCCATCCGCACTTCTCCTTCAGGGCCTCCGGGCTCCAGTAGCAGCGCACATCCGAGAACCCGGCTGCTCTTCCGGTCAGGAGATTGGCAAAAAGCATGGCCGTTCCGTTGCAGTTGTCGCCCTCGGTTGCAAACGGGATGGGCTGCTTCTTTCCATTCCAGTCAAAACTCGTGTTCATAAAGGTTTCTGTGAAATCACCGTTCGGCTGCCAGTCGGTCCAGGCTCTCTGTCCCTGAAATCCGCCGAAAAGCGCATTGTGACCAAGCGCCTCTTCCTTCCATTTTCCTCCATCCAGTAAAGCGAG
>ONGY01000101.1:7740-10030 GCA_900317475.1 uncultured Lachnospiraceae bacterium | reverse complement strand
AGCGTCATTTTTACGACAAATTCCCATTCCGCCGCTTTCTGCTCCGGCGTGTGCTTTAAATCCGGGCGGTTCTTGTCGAAGCCCTCCGGGCAGTTTTCCTTTACCCACGCGAGCGCTTTCTCATACTCCCCGTGATCATAAATGCCAAACTGCACGCGGCGGAGAATCTCTGTCATATCGACCCACTCCGGACGCATGCCGAGGTAACGGATGAAGAAATCCGGATCAATGAACGAACCCATGATGCCCATGGACACACCGCCGATGCCGACATAGCTCTTGTTCCGCATCTGACCGACTGCGACCGCGCAGCGCGCGAAACGAAGGATCTTCTCCTGCACGTCCGCAGGGATTTCATCCTCGTTCATGTTCTGAACATCGTGCCCGTAAATCGAATAGACCGGCCTTCCGACCTCATTGTGGGCGGAAATCGCAGATGCGAGATAGACCGCGCCCGGGCGCTCCGTACCGTTAAAACCCCAGATTGCCTTGATGGTGAGCGGATTGATGTCAATGGTCTCCATCGGATAGCACCAGCTCGGCGTGACCGAGAGCGTCGCGACTACATTTTCCGCAGAGAACTTCGCCTCTGCCCTTGCCGCCTCCTCGCTTCCCGAGATGCTCGTGTCCGCCGTCACGCACTGCACCGGTGTCCCGTCCGCATAGCGTACATTCTCAGAAATCAGCTTTACTGCCGCTTTCGCCATTGCCGCGGTCTTGCCCTCGAGTTCGTCGCGGATCCCAAGGCGTCTTGCATCAATGATCGGCCGTATGCCGATCTTTGGATATTGTTTCATATACGTACTCCTTTTCTCTTCCGGTCCTGGTCATTTCACTAAACGTGGACTGAATTTTTCCTTCCATCAGCTCCGGATTCCTTGGAACCGGATTTTTCCAAATCCTGCCCTTCTTATTGATTTTTTTGATTTTTCTCTTTTACCCGCGCTCAGCGCATCACTTCAAAGATTTCGAACACCTCAAGTTTTGGCAGCGCGATGGTGCTCGTATCCGCCTTCTCATCAAATGTGACCGCAAGATCGGTGCTCTGCTCTGCCTGAAGCGCAGGATCGCCGACCGCCGGGATGAGCTTTGCTCCCCGGATTCTGCCCGGAACCGTCACCGTGATCTCGTACATCGGCGCGACCGGCGATTCTTCCTGCTCGTTGATGGCCGCAAAGAACGTCCTCCCCTCCTTCTCCCAGGAGATGATCTCGACGAACTTCGGCGCATTCGAGGTAAATGCAAGATCGCCCGCGAGATACTTCACCATGCCGGCATATACCTGCCGTGACAGATACGGCTTCGCCATCTCGATCGGCGCCGCGGTCCAGATGATCCTGCTCTTTCCGACCTTCTTGAGGACAGCGCACGGGCTGTCCGTATAAACTCCCGGCGGGTTCGAGTGAATCGCCGCGAAGTCGCGGGTGTGCGTCGCCGTGTAAGGCAGCGTCATCGTGGCAAGCACAGTGAGATCCGTATTGTCGGTAATCTTTATTATCGTCTGCCGCTCCGGCGTCGTGAGAGGCACTTTTACGTCAAAACCTTTGAAAAATTCCTTTCCTTCTTCGGTCGGGCTCATGTATGTGAAATCGCTGTCGGACAGACCGATAACCTCGACGCCAAGAATCTTCTGAAGCCGTTCATTTGCGATCGGCCCGCTGATAAGCAGATTCCCGCCCTTCTTAATATAGGCCTCAATCTCTCTCATCTCCTCGTCGCGGATGTTCGCGACGTGGGAGAGAATGAGAACGCCCGCGTTTTCACTCCGGATATTCTTCGTGCCGATGACATCGAATGGTATATTGTTGTCGCGCAGGATCGAGGTCACCGCGACCGGGCCTTCGAGGTAAAAATGCGGTTCGAAGGCGCGGTCCATCATCGCGCACTTCTCCTCCGGATCGTATTTCGCGTGGGAGGCAAACCAGATGGATGCGTTGTGATTAAGCTTCCCGCTCACAAACTTCTCGTACGGCTTCGTCTGCGCGTAGACCTTCTTCATCGTGTCGTGATAAATCGACGGAACGATACTGCCGTCCGGGTTAATGGCATCGACGAGGAGGAAGGCACCGTTGTGGACGAGCGCGGTGATGACGTGAAGCAGAAGCTGCTCTTCTGTCTTGGTTGTCGTATGATAGGAAAGCTCCGGATCACAGCGGCTCGTGTGATAGATAAACGGCAGGTTTGGAGAGACACTCTTGTAGTATTTATTGATGAATGTCTGCTGCAGATAGCCGCCGTAATAATCGCCGCCCGAATAATCGCTCGCCTCCGTGAGCATCTCTGTGCTGCC
>ONGY01000101.1:0-7734 GCA_900317475.1 uncultured Lachnospiraceae bacterium | reverse complement strand
CCGGGCGGATCTTCTTCACGCAGTCCGTCGAAAATTTCGCGAACTCTGCCATCCACTGGTCGCGGATGTACGCAAATTCACGGAAATCCGGATCGTCCCAGTTGACTTCTCTAGGGATTTCCTTCCCTGTGAGATCCTTGTACTTCTTCCGGCAGGTCGGGCAGTAGCAGATTTCCGGCCAGAAGGTCATATCGAGAAAAATACCGTCAATATCATAGTTTCCGACGAGCTCCGTGAGCGAATCCTTCACGTACTGGCGGTACCCTTCATTGTTGGGGCAGCAGATGCCGTAGCGGCCGGTTTTGAAGTTGCCCTGATTGCGGTATTCGCGGTAATTTTTGCCGTCCGCAGTGACAAGACGCCACTCCGGATGCGTCTCATATGCCCAGTTATCAAAGATCTGCGAGTAATATCCCTCGGCGATGATTCCGTTCTTATGACAGGCCTCGACCATGTGTCCGAAGAAATCATACCCCTTCAGCCCCTTGTGCATCCGCCCGATCTTCGTCGGATAATAGCAGAGTCCCGTGTGCGGCTTGCCCTTGATCATATATTCATCCACATTGATCTTTGACAGGAATTCCGGATTCCAGTCGTCAATGTGCATATCCATAAGATTTCTCCGATAGTTGCCTTCAATCCAGCTCATTTCTCTCCTTTCACAGCCGATCCATGAATGCCCGCCAAGTCCGTACGGACTGTCTTTGCCGGCCCTCCGAACAGGGCCCTGACCGTGCAGACGCACTACGAATTCATTTTACATCTGGAGACACATAAAAACATTGTCGATATCACTCCATTTTCCGGTCAGAATCGCGAACCGTCTGATTCCTGACTTCTTTGCCGTTTGTCAAAAGGGTCTGCCGGCAGTAAGATGAAATCACAGGGTTAACTTCAATCGGGGAGTATAGAAAATTATGGATAAGCAGACCGGAAGGGATTGTCCGGATTTTTGCGGCGAGAAGAGTGCTGTATGCGCTTCATCGGCGGCTGATGCCGCTTCAGAAGAGACCGCCGCTATAAGAAGTGCTGCCGCGCCTCAGAGGGGATCGACATCTCAGCGGAAATCGCCGCTTCAGAAAGAGTCATCGCATCAGAAGAAACTGCAAATCAGACTCGGGGAAAGCATTTCACGCGCTCCGAGAGGCGCGGCATGTTCCGCGAGGCCGTCAGCATGGCCTGGCCGGCAGTGCTCGAGAGCTTTTTCACTTCTCTTGCCGGCATGATCGATACCATGATGGTTTCCTCCATGGGAAGCTATGCAGTCGCGGCGGTCGGACTTACGAGTCAGCCAAAATTCATCGGGCTTACGCCCTTCTTCGCAGTCAATGTCGCAGTTTCGGCGCTCGTGGCGCGCCGGAAGGGAGAAAACAACAAAAAATCCGCAAACGAAACGCTCATGACGGCGCTAGCGTTATTTTTGTCGTGTGGGCAGAGCCGATTCTCCGGATTGCGGGGAGCAACGAAGATACGCACGAGCCGGCAAGTGCCTATTTCCGGATCATCATGGGAGGAACCTTCTTCAGCATGATCCAGATGCTCTTTAATTCGGCACAGCGCGGCAGCGGCAATACACGGATCTCGATGACGACCAATGTCGCTTCGAGCATCACAAACATCTGCTTCAACTACTGTCTCATCGGCGGGCATTTCGGTTTCCCCGCTCTCGGATGCACAGGGGCTGCCATCGCGACCGTTCTCGGGACCGTCGTCGGCGCCGCCATGAGTTTTGGCTCCCTCTTCATGAAAAAGTCATATGTAAGTCTGCCGTATATCCGAAAGGAGAAAATCCGTCCGAAGCACTATGATTTCAAAATCATCGGAAAGCTCTCTTCCAACATGCTCGCCGAGAATCTTCTGATGCGAATCGGTTTCCTGGTCACTGCGTTCGTCGCGGCACGCATCGGAACAGATGCGTTTGCCGCGCACAACGTCGGCATGAACCTGCTCGGTCTTTCCTTCTCCTTCGCGGACGGCATGCAGGCCGCCGGTGTCGCTCTCTCCGGGCAGGCGCTTGGCGCGAATAAAAAGGAAGAAGCCAAGCTGTATGGTAAAATCTGTCAGAAGATCGGTGCGTTTATCTCTGCCTGCATAGCGGTTATCCTGCTGTTTGGCGGAAGAGGCATTTTCCGGATGTTTTTCGATGACCCGGCAATTCTCGATATGGGCGTAATGATCTCACGCTATATCTGCGTCATCACCTTCTTCCAGATTTCCCAGGTCATCTACGGGGCCTGCCTGCGTGCGGCCGGGGATGTGCGCTACACCCTGATCGCGTCGACGATTTCTGTCACGCTGATCCGCTCCGCCATGACGATTCTTCTCGTATATATGCTGAATCTGGGGCTTGCCGGCATCTGGCTCGGCGTTCTCTCGGATCAGCTGTCGCGTTATATTTTCATGAGCATCCGTTTCCGCCAGGGAAAGTGGGTGAACAATAAATTCTGAGCGGCTTCCAGATTGGACCGCTTCTCATTGTGCGGCTTTTCTGTACAGACCTCTGCCGTGCTGCTCTCTGCCGTGTTTTGCCTTTCTTTCGTTATTTTGTACAAATCTTGCTTCATTTTCCCTGGTTCATTGTGAATGATTGATCGATATTGTACGATGAATCTGTCGAACATCGCCGGCCTTGACCGGCACAAGTTTTGACGCTGGGGGAAGTAAACAGGAGGTATGCAAAATGAGGATTTATGTTGATGCAAGTGCCTGCCGCGAGGGGGAAGGCACGAAGGAAATGCCGTTCAAGAGCATAAACAGCGCGGCAGCGATTGCTGTGCCCGGCGATGAGGTGCTGGTCGCCCCGGGTGTCTATCACGAAAATGTCTGTCCGGTCCACGCCGGCACAGAAGATGCGCGGATCATCTATCGCAGCACGGAAAAACTCGGTGCCGTGATCACCGGCGCAGAAATCATCAAAACCTGGCGCCCCTATGAGGGTAATGTATGGGTCTGCCGTATCGACAACGGTGTATTCGGAAGCTATAACCCGTATACAACTTTCGTCTGCGGTGACTGGTATTTCGGGCCAATGAACAAACATACCGGTGCTGTCTACATGAATGATCTGCAGTTTTATGAGGCCGATAGCCTGGAGGGGTGCCTCCGTCCGCAGATCTATAAGCCGTCCTGGGAGCCGCAGAATTCCATCTATAAATGGTATACGGAGCAGGATACGGAGAAAAACGAAACGGTCATCTATGCAAATTTCCAGGGAAAAGATCCGAATAAAGAGACCGTAGATATCAATGTCCGCCGAGAGTGCTTCATGCCGCAGGAGAACGGAGTGAACTACATCACAGTAAGCGGCTTTACGATCTGCAAGGCGGCGACAACTTGGGCTCCGCCGGCATCCTATCAGGACGGAATGATTGGCCCGCACTGGGCAAAGGGCTGGATCATTGAAGACTGTGACATCAGTCACAGCCGCTGCGCGGGAATCTCGCTCGGCAAATACCGTGACCCGGACAACGATCAGTATTTCACCTATCGCCATGTAAAAAGTCCTACGCAGATGGAGCGTGATGCTGTCTGCCGCGGACAGTATCACGGCTGGCTGAAGGAAAACATCGGTCACCACATCATCCGCCGCTGTAACATTCATCACTGCGAGCAGGACGGTATTGTCGGACGTCAGGGCGGTGTTTTCAGTATTATTGAAGACAACCACATTCATCACATCAACAACATGCAGGAACTGGCAGGAGCTGAGATAGCAGGAATCAAGATGCATGCAGCGATCGACGTCATCATCCGGCGAAATCATATCCACAACTGCACAATGGGCATCTGGTGCGACTGGGAAGCGCAGGGCACGCGCATCACACACAACCTGCTGCACCACAACTATGCTCCGGATGAGGCAGGCGATCCGATTCCGGGTGCAATGATGAGTCAGGATGTCTTCATCGAAGTCGGGCACGGTCCGACGCTCATCGACAACAATCTGATGCTCTCGAAGGCATCGCTTCGCATGGCGACGGAAGGCGTCGCATGTGTACACAACCTGATGCTCGGGGCACTCACTTCTGTCGGAACCGGCGTCAACTTCACCGTCAAAGGAGTCAACGAACCGCGATACACGCCTTATCACATCCCGCATCGAACCGAAGTAGCCGGCTTCATGACCATCCTCCATGGCGACGACCGGTTCTATAACAATATTTTTGTCCAGAACTGGCAGCCGAAAGAAAACGATGAAGGTCCGAAGATGGACATGGGGATGCTCGTTAAGGATAATGAGACAGCGGGTACTTTCGTATTCGATGACTACCCGACCTACGACGAGTGGTATGCCCCGTTCAAGTACCTGGAGGGAAAACCCGCAAAAGAAATGGACATGATGACCCTCGCAGAACCGCATTTCAGCCATCTGCCGGTCTGGTGCAGCGGAAATGCCTATTTCAATGGTGCAAAGCCATGGAAGAAGGAAAAGGACAACCTCGTTGACACGGAGCACAAGATTACCTTTGAAATCGAAGAGGACAAAGACGGTCATCCGATTCTGAAGACCAACCTGTACCAATATCTCAGCGATTTCAGAGACGGCATTATCACGACTGATACACTCGGTGAAGCTTTTGAGCCGGAAGAGCGCTTCGAAACACCGGAGGGAAAAGATATCACCTTCGACGATGATTACCTCGGTGAGCACCGCGGTGTATCCACAATCCCCGGACCATTTGCCGCCGGAGAAGACGCCGAAAAAGAGCTGTGGTAAATAACAGGAAATAATCTATAGCCTGAGTCACAATTATCCGGAGATAATTCGAGGCCAATCGGGTTTTTCACCCGTTTGGCCTCTTCCCATGCCTTGTCAAAAGCAGCAATCCGGTTCAGGTTCTGACTGCCCCGGCGCTTCCGGCATTTACGGCATTTCCGGCATTTTTACGGCATTGTCACGACTTTTGAAAGGCGCTTTCAGCAAGAATAATTCATTCGTTAACCTCTGTCAAACATGCTATATTTTGTTTTGTGGACACATATTTTTCAGGACCGCTGCACTGCAAATGTTCTGCAATAATCTGCAGGGGTATCGGGGGATATCATGGGGAGTACAAAAGAGGCAAAGTCCTCAAAGCCCGCCCGTTCGGGCTCTGCTATTGAATGGCGGCGTGTGTGGATGACGGTCTTCGGGGTGATCGGGTCCGGAATCGCAGTCGGTTTCTTTTCCTATTCGGTGATGGGACTGGATCCTTTCCAGGTTTTTGCGCACGGACTCTGGAACCTCACGGATTTACAGTTTGGGACCTGGTATCTCATTCTGAATGCCTGTATGCTGGTGGTTATCTTTATCGTGAACCGCCGTAAGATCGGACTTGGCACGCTGATCAATCTCTTCCTGCTCGGCTATGTCGCTGATGGAAGCGAAGTCATTATCCGCATGGTCTTTCCAAACGACACTCTGCCGGTCCGCATTGTCATGCTCATCATAGGCATCGTACTCATGTGCTTTTCCGCAGCCATTTACTTCACCGCGGACATGGGTGTTTCCACGTATGATGCCGTCGCGATTACCATTTCTGAGCACTGCGCGAAAATTCCATTCCGGTTTATCCGGATCGCAACCGACCTTGCCTGCGTCGTCATCGGCTGGTTTTTCGGCGGAACCGTCGGCATCGGAACCGTCGTGACCGCGTTTTTCACCGGCCCTCTCATTGATTTATTCAAGAGGACAACTGCCGAACCCCTCCGGTATGGAAGGAAACGCAAAAACTGACGCGTGAATCGCTTTTCCGGTTTTGATCCCCTATTGTTCTTTCATCTGCTCCCCGTATAATGGTAATTACGGGGTATTTTCATTGATCACATAGATCAGTCCGACAGGGAGGTATAAAGATAATGAAAGAATTTCGATATAAAAACACACCGGTTCTCGAGACAACATCCGGAAAACTCAAGGGTTTTTACTACGATGGGATCTATACATTCCGCGGCATCCCATATGCCGAGGCAAAACGCTTCCACCAGCCGATGCCTTCCCACTGGGAAGGTGTGAAAGACGCGACATCCTATGGGTTTGTCTGCCCGCTTCTGCAGCAGGACACACCATCCGCCGAGCTTCTCGTTCCGCACCGCTACTGGCCCATGGATGAAAACTGCCAGAACCTCAACATCTGGACCGATTCGCTCGATGAGAGCGCGAAGAAGCCGGTCATCGTCTGGATTCACGGCGGCGGTTACTTCGCGGGCTCCTCCATCGAACAGATCGCCTATGACGGATACAGCCTTGCCTCGACCGGAGAAGCCGTCATCGTCTCGATCAATCACCGGCTGAACATCCTCGGCTACCTCGACCTCTCTCCTTTTGGCGAAGAGTATGCAAACTCCGCAAATGCGGGACACGCCGATATGGTGGCAGCGCTCCGGTGGATCCATGACAACATCGCCCGTTTTGGCGGCGACCCGGACAACGTGACGCTGTTCGGACAGTCGGGCGGCGGCATGAAGATTCTCGACCTGATGCAGATTCCGGAGGCAGACGGACTCTTCCACAAGGCGCTCATCATGAGCGGCGTCGCAGACGAAAATCTGATGCCGGAGCCGAAGGGCGACGGCAGAATGATCGTGACCGCCATGTTGAAAAAGCTCGGAATTATCAGTGAAGGAACAGATGCCAGTGAAACCGGCACGGAAGATGATCTCGGACAGGAAGGCGGAATCACCCGTGCTGCTGTAAAGAAACTGGAGACGATCCCGTACGTGCAGCTTGCCGCGGCCTACAACTCCGTCTGTCAGACCGTTGCGGCACAGGGCGGATACACCGGCACCAGCCCGATGCCGAATGACTGGTTTAAGGGCAATCCGCTGCTTCACGGATTCCGCGCGCACGCCTACACAATTCCTGTGATGATCGGCACCGTCTTCGCGGAGTTCACCTCCTTCGCGCAGCTGCCATATGACCGCGAAACACTCACGGAAGAGCAGAAACAGCAGATCGTCCGTTCTGTATACGGTGACAGCTCCGGGAAAATCATCGATCTCTTCCGGAAGGCTTTCCCGGAGAAAAATTATGCCGATGTCGTCCTGATCGACCGGTGCATGCGCGAGCCCTCGAAGAAGATCGCTGCCATGCATGCTGCAGGGAAGGGCGCCGGTACATACCTTTACGAGTTCACCGTCGACTTCCCCGAGATGGGCAAAGCCGCCTGGCACTGCTCGGACATTCCGTTCTTCTTTCGCAACACAGCGCTTGCCGAATACTGTCAGTTCCAGGGCGCGGGGAAACTCGAGCGCGCGATGAGCGACAGTCTCATCAGGCTGCACTCCCGGCATGGCCGTCTGTTACCCCGGAGAAGGAACCGACCATGATCTTCGATAAAACCTGCGAAGTCAGAGAAAATTTTGACGATGAACTTTTCAAAGGAATTAACGAAGTCCTTCCGCCGTTCAGTCTCAGGCATGTAGCGGACGATACGCAGATCCAACACTGATACTCTCGTGCAGGTACTGCAGAAGAATTCATAATCGTGGGTAACAAGGAAAATGATTCTGCCGGTCGAGTACCGAAAGAACGCGAGAAGCAATTGCTGACGGAAAGTAAGAACAGCAAAAAGGACATCTATTCTATCAAGAGAATAGATGTCCTTTTCTGCACCTGAACCCATCAGCCGGCCATAAAAAAGCTGAACTGCTTCCCTGACCGCCGCCAAAGCTTTCCGTCACCTGTAAAAATTCGGTTCTCCCTTGATGACCGGGCGCGGCCGCCTGTGGATGCAGTTTTCCCAATACATGATA
>ONGY01000125.1 GCA_900317475.1 uncultured Lachnospiraceae bacterium | reverse complement strand
GAAAAAAGAATGATTGAAAACATTTCTGTTGGTATTGCAATCCCGTTTCTGGGGACTTCACTGGGAGCGGCCTGTGTATATTTCATGAAAGAGAATCTGTCGGATAGAGTGCAGAGGTTTCTGACCGGTTTTGCCGCCGGTGTGATGGTTGCGGCATCGATCTTCAGCCTGCTCATTCCCTCTTTGGAAGATGCGGAGGAGCTCGGAAAACTGTCCTTCCTTCCGGCAGCTGTCGGTTTCTGGCTGGGGATTCTGTTCCTCCTTCTGATCGATTATCTTACACCGCACCTTCATCGCTATGCAGATGCTCCGGAAGGACCGCACAGTCATCTCGGAAACAGGGCTCTTATGATGCTGGCAGTCACTATTCATAACATTCCGGAGGGAATGGCGGTGGGCGTTGTCTATGCGGGAACGCTGAATGGAATTTCCGGCATCACACTGTCTTCTGCGGCAGCGCTTTCGCTCGGAATTGCCATTCAGAATTTTCCCGAGGGTGCAATCATTTCCATGCCAATGTATTCGGAGGGAGACAGTAAAAACAAATCCTTCCTGTATGGTGTACTCTCCGGAGCGGTCGAACCGGCCGCTGCGGTGATAACGGTACTGCTTTCAGAAATGATGATTCCGCTTATGCCATATCTGCTGAGTTTTGCCGCCGGTGCAATGCTTTACGTGGTCGTGGAGGAGCTGATTCCGGAAATGTCACACGGCGAGCATTCCAATACGGGCGTTCTTGCATTCGCAGCCGGCTTCAGCCTCATGATGGTTCTGGACGTGGCTCTTGGCTGAAGCTTCGCCGACCTGGAATTTTACAAGCAAAGGACAGGAAGGTCCATTGGCAGATTTAAACTCACTTGAGCAGAGCCATTACATCGGCGGGCACGAGATCTTTGTATTCCATCAGGCAGTGAACCGAATTCCTTCCTGCATCTTTATTCCATTTCCATACCGCATAGAGGAGAGAGCGGAGAATCGCTTCTTCAACGGCCTCTACCGCAGGGCGGAATACAAGATCCATCCGGTTCTCCGGGAAGCTGCGCAGCACCTGAAGCTGCTTTTCTCCCTGATCCGGGTGAAAATTGCCATTTGTAAATCCGAGGAAGACATCGCCGCTTCCGTGTCCGTAGTAGGAACCGAGTCTTGCGAGTGCAGAGCCTGCCCGCTTCAGGACTCTCCGCAGCTGCCTTGCAGTAAGAGGAAGATCCGTTCCGATGACGACCATGATAGAACCTTTTTCCGGGGATGATGAATCGATTTCAGCCTGACGCTTCTCGATTTCCGTTCCAACAGGAATGCCGTGAATCATCAGGTCCGGAAGACGTCCGAAGTTGCTCTGAACAAGAGCACCGAGCGTAAAAACTTCTTTGCCGAAGGAAATTCTTCTCGACGCAGAGCCGATCCCTCCCTTCAGTCCGAAGCAGACAGTCCCGGAGCCGGCACCGACAGAACCCAGTTCCGGATGCTTTCCTGAGCGTCCGATTGCGGTAAGCACATCGTCTGTGGTAATAATGCGTTCTGCAATCTGACTCAGACCGCTGTCATTTGTTTCACCGACCACCGGATTGATGGTGGTGATTTTCTCTCCGCAGCGTTCTCCCTCACGCAGGGTATATTCGATCAGTCCATCGGCAGCTCTGCCGACACACAGTGTGTTAGTGAGAGCGATCGGTGTCTCCAGCGTTCCCAGTTCATCAACCTGTACGGTGCCGTCTGTTTTTCCGAAGCCATTTAAAACAAAGGAAGCTCCAGCCGGTTTTCTGTCATAAATATTTCCATAGCAGGGAAGGATTACGGTGACGCCGGTGTGATGCGTGTCCGTGTGCTTTGTGACCTGTCCGACGGATACTCCCGGCACATCGGTGATGTCATTGTAGATGAAGGGCCTTGTGAGAAACTCATCATCCGGTTTTTCGGTCTTATTCCAATTGATATTTACGTCCCCTGCTTCAGAACCCTTGAATACGGGGGCAAGCAAGGCACCCGTATTTTCGGAAAGAAGTGATTTCCGAACACAGAAAACCCCATTTTCGTGTTTTGACGCGAGTGCCTCGAGAAAGTGCTCAAGCAATTCCGGTACAAGCACAGCCGCGTTCCTGTCCTTTTGAACTGCCAGCAGCCGGAGCTCGAAGCGGCCATCGCTGTCTTTTTCTGCAGCGGCCGCGCAGACAGGACGGCTGTCCATAGAGCCCTCATCCTGACCCAGAAATACAATATTTCCGGTATTCAATACTTCCTTGAAATTATTTTTCCGGTCAGGAAAACAAATAAGAAAGTTGTCATCCAGGGGCAGACTGCCGCCTTCCCTATGAAGCCTGAAAATCATGTCTTTGACCTCCTTCTTAAAAATACATACATGAAAAACAGAAAA
>ONGY01000004.1:38399-44863 GCA_900317475.1 uncultured Lachnospiraceae bacterium | reverse complement strand
CCCCCGGAAACAGAATTTCTTCGTCCGGTCTTTCTTCCGGTGCTTCTGCGGAAGGGCAAAGTGCTGCATCCGCAGAGAATGGTCCGGCTTCTGGCGGGGCTGCTTTCCGCAATAACACCTCCGGTTCTGTATTCGGCGGCGGCATTGCAGCGGCTGAGAAGAAGCGGGAGGAGGAAGATGAAAAGGCAAGAGCTTACCGTGCGCCTTATGTTTTCCCGCCGATCACACTGCTCAAGGAAGGGAGTAAGAAGGATACCGGGGAATCAGACCGTGAGCTCAAGGAAACCGCATACCGTCTGCAGTCGACGCTGAAGACATTTGGAGTCGATGTGACCATACCGCAGGTGAGCCGCGGCCCTGCCGTCACGCGCTATGAGCTTCTGCCGGCACAGGGCGTGAAGGTCTCCAAGATTGTATCTCTGGCGGACGATATCAAGCTGAATCTTGCAGCCGCAGATATCCGTATCGAGGCGCCGATCCCCGGCAAGCAGGCCATCGGTATCGAAGTGCCGAACAAATCTCCGCAGACGGTAACGCTCCGTGAGCTGTTTGAGTCCGATATCTATAAGTCATTCAAGGCAAAGATCAAGTTTGCAGTCGGCCGGGATATAGGCGGAAACATCGTCGTCACGGATATAACAAAAATGCCGCATGTGCTGATCGCAGGTTCCACCGGTTCCGGAAAATCGGTCTGCATCAACACGCTGATCATGAGCATCCTTTTCAGCTATAAGCCGGATGAAGTAAAGATGATCATGATCGACCCGAAGATTGTAGAGCTTTCCGTGTATAACGGAATTCCGCATCTGCTTCTTCCGGTCGTCACCGACCCGAAGAAAGCGGCAAATGCTCTGCAGTGGGCAGTCGCTGAGATGACAGACCGCTATCGCCGTTTTGCCGACACATCCGTGCGCGACCTGAAGGGATATAATGAGAAGGCGGCGAAATCAAACGATCCGGACATGAAGGTTATGCCGCAGATCGTCATCATCGTCGATGAGCTCGCGGACCTTATGATGGTCTCAGCCCATGAGGTCGAACAGGCAATCTGCCGGCTGGCTCAGCTCGCGCGTGCCGCTGGAATTCATCTTGTGATCGCAACGCAGCGTCCTTCGGTGGATGTCATCACCGGCCTCATCAAGGCCAACATGCCGAGCCGCATTGCGTTTGCCGTTACCAGCGGCGTCGATTCGAGAACTATCCTCGACATGAACGGAGCCGAGAAGCTCCTCGGAAAAGGCGACATGCTGTTCTATCCGCAGGGATATCAGAAGCCAGCCCGTGTGCAGGGCGCGTTCGTCTCAGATGACGAGGTCACGGATGTAGTCAATTACATCAAGTACCACAATAAGACCTGGGTCGATTCCGGGGATGTCGAGAAAAAGATCGCCGCCATGTCCGCTTCGGAGGAGTCCGATGCGGGCGGAGCAGTCGTAGGCGGTGGCGGAGGTGACTCCTCCTATGATGAACACTTCGTGGAGGCCGGATATCTCATCATCGACAAGCAGAAAGCCTCGATCGGAATGCTGCAGCGCGTCTACAAAATCGGTTTCAACCGTGCAGCCAGGATCATGGACCAACTCTGCGAGGCAGGTGTCGTAAGTGAGGATGAGGGCACCAAGGCCCGCAAGGTACTGATGACGAAGAGCGACTTCGACAGCTATATTGAGGAAAACGGTATTTAATGAAATGCCCCAAATGCGGGAGTGAAATTCCCGAAGGAAAAATGTACTGCGAGAAATGCGGTACAGAAATTCATATTGTAAAAGAATACGACGCCGGCCTGGAGCAGCAGATTTCTGATAATATGAGCTCCATTCGGGAGGAAATCCGCCGCCAGATCGAGGAAGAAGAGAAGCTGAAACACACTGCGGAGCGAAAGAAACATCTGCGTCTCATGGCGGCTGCTGCGGCAGCGGCGGCGGCCGGTGTGTGCATTCTTGTATTCTTCCTGTACTACAATTTCCTTCGTCCCACGCAGGCCCGTTACGTAGGCAGGGCCTATGAGGCTGAACAGAACGGAGATTACAAAAAGGCTGCGGAATTCATTGACCGCGCCCTGAATCTGGATGAGGACGGTAATGTCAATCAGCTTCTTCTGAAAAAGGCCGCGTACCTTGAGGAGGCCGGCGAATATGAGGATGCGGAAGTCACCGTGCGGGAGGTCATCGCCGACAAAAATCTTACCGGTGATGAGCTGATTGACGCATACGGTTCGCTGATACAGATCTATGCGGATCAGAAGCGTTTTGACGAAATATCGCAGTTTCTTTCCGAAAGCCCAAAGGAAGTGCAGAGCAAATACTCCGACTATCTCTGCGCGGAACCGACCTTCAGCGAAAAGGACGGTTCGTATCAGAAAAGTTTTCATCTGATTCTCGGCGATGATTCCGGCGGAACGATATTCTACACGCTGGACGGGACCGATCCCACGATCGACAGCTCCGTTTATTCGGAGCCGATTCTTCTCTCCAGCGGCGAGTATACGGTCTGCGCGGTCGTTGTGAACAAATACGGCGTGAGGAGCAAAACCGCGCGGCACACGTACCAAATCGGCAACGGAAGGCTCGCCACTCCCATCGTCGACACGGATTCGGGAACATACAGCGGCGTCGCCATGATCAAGGTGGAGGACCCCTCCTCGGGGAAGGTTTATTACACGACGGACGGCAGTGAGCCCACCGAGGAATCAAATGTTTATACCGGGCCGATTGAAATGCCGTCCGGAAATTCCACCTACATCTTCATCACAATTGATGAATTCGGCAATAAATCGGACACGGTAGAGCGGAACTATACGCTCACTCCATCCGCGCAGGTTTCTAAGGAGGACGGCCCTTCCTACATCATCACGGCACTCATGAACTTGGGGCAGGTCATCGATGCAGACGGAACAGTCACGGGCGGCAACGCCTGCTATTCCTATGAATATGAGGAAACACAGACTGTCTCCGGCTACGGCAGTTTTTACATCTACAACGAGGTCCTCATCGACTCTGCGGGAAATTCGGCCGTGACAGGAAGACGCTTTGCCGTCAATGTCTCCAACGCCATCGTGAACCTCTATACGACGGGAGGAGAACTCGTTCCGATCAGTTAAGCGTTGTAGAATCCATGTAAAGAAAGTAAAATGGAACTATCTATCTGAAATCTGAAAATAAAGACGCCAGGCAAGGGCGCCCGGCGTCTTTTTATAAGCACATATTTCAATGTGCATCTTCAAGGAGGCAACCATGTTCAAAATCCTGAAAAAGGAAAAGCTTTCCGCGAACATCTACAGCATGACTGTGGAAGCTCCGCGGGTTGCAGCTCATGCACTTCCGGGACAGTTTCTGATTGTCCGCGTCGATGAAGAAGGAGAGCGGATACCGCTGACCGTCTGCGACGATGACAAAGAAAAGGGCACGGTGACAATTGTATTTCAGCCGGTCGGTGCGGAGACGTACCGCATGTCTTTCCTTGAGGAAGGCGACAGTTTCGCCGATGTCGTCGGTCCTCTCGGCAATCCTTCCAATCTTGTGAACGTTCCGATCGAAGAACTGAAGAAGAAGAAAATACTGTTCATCGCCGGCGGTGTAGGAACCGCTCCTGTGTACCATCAGCTGAAATGGCTCCACAATCACGGAATCGATGCTGACTGCATCCAGGGAGCCCGCAGCAAGGATATTCTGATCCTCGAGGATGAGATGAAGGCGGTGACGCGGAATCTTTATTTCGCAACGGATGACGGCACGTACGGCATCCACGGAAATGTCTGCGTCGCGCTCCAGCAGCTCTGGGATGAGGGAAAACGGTATGACCACTGCGTCGTCATCGGACCGATGATCATGATGAAGTTTGCATGCCAGCTGACGCAAAAACTCGGCATTCCTACGGTTGTCTCCATGAATACCGTCATGGTCGACGGCACCGGCATGTGCGGCGCCTGCCGCCTTCTTGTTGACGGGCAGGTGAAGTTTGCCTGCGTCGACGGTCCTGAATTCGACGGCTGGAAAGTTGATTTCGATCAGGCAATGCAGCGCTCGCGGATGTATAAAACCGAAGAGGGCAGGCTGTTCCTCGAAGCGAAGGAAGAGAAATCACACGGCGGATGCGGTGTATGCTGAAGTGCGTACAGGCCTGCATATGATTCCGCTGCCAGTAGGATGAAAATAGTTGAAAGTCATGCAGATGCAGGACTTTCAATCCGCGGCACCGAGCGTCCTCTGTTCGGACGCCCGGCTGGCGCATTCGGCAAAACCGTTTTCGCGCGTTTTGCCTGAGCGAGGTATAACAATGGATATGATGAAAAAGGTTCCGGTCCGCGAGCAGGACCCGAAAGTAAGGGCGGCGAATTTTGACGAAGTCTGCCTTGGATATAACAAAGAAGAAGCTGAGGCGGAGGCGTCCCGCTGTCTGCAGTGCAAAAATCCGCAGTGCGTACAGGGATGCCCGGTCAGCATCAATATCCCGGGATTCATTGCAAAGATCAAAGAGCACGACATCCCGGGTGCCTATGAAGTCATTGGCCAGTCCAGCACGCTGCCGGCAGTCTGCGGCCGTGTATGCCCGCAGGAGACGCAGTGCGAGGGCAAATGCATCCGGGGCATCAAGGGAGAAGCCATTTCCATCGGCAAGCTCGAGCGGTATGTCGCTGACACCGCGCGGTTGATGGGTGTCCGCCCGGAAGCGCCCGAAGAGAAAAATGGAAAAAAGGTCGCCGTCATCGGCGCCGGTCCTTCCGGCCTTGCCTGTGCCAGTGATCTGGCAAAGCTCGGCTATGAGGTCACAATCTTCGAGGCCCTGCACAAGGCAGGCGGCGTTCTTTCCTACGGAATTCCGGAATTCCGTCTTCCGAAGGAAAAGGTCGTCGATAAGGAAATTGATAATGTAAAGAGTCTGGGTGTCCGGATTGAGACGGACTGCATCATCGGAAAATCGGTCACCATCGATGAACTGATGGACAAGGAAGGGTATGATGCCGTCTTCATCGGTTCCGGAGCAGGACTTCCGAGATTCATGAATATTCCGGGTGAGCAGGCGATGGGTGTATTTTCCGCAAATGAGTATCTCACCAGAAGCAACCTGATGCATGCCTACAGGGAAGATGCAAGGACCCCGATTTACCGCGGGAAGAAGACCGTGGTCGTCGGCGGCGGAAACGTCGCCATGGACGCCGCAAGGACAGCCCTTCGTCTCGGAGCCGAGACCACAATAGTGTACCGCCGCAGCGAAGCGGAGCTTCCTGCCCGTAAGGAGGAAGTCCACCACGCAAAAGAAGAGGAAATTCAGTTCCATCTTCTCACAAACCCGGTTGAGATTCTCGTCGGCGAAGACGGCTGGGTAAAAGGAATCCGCTGCATCCGGATGGAACTCGGCGAGCCCGATGCTTCCGGACGCCGCCGCCCGATCGAGATCCCCGGAAGTGAATTTGTCATTGACTGTGATTCCGTCATCATGGCGCTCGGAACCAGTCCTAACCCGCTCATTTCCCGCACAACGGAAGGCCTTGAAACAAACAGGAAAGGCTGCCTTGTCGCAGATGAGAAGGGGACGACAACCAGACCCGGAGTTTTTGCGGGAGGCGATGCGGTCACGGGAGCTGCTACCGTTATTCTTGCCATGGGTGCCGGACGCAGAGCAGCTGCCGCTATCGATGAATACTTGAAGAACAGGAATTGATTCCTGCAGGGAGATCCTATGTGGTGTCCTAAATGCCGCTATGAATATCGTGAGGGGATAACCGTATGCCCGGACTGCGGGACGCCTCTTGTGGAATCGCTGGAAGAATATGACCGGGAGCAGACGAGAATTGTTGCCGAGAAGGAAGCTGCCGAGCTTGCAAGAGCCCAGGCAGCACAGGCGGCGGATTATTCTGCGGATGACCTGGAAGAGGAAGACTCCCCTGCGGATGGCTTTGATGAAGATACAGTGGGGAAGGCCATGAGGCAGGGCGAAGAGGGCACCGACGCGGAAAACGGCGAAGACGCAGACGATCAGGAAGAAAATGCATCTCCTCTGACTGCGCATTCACATCATTATGTCGACAGCGCCGAGCACGCGGAGGACAACCGTTCTTCGGCACAGGCACTGCTCGGTGTCGGAACCATCGGGCTTGTCTTCATTATCCTTGCGTTTCTGAACGTTTTTCCGTTCCTTCATCTTTCTGGTCTCAGCCGTTATTTTATCTGCGGCATCATGGGCGCGATGTTTTTCCTCTTCATCGTGATGGGATTTGTCTCTCTGCGCTCCTCGAGGACCTGGAAGGAGAAGGTGGTATCGGAACATTCCATCGAGGATAAAATCCGAACCTGGTGCGGGGATAACCTGAAGGCGGATGAAATCGACCTTGAGGCCACGGCGGCTCTTGATGCGGATTTGTCTGCAGGCAGGTCCGGATTTCACCGTGTTCTCGAAGATGAATCCGTCGGAGCGAAGGATATGGGAGATGTTTCGGAAGATTCCTTCACATCCATTGAAATTCC
>ONGY01000004.1:0-38373 GCA_900317475.1 uncultured Lachnospiraceae bacterium | reverse complement strand
GCAGCGGACGAGGATACTGTCCGTGAGATCAAAAAGAATCTCCGGAAGGCGGACTATGAGGCTGCAATGTATTTTGCACGCACCGAAGTGATCCGGAAGAAGATCAGCAGTCAGTTTGTAGGCCTTGAGGATGATTTTCTCGATCATATAGTCGAGGAATATTATCCTGTACTTTACGGAAGCGACGATGCGTCGGATAATGTCGTAGATGAGGCTTTCAAAGACAAAGACACAGACGCAGATGAGGACAATCTTTGAATATTGATATTGCAGCGGTCGGAAAGCTGCGCGAAAACTTTTATAAAGAAGCGGCAGACGAGTACCTGAAGCGCCTGTCGCGTTATGCAAAGGTCCGCGTACTCGAAGCGGAAGAGGTGAAGAAGCCGGACGAAATCAGTCCGGCTCTTTCTCGTAAGATAAAAGAGCAGGAAGCGGACCGGCTTCGGAAATTCTATCGTCCCGGTGCGTACCGGATTGCGCTCTGTATTGACGGAAAGGAAATGAATTCTGTAGAATTTTCGAAAAAACTGGAGGACATTGCGCTCGGCGGCAGGGATTCCATCCAGTTTTTTATCGGCGGTGCCATAGGACTCGGCGACAGCCTCATCGGGGAGGCCGACGCGAGAATTTCCTTCTCACGGATGACTTTTCCGCATCAGCTGATGCGCGTCATCCTGCTCGAGCAGATTTACCGCGCATTTCGCATCATCAAAGGAGAACCGTACCATAAATGACAGATCGTTTTGAACTTCCGGCAGAAGTCGAACGCGATATATTCGGCAGTTTTGACCGGAATATCCGGAACATTGAAGAAATACTTCATGTGACGATCGTTCTCCGTGACGGGAGCGTCGTCGTGACAGGGGAAGAGAAGAGCGTAGGCGAAGCCGGCAAAATCATCCGGCAGCTTGCAAGACTCTCTGAAAACGGAGGAAGTGTGGATACACAGCGCGTTCAGTATGCAATTGACCTGAAGGATGAGCCGTCCGGGGACGATATGTTTTCACGGATGGATGAGGATACGATCTGCCATACCGTCACGGGAAAGCCCGTCCGTCCCAAAACGCTCGGACAGCAGAAATATATTGAGGCCGTCCGCAGCAATATGATTACTTTCGCGAACGGACCCGCCGGCACCGGCAAAACGTTCCTCGCCATGGCGATGGCCGTCACGGCGTTCCAGAACGAGGAGGTCCAGCGCATCATCCTGACCCGTCCGGCGATCGAGGCTGGAGAGAAGCTCGGATTTCTTCCGGGCGATCTGCAGCAGAAAATCGACCCGTATCTGCGTCCGCTCTACGACGCACTGTACCAGCTCATGGGCGCTGAGAATTTCCAGCGCAACCAGGAGAAGGGGCTGATCGAGGTGGCACCGCTTGCCTACATGCGCGGTCGCACACTCGACAATGCCTATATCATCCTCGATGAAGCGCAGAACACAACGCCGGAACAGATGAAGATGTTTCTCACGCGTCTCGGGTTCGGCTCCAAGGTCATTGTCACCGGCGACACGACGCAGAAGGACCTGGCGCCGTCCGCGGCTTCGGGCCTTGAGGTTGCGCAGCGGATCCTGAAGAATATCGACGGCATCTGTTTTATCACTCTTACCTCCAGGGATGTCGTCCGTCATCCGCTCGTCCAGAAGATTGTCAAAGCATATGAGGAATATGACAGCCGTCAGAGGCAGAAGCGGGAGAGGCACAATGAGCCGAATAATTCTGAACACAGACATAGAAACGAAAAATAAATTTGATTTCTCCATGAAAATTGTTGCCCGTCAGGTGATCCGGCAGTCGATGCTGCAGGAGGGATGCCCGTATGACGCGGAAGTATCGCTGCTCATCACGGATTCAGACGGAATTCAGGCGATCAACCGAGAATACCGGAATATCGACCGGCCGACGGATGTGCTTTCATTCCCGAATCTGAACTTCGATGCGCCGTCGGGTTTCGAAGACGCTGCCGCGAAGGATCCCGCCGGTGCCTTTGACCCGGAGAATGGCGCACTGGTGATCGGCGATATTGTGATCAACGCGGACCGTGTCCATTCGCAGGCAAAAGAATACGGCCACTCCGAAAAACGGGAATATGCCTTTCTTGTCGCGCACAGCTGCATGCACCTGTGCGGGTATGACCACATGGTTCCGGAAGAAGCGGCCGTCATGGAGGCAAAGCAGGAACAGGTGCTTGCAGCACTTGGAATTACCAGAGAAGAATAGTCCAAGGCTGCATATGCAACACCGGATTCAACATATTTATTTCAGGAGCAGTTTATGAGGCAGGTCAGTTCTGCAGGCCGGGTGCGCTCGGCAATTTTACTATATGCATCCATCTTCATGTTTATGAGGATTATCCTCGTGGCCACAGCCGGAAAGCAGAGCGCGGCCTACGCAGGGCCTGCCCTGGAACTGTGCCTTCTCTTTCTTGTGACAATTCCCTATGCTGTATCTGTCTGCCTCAGCCGGCTCATCAAATCACGGATGCGCAGGCAGCGGTATTCCAGTATCCGCATTCTCTATAAGACGGCACTTCTTTTCTCCATTGCAGCCGGTCTCATCGCGGGCGGGCTCACTGCCGTGCTCAACGTCCCGCTTTCGCTGCTTCTCGGCGGGGAAGCGCACATGTACCTGTGTTTTCTCTGTGCCGCACCTTTCTTTGTCATTACGTCAGCTTTCGGCGCCTTCGGAGGATTTTATCAGGGAGTCCGGATTACTCCGCCGGCTATAACGTCCATTCTGGCCGAAGCGGTTCTCACCTGCATTCTCTCCCCGCTGTTTGCCAATCTCCTGAAGCAGAGAGGCGTACTCGCCGGGGCACTGCTGCGGGATGATTCCTATCCGTTCGTCTACGCCGCGGCCGGGGTTCTTCTCGGTGCGGACCTTGCAGCACTCATCGCGCTCATTTACTGGCTGTCTGTGCGTCTGCTCACCGGAAGGAGACTTCTCCGTGACATGCCGGACTCCGCTCAGCGGGAGCCGGAGAGCCGCCGATACCTGTCAAGAACTCTCTTCACGAAGATTTTCCTGCTGGCCGCGGCCGGATTTATCAGCTTTCTTCCTGTCCTCACGGACTACCGCATCCTGCACGCTTCGGTAAACGTCAAAACGGATGCGATGGTCGCCTGGGGTTCTTATTATGCGAAGACGCTGCCGATCCTGGCAGCCGCAGCCTGTCTGCTGATCCTGCCGTTTACCGGATACTGTGAGACCCTCGCACGGTATTACCGCGACGGTGATATTCCCACCCTCCGTTCTTACTTCGGAATGATGATGCGGCTTGCAGGGTATGTACTTCTTCCGTTTTCGTTTTTCTTCATTGCCGCCGCGGAGCCGGTCACGGCGATCATCGGGAATGCGAGAGATGCAGCCGCATCCGTATCGATGCAGATCAACGGTATTCTGATTCTGCTCGCCGGCATTGATATCCTCCTTGCATTCTTTTATATCGAAATCGACCGAACCGGGAGGCTTGCGCTCTCGGCCGGCATTGCATACATCGTTCAGACGCTGGTCTGCACGGCTGTCTCGAGACAGAGTGACCCCGGAATAACGGTTTGTGCGGTTCCGCTTCTTTCGTTTTTCATCGCACTCACGATCCTTCTTTTCTTTTTCATGAAAGAGAAACTGGTCGCGGGAAACCGCTATTTCAAGGCTTACCTTCTCATGGCGGTCTGTGCGATTGCGGCATCCATTCCGGTTTATATCCTGGCGCAGTTTCTCGAGAGAGAGACCGGATTTATCGCGGCATCGATTATTTCATTTATTCTCTATGCTACGGTCTACATTATCATGAGCCTCTTTACCGGAGCTGCTGATCTCAGAAATATCGACCGGCTGCCGGGCGGAAATTTCCTGCTTTCCCTCGCGGATCTTTTCAATCTCTGATGCGTTTTCTTTGATGCAGTTTTTACGGCGGCAAATCCCGCCGGATATCCAAATGGAGTCGTTTCTCTCATGAAGACCATCGCAGTGATCGGAGGAGGTGCTTCGGGCCTGATGGCAGCAGCCATGTCTGCTGACTTAGGAGCGAAGGTTCTTCTCTTCGAGAAAAATGAAATACCGGGCCGCAAGCTCTCCGCCTCCGGAAACGGCAGAGGAAATGTCACAAACCGCAGGATGGAGCTTTCCTGTTATCATTCCGAGGACATGGAACGTCTGTCGGCGCTTTTTCCTTCTTTTTCATCCGGAGAGGCGCTTTCTTACCTCCGGCGCCTCGGCATTCTCTTTCATGATCGGAATGGATACATCTACCCGCGGACGGACCGCGCGCAGGACATCACGGATGCGCTCCTCCTGCATCTTAAGGAAATGTCCGGTCTGGTGAACATAATCACCCCCGCGGAGGCTTCCGGAGTGTGCTTTGAAAACAACAGGTTCCGGATCGATTATAAAAGCGCTGGTTCTCCCGACAGCTCCGAAACAGCTTATGCAGACAGTGTGATACTTTGCTGCGGCGGCCTTGCAGCTCCTCAGCTCGGCGCTGATGAGAGCGGCTGCGGAATTGCAGAATCATTCGGCCACCATCTCACCAGGAGACGGCCTGCTCTTACTTACCTCACCGTGCACGACTCTTTCGTAAAAACTGCTGCGGGCGTGCGTGCCGCAGCAGAGGTAAAGCTGGTACTCCCGGACGGTAAAATCGAATCCTGCCCGGATGCGGTCGGGGAAGTGCAGTTCACGAAAAATGCCGTCTCCGGAATACCGGTCTTTCAGATCAGCCGGCGTGCCGGAGAAATACTGGACTCTGGAAGGCCGCTTTGCATCTCCGTCGACCTTCTCCCGGAACTGGACCGGGATGCCTTTGAGAGAATCGTCACCTCGAAGATCGAATGCGGAGAAAATATCAACATCACAGAATGGCTTCTTGGCCTCGTCCATCCGAAACTCACCGCGCTTGCTGCAGCAGAGTGCGGAATCACCGCGGAAAATAAAATCCGGAAACTCTCACCGGAACTTCGGAAGAGGGTGCTGCTCTCGCTGCGTGATCTTCGTTTTTCCGTCTCCGGATACGGAGGCTACCGGGACGCACAGGTCACGGCAGGAGGCGTAAAACTCTCGGAGATCACAGATTTGTATGAATCCAGACTGCAGAAAAATCTGTACATCACCGGAGAACTGCTCGATGTTGATGGAATCTGCGGAGGATATAATCTTACGTTTGCCATGAACAGCGGCCTCATCGCGGCAAAGCATGCCGCGGCCGTCTCTGATTCTGATTCAAAGTAAGTTTTTCAAAGTGAAATTTGATTCATAGTGAAGTGAATTTTGATTCAAAACGAATTCTGTCTGAAAGACTTTAGTAAACTTTAAAGAAGATTCAAATGCTGAAAATATCAGAAATACGCATACCGGTTTCTATAGAAAAAGAGAGTTCTCAAAAACACGGGAAAACCTCCCCGGCCGGAGCACAGCTCGAAAAGAAAATACGGAAGATTCTGCGCTTTGGAGGCGAAGAAAACCTTTCCGTCACGATTCTCCGCCATGCCGTCGACTGCCGGAAAAAGCCTGTGCTTTTCCACGTCTATACCGCGTCTGTCACACTCTCTCCGACAGAAGAAAAGAAAATTCTGGCAAAACATATTCCAAACGTAAGCCGCTTTGAACCGGAAAAATATGTTTTTCCGGTTTCCGGTGACAAAGCGCTTCCCGGCGGGAACAGGCCTGCGGTCATCGGCGCCGGGCCGGCAGGTCTCTTTGCCGCGTATATGCTCGCGCTTCACGGGTACCGGCCGATTCTCCTCGAACGCGGCCGGTCGATGGAACAGCGGACGAAGGATGTGGAGAAGTTCTGGAAAACAGGATCGCTCGATGAGACCTCCAACATTCAGTTCGGCGAGGGCGGTGCCGGTACTTTTTCCGACGGAAAGCTCAATACTCTCGTAAACGACAAGGCCGGAAGAAACGCAGAAGTGCTCCGCATTTTTACTTCCTGCGGTGCACCGGAAGAAATACTGACCGAGGGAATGCCGCATATCGGAACGGACCGTCTGCGCGAGGTCATCGTGCGCATGCGCGGTGAGATCATCCGCCTCGGAGGCGATGTCCGCTTTGAACACAAGGTGACCGGTCTTCTCACCGATACTCGTGGGCACCGGAGATGATGCGGAAGAGAAGATTATCCATACCGGCATCGCCGTGCTTGCCCCCGGCCACAGCGCGCGGGATACCTTCAGGGAGCTTTTCAATGAGAATGTTCCGATGGAACAGAAGAACTTTGCCGTCGGTTTCCGCGTTCTTCACCCGCAGCTCCTCATCGATGAAAATCAGTACGGTGTGCATTCGGAAGAGGAGCGGAAGGCGCTTGGCCTGACCCCTTCTCCCTATAAGCTCACGGCAAAGGCGAAGGACGGCCGGGGAGTCTATTCCTTCTGTATGTGTCCGGGCGGTTATGTCGTCAACGCTTCCTCCGAGAAAGAGAAGCTCGCAGTCAACGGAATGAGCTATTACGACCGCGGAAGCGCTCACGCAAACAGCGCCATCGTCATGACTGTCTCAAAGGATGATTTCGGCTCGGATCATCCCCTTGCGGGCATGGAATTCCAGGAAAAACTCGAACAGAAATGCTATGAACTGGGTGACGGAAAGATTCCCGTCGAGTCCTTTGCGGATTTTGATAAGAAAAGCGAAAACCCGGCGGATGTTCCGGAAGATCTCTCTATCCGGGGAGCCTATACGAGGGTTTTGACGGGCCGGACGCTTATGTCGCCGGACTGGAAAGCAGGACTTCTTCGCCGGTGCGGATTCCGCGGAATGAGGATTTCGAATCGGTCGGTGTGGCCGGACTTTATCCCTGCGGTGAGGGTGCCGGATATGCGGGAGGCATTATGTCCGCTGCGATGGACGGAATCCGCGCTGCAGAGGCAGTCGCGGCAAAGTACAGCCCCTTTGAAGGGAAAGTCGGTTCAGATCTGGCCAAAACGGAAACCAAAGATGAGATCCGAAGGAGGATGCGTGCTTTCCGGGATGCGCTCCCGGAGGAGGAGAGGAAGAAGAAAAGTCTCGAAATCCAAAGGAAGGTAGAGGCAGGCGATCTGTACCGCAGCGCGCGGTGCATTCTCATCTATGTGAGCGTCGGGAGCGAAGCAGACACCCGCGGAATCATCGAAGATGCTCTGCTGAACGGGAAAAAAGTCTATTGTCCATCCTGTGAAAAGCTAAAAAAATCGAAGGACCCGGTTACCGGCGGCATTGTCCGTGACGGCGGTGTCATGGATTTCTATCGGATCCGTTCCATGCAGGATCTTTCGGAGTCAAACTTCGGAATCCCGGAGCCGAAGAAAATCAGTCAGAATCTGTACCGGGGCGCGGAACCGGCTCTCATGATCATGCCCGGAATTGCATTTGACATTAAAAGAAACCGGGTCGGTTACAAAGGCGGCTATTACGACCGG
The DNA here is from genome assembly GCA_900317475.1 of uncultured Lachnospiraceae bacterium. Taxonomy (GTDB): domain Bacteria; phylum Bacillota; class Clostridia; order Lachnospirales; family Lachnospiraceae; genus CAG-791. The sequence goes on along the minus strand of ONGY01000004.1, from coordinate 30,983 downwards.
TATCTCAATGAGCACGGACACTTCGGCCTGCATACATTGGCCATTGCTTTCGATGCCCAGGTTGTGCCGTCCATTCCGGCCTCCGGCAGGGACGTAAAACCTTCCGTGATCGTCACAGAGAGCCGAATCATCTGATATAATGAGGAAAGCCCCGGGCGCGCAGCGCGGGGAACAGACAGATCACAGTTGGAATTGCAGTATGCAAAAGGGCAGGTATTATGGCTGACAGTACAAAAACAACAAAAAAAGCAGTTTCAGCAGAATCTCCAAAGAAGGGGACAGAAAAAGAAGCGGCGGAAAGAACATCCGCGGAAAAGCCGCAGTATGTCGCTTATGTGTCCACCTATACGACCGACAACAAAGACAAGTTCGGTATCCGGATCTACGATGTCGACATGGAGAAGGGAAGGCTGAACGAGAAGGACCAGGTGGAGATCACGAACTCTTCCTATGTGACCATCTCGCATAACCAGAAATACCTTTATTCCATCACGGATTTCGGCGTGGAATCCTACCGCATTCTGAAGGGCGGCGATCTCGAGCCGATCAATCATTCCGGAATCAACGGCATGCGGGGGTCTTATCTTTCCACCGACTACACGGACCGGTGGCTGTTCGTGGCAGGATACCACGACGGCAAGATCACAGTCCTAAAGCTAGCGGAGGACGGAAGCATCGTAGGAATCACAGATGAGGTCTACCACAAGGGGCTCGGCAGTATCGCAGAGCGCAATTTCCGGCCTCATGTTCAGTGCGTCAAGATGACACGCGACAACAAATATCTGCTTGCTGCAGACCTCGGCATGGACCACATAAACGTATACAGTTTTGACCCGGTCCGCGGGAAAATCCGCCAGGTTTACATCATCCATTCGGAAATCGAGTCGGCGCCGCGCCACATCAAATTCAGTCAGGACGGGCAGTTCCTCTATATCGTCCACGAGCTGAAAAATATCATCGACGTATATCATTACACAGACACGAACGGTGAGCCCGATTTCGAGAAAATCCAGACCATCTCGACACTGAATGACTACCATGCAAGCAATTCGGCCGCCAGCGCGCTCTCCCTTTCGGAGGATTTTAATTATCTTCTGAGTTCGAATGCGGGAGACAACAGTGTCATCATATACCGGATTGATCACAAGACCGGCCTTCTCTCCAAAATACTGTGCCTTCCAATCAGCGGCGATTATCCGAAGGACGTGGCGCTGTTCCCTGACAACCGGCATCTCGTATCGCTGAACCATGAGTCGAATACCATGACATTCTTCACGGTTGACCTGGACAAGGGACTCATCGTCATGAACGGAAAAGAGATGAAGGTTGATCAGCCGAACTGCATCATTTTCCACAAACTGACGAAAGAGCAGCTCTGAAAAACAGGCTCAGGAGTATTCCATGGCTGGATCATCATTCGGTACTATTCTCAAAGTCACAACGTTCGGCGAATCACACGGACCGGCAGTCGGAGCCGTGCTCGACGGATTTCCCGCCGGAATGGAACTTTCAAGCTCAGACATCCAGGTATATCTTGACCGGCGCCGTCCGGGAAAGACGAAGATCGCGACTCCAAGAAACGAAGCGGACAGCGTCGAAATCCTCTCGGGCGTCTTCGACGGAAAAACGACCGGGACACCGATCGGACTTCTCATCCGCAATACATCGCAGCATTCCGGGGATTATGACAATCTCCGGGACTGCTATCGTCCGGGACACGCAGACTTCGGTTACGATGCCAAATACGGCTTCCGTGACTACCGCGGCGGCGGCCGTTCCTCCGGAAGAGAAACGACAGGGAGGGTTGCGGCCGGGGCGATCGCCGCAAAATTCTTAAAGGAACTCGGGGTCCGGATCATCGGCTATACATCGGCCATCGGTCCCGTAAAGGTGAGCAGCCTCCCGGGAGACGAGGGTTTTGACGAAGAGGCAGTTCTGACTACTGCCACAGCCATGCCGGACTCGGCGAAGGATGCCGAGGCAAGAGCATATCTTGAAACCTGCATGAAGGAAAAGGATTCGTCCGGCGGAGAGATCACGGTCGTCATCCGGGGTGTCCCTGCCGGTATCGGCGATCCGGTATTCGATAAGCTGGATGCAAGGCTCAGTGCCGCTCTTATGTCCATCGGCGCAGTGAAGGCTGTTGAAATCGGAGACGGAAAGTCAGTCTCCGGGACGGTCGGATCGAAGAATAATGATCCATTCCGCATTGCGCCGGACGGGAAAGTTATTACCTCTTCCAATCATGCGGGAGGAATTCTGGGCGGAATTTCCACGGGGATGGATATCATCCTGCGCGCATCCGTCAAGCCGACGCCTTCCATTTTCCGTGAGCAGGAGACCGTGACACGGGAAGGCACAGATACTTCGCTGACTATAAAAGGGCGTCACGACCCGGTGATTGTGCCGCGCGCCGCCGTTGTCGCAGAGACGATGTGTGCCCTTACAATTCTTGATTCCATGCTGCTGAATATGAGCGCAAAAACGGAGAATATCCTGAAATTCTATGGCAGAATATAAGCTTTTGAAAACGGAGGGGCAGGCAAAGCGTGCCCGCTTCACTACTGTACACGGCGTCATCGAGACGCCGGTTTTCATGAATGTCGCAACGGCAGGCGCCATCAAGGGAGGGCTCTCCGCGGAGGACCTGCGCCGCATCAATACGCAGGTCATGCTCTGCAACACCTATCATCTGCATGTGCGCCCCGGCGACGATGTGGTGGCCGCCATGGGCGGACTGCACCGGTTCACGCTCTGGGACCGGCCGATTCTCACAGACTCCGGCGGATTTCAGGTTTTCTCGCTGGCAAGTCTGAGGTCCATCAAAGAAGAGGGCGTCTCGTTCCATTCACACATCGACGGCGCAAAACTTTTCATCGGACCGGAGGAGAGCATGCAGATTCAGTCGCATCTGGCCTCCACGATTGCGATGGCCTTTGACGAATGTCCTTCGGCGCTTGCGGAACGGGACTATGTCGAGAAATCGGTCGCGCGCACGACACGGTGGCTCGTCCGCTGCAAGAAGGAAATGGACCGCCTGAATTCACTCGAGGAAACGATCAACAAAGACCAGCTCCTGTTCGGCATCAATCAGGGTGCCATCTTTCATGATATCCGGATTGACCAGGCAAAACAGATTGCAGAGATGAATCTCGACGGATATGCACTCGGCGGACTCGCCGTCGGCGAAACCGCAGAGCAGATGTATTCCGTGATAGAGGATACAACCCCGTATCTTCCGAAGGATAAACCGACTTATCTCATGGGTGTCGGAACTCCCCAGAATATCATTGAATCCGTGTGGCGCGGCGTCGATTTCTTCGACTGCGTTTATCCGAGCCGCAACGGAAGACACGGAAATCTTTATACAGATCACGGAACTCTCCGCATCCGCAACGAGCGCTATAAGCTCGACCCCAGGCCGATCGACGAACACTGCGGCTGCCCGGTCTGCCGCGCCGGCTATTCCAGAGCCTATATCCGTCATCTGCTGAAGGCGGACGAGGCACTCGGTCTTCGGTTTGCGGTTATGCACAATCTCTGGTTCTACAATCATCTGATGCAGGAAATCCGGGATGCGCTGGACGCGGGTGAATTTGAAAGCTATCGGAAAAGAAAGCTCGAAGATCTGAGCGGCGAACCGGACTGATGCCCGGCCGTTTTATACAAAAAGCTTGTAATGTATCATATTTTTGTTGTATCATGTTTCCACATCTGACAGACATGTCAAAGGAGATAAATCTATGAATACTATGGGACTTCTTCTATCCGGGTCAGCTTCCTCGGGAACCGGGATCGGCGTTACAATCATTTACCTTGTTCTCATCATCCTTTTCTTCTATTTCTTCCTGATTCGTCCGAGCAGAAAAGAAGAGAAGAATAAAAAGGCCCTGCTATCAAGACTTGAAATCGGCGACAGTGTTCTGACCTCGTCCGGTTTTTATGGGGTTGTAATTGATATTGCCGATGATACCGTCAAACCGGCAGAAGAGACGAAGACCGCTGCGCCTTCGGACGACGACAAGAAGGACAAGAAAAAGGGATTCCTTAAGAAATAATCATCATCAAATCTGTTCATAAAGAGGGGGGAGGCTTTAAAAGGCCTCCTCTTTTCAAAAGAAAGGCATTTAATGAAACTCACGGTTGCATGTATTGCCGGAGACGGAATCGGCCCCGAAATTGTCGCCGAAGCCCGTCTCGTACTCGACACTGTTCTTGAAAAATACGGCCACACCATTGAATACAAAGATATTCTGATGGGCGGCTGCTCGATAGACCGCTACGGCGTTCCGCTCACGGATGAGACAATTGAAACGGCAAAGTCCGCGGATGCGGTTCTCATGGGTTCCATCGGCGGAAACACAACCACCTCTCCGTGGTACAAGCTTCCTCCGAATCTCCGTCCGGAAGCCGGACTTCTCGGCATCCGCAAGGCTCTCGGTCTCTATGCGAATCTCCGTCCGGCCTATCTTTTTGATGAGCTTTCCGACAGCTGCCCGCTTGCCGCAAAGAACGGACAGAAGAGAAAATTCGATCTCATCATCGTGCGCGAGCTGACAGGCGGCCTGTATTTCGGAGAGCGGCACACGGAAGAGAAGGACGGTGTTCTCACCGCCGTTGACACGGCTGTCTATAACGAAAACGAAATCCGCCGCATTGCAAAAACTGCCTTCGACATCGCAATGAAGAGAAGAAAGAAGGTCTCCTCCGTCGACAAGGCCAATGTTCTGGACACCTCGAGACTCTGGAGAAAAGTCGTTGCAGAGGTCGCCCGGGATTATCCGGAAGTAGAGCTCGAGAATGTACTCGTCGACAACTGCGCAATGCAGCTCGTAAAGGACCCGGAGCAGTTTGACGTCGTTCTCTGCGGAAACATGTTCGGCGACATCCTCTCCGATGAAGCTTCCATGATCACAGGTTCGATCGGCATGCTTGCAAGTGCTTCTCTCAACGCGACCAATTTCGGCCTGTATGAACCGAGCCACGGCTCCGCACCGGACATCGCCGGAAAGAACATTGCAAATCCGATCGCAACCATTCTCTCGGCGGCCATGATGCTCCGTTATTCCTTTGATCTTCAGAGGGAAGCAGATGCAGTGGAAAATGCAGTGAGGAAGACCCTCTCCCAGGGCTTCCGCACGCAGGATCTGATGCCAGAAGATGCCGATGAGGCTTTGAAATGCACACTTCTCACATGCACCGGCATGGGTGAGAAGATTGCCGAAAACATCGAATAATCGTTAATTTCCAGTTTTGCATCTTACATAGTTCGGACCAGAAGGGTCCGAGGAGGTAATGCACAATGATCAGTGACAGAGTAAAAGTCGGTGTACAGCAGGCACCGCACAGAAGTCTTTTCAATGCACTTGGCTTTACGGAAGAGGAAATGAAGAAGCCGCTCATCGGCATCGTGAGTTCCTACAGTGAAATCATCCCGGGCCATATGAATCTCGATAAAATCACGGAGGCAGTAAAGCTCGGAGTAGCCGAGGCCGGCGGAATGCCAGTCGTGGTTCCTGCGATTGCTGTCTGCGACGGTATCGCAATGGGACACATCGGAATGAAATATTCCCTTGTCACGAGAGACCTGATTGCCGACTCTACCGAATGCCTTGCGAAGGCACACGGTTTTGACGGTCTTGTAATGATCCCCAACTGCGACAAGAACGTTCCCGGACTCCTGATGGCTGCGGCCAGAATTAATATTCCGACAATCTTTGTCTCCGGCGGCCCGATGCTGGCCGGCCATGTGAACGGAAAGAAGAGAAGTCTTTCATCCATGTTCGAGGCGGTCGGCGCATATGACGCAGGCAAGATCAATGCGGAAGAACTTCGCAATTTCGAGGAGAATGTCTGCCCGACATGCGGTTCCTGCTCCGGCATGTACACCGCAAACTCGATGAACTGCCTCACGGAAGCCATCGGCATGGGCCTTCGCGGCAACGGAACGATTCCGGCCGTATATTCCTCCAGAATCCGTCTTGCCAAGCACGCCGGAAACCAGATCATGTACCTTGTAAAGAACCAGATTCTTCCGAGAGATATCATGACCCGTGAAGCGTTTATGAATGCTCTGACGGTCGACATGGCTCTCGGCTGCTCGACGAATACAATGCTTCATCTGCCGGCAATTGCACATGAGGCAGGCATCGAGATCAATATGGAAATCGCAAACGAGGTTTCCGCGAAGACACCGAACCTGTGCCATCTCGCACCGGCAGGCCCGACATACATGGAAGATCTGAATGAGGCAGGCGGCGTCTATGCAGTCATGAAGGAACTTGCGAAGAAGAACCTTCTCACACTGGATATTCCGACGGTCACCGGAAAGACCATGGCCGAGAACATCGAGGATGCTGTTAATCTGAATCCGGAAGTTATCCGTCCGATCGACAATCCATATATGCCGAACGGCGGCATCGCGGTTCTTAAGGGCAACCTTGCACCGGACACCGGCATTGTGAAGCGCAGCGCCGTTGTTCCTGAGATGATGGTCCATGAGGGACCGGCAAGGGTCTTCGACTGTGAGGAAGATGCGATCAAAGCGATCACCACCGGCAAAATCGTTCCGGGCGATGTTGTCGTCATCCGATACGAAGGACCGAAGGGCGGCCCGGGCATGCGGGAGATGCTCAATCCTACCTCGGCAATTGCCGGCATGGGACTGGGAAGCTCTGTTGCACTGATCACCGACGGCCGGTTCTCAGGTGCATCCAGAGGCGCGTCCATCGGACATGTCAGTCCGGAAGCTGCTGTCGGCGGTCCTATAGCACTCGTCCATGAGGGCGACATTATTTCCATCGACATCCCCAACAACAAGCTCGAGCTCAAGGTTTCCGATGAAGAACTCGCAAAGAGAAGAGCGGAGTGGAAACCGCGTGAGCCGAAGGTAACCGACGGCTATCTGAAGAGATACTGCGCACTGGTAACCAGCGGAAACCGCGGTGCTATTCTCGAGCTCCCGAAGGAATGGAAGTAATAAAAGGAATGCTGAAGAAATCCTGTGACTGCAGGATGAAGGTGGCTTATGGAACTAACTGGTGCACAGATTGTAATCCAATGCCTTCTGGAGCAGGGTGTGGACACCGTGTTCGGTTATCCGGGAGGAACGATTCTCAACGTTTACGACGAGTTATATAAAAACAGTGATAAAATACGTCACATTCTGACAAGCCACGAGCAGGGTGCCGCACATGCTGCGGACGGCTACGCGAGGGCTACCGGAAAGGTCGGTGTCTGCATGGCAACGAGCGGCCCGGGAGCCACCAACCTTGTCACCGGCATCGCAACGGCCTACATGGATTCGGTCCCGCTTGTCGCGATCACCTGCAACGTGAATCTGCCGCTTCTCGGCAAGGATACCTTCCAGGAGGTCGATATTGTCGGCATCACTATGCCGATTACCAAGCACGGCTACATCGTGAAGGATGTGACAGCGCTTGCAGACACGATCCGTACCGCGTTCGGCATCGCGCGCAGCGGCCGGCCGGGACCTGTCATCATCGATATCACAAAGGATGTGACTGCGGCGAAGTGTGAATATACACCAGAGAAGCGACGTTCCATCCGCTTATCAAACCGTTATTCCGCATCGGATATCCACGATGCGGTCGAACTGATAGAGTCCTCGAAGCGGCCGTTTCTCTATGTCGGCGGCGGAACTGTCATAGCAAATGCTTCCGATGAAGTGCGGGAGCTTCTCTCGAAAGTTGACGCACCGGTCGGAGAGACGCTGATGGCGCAGGGTGTTGTCGATCAGCACGATTCTCACTACACCGGCATGATCGGCATGCACGGCACAAAGACCTCAAATTATGGTGTCTCGCACTGTGACCTTCTCATCACCCTCGGCGCCCGCTTCTCGGACCGCGTCACCGGAAATGCAAAGAAATTCGCGGCACAGGCAAAGATACTCCAGATCGATGTCGATGCCGCGGAAATCAACAAAAATGTCAAGATCGACAAGGCTGTCATCGGAAATGTGAAGGATGTGCTCTCCCAGATCAATGAGGAGCTGACCCCGCAGACACATAAAGAGTGGATGGACGAAATCCATGCTTACGAGGCAGAACACCCGATGTTCTATGATCACAGCCGCCTCACCTGCCCGCGCATTATGGAAGTCCTCGATGAAATGACAAAGGGAGAAGCCATCATCACTACCGATGTCGGACAGCATCAGATGTGGGCAGCCCAATATTATAAATATTCAAAGCCCCGGACCTTCATTACCTCCGGAGGCCTCGGCACCATGGGCTATGGTCTGGGCGCCGCAATCGGCGCAAAGATCGGCTGCCCCGACAAAATCGTGGCCAATATCGGCGGAGACGGCTGCTTCCGCATGAATCTCATTGAACTTGCGACGGCAAGCCGCTACAATATTCCTGTTATCGAAATCGTAATCGATAACCGCGTACTCGGTATGGTCCGCCAGTGGCAGACGCTCTTCTACGGAAAGCGCTATTCCCAGACCGTTCTCGAGGACAAGGTTGATTTCGTCAAAACTTCCGAAGGGCTGGGATGCAGAGCGTTCCGTGTCACGAATGAAGACGAACTCAGGAAGGCTCTTGCCGAGGGTCTGAAACAGGAGGGACCGGTCGTCCTTGACTGTATGATTGATCCGGACGATAAAGTTTTCCCTATGGTGTCTCCGGGTGCCTCGATCGAAGAAGCATTTGACGCAAGCGACCTTAAAGAAGAATGATCTGTATCCGAAGCGATGCAGACGAAGGGGAAATTTATGAAAAAAGTCTGGCCGGCAATTCTTGCTGCCATATTGGTTTGTGTCTGTGCGGCGCTGTTGGTTCCATTCAGGGCTTCTGCGGCGTCCGAATCCGGCATCCCGGACAATGCGGAGGAAGCAAAAACTCTTGCCAATCCTTTCACCGGTTGGCCGGAGGCGGCTCCCGACAAAATTGCAAAGGTCCATATCACATATGACCTCCGGAACGGAAAGACGCAGGTCCTCGACGGAAACGGGGCAGAGCAGCTTCTTGCCCGCAACAGTGACGGTTCCCTCTACGTCGATCCGGCAACCGGAAAATATGTGCTGAACCCGTACAACATGACTGCATACATCCAGCAGCTGGCGCAGCAGGTTCCCTCCGAAACTCCTTCACAGTCCGATTTTGTGACTACCAGCGGCAAAACGGTTCATTTCGATAACGTGACCGCAGTCGGAACGACCGTTGCTGTCCAGGATGAAATGAATTATCTTGCTGCCGTTCTGATCAATGGAGCAACGGATCAGCACACGATATCCGTTAAGGATCTCACGAATCTCGGCACCAGCTATATAGAAATCGACATGGAAAATCAGACGCTGTACTGCTATCTGAATGGAAGCCTCATGATTTCCACTCCGATTGTCACCGGCAATATGGCAGCCGGCCACAACTCTCCGCAGGGTGTGTTTACCATTCTTGCCAGGCAGCGCAACGTCACTCTGGTCGGAAAGGATTATAAATCCTTTGTAAAATACTGGTGCCCGATTGTCGGAAATTCTATTGGTATTCATGATGCATCGTGGAGAAAAAAGTTCGGAGGTACAGAATACCTCAAGAACGGTTCACACGGCTGCATCAATGTTCCGCCGGAAGTAATGCCGAATCTGTATGAATTCATTTATAAGGGCATGCCGGTCGTTGCGTTTTATTGATTCAGGTTACTATATTTTGCATCGCGCAGAACGGGAATCATAAAGAAAGGCTGCGCATGGATATGCGGTCCGTTTCTGCTGATGCCTGAATCGCAGATCCAGGCTTCCATTCTGCGCCGCGCATAATGAGGAGGTATCTATGAGTCGCGTTTATAACTTTTCTGCAGGTCCGGCCATGCTGCCGGAAGAGGTCCTGAAAACTGCCGCAGCTGAAATGCTGGATTATCATGGATCCGGTCAGTCCGTGATGGAAATGAGTCATCGAAGTTCTCTGTTTCAGGGCATCATCGATCAGGCAGAAGCCGATATCCGCGAACTGATGGGTATCCCGGATAATTATGAAGTACTGTTCCTGCAGGGCGGCGCTTCTCAGCAGTTTGCCATGATTCCCATGAATATCATGAAGAATGGGAAAGCAGCCTACATCATCACCGGCAACTGGGCAAGAAAAGCATATCAGGAAGCACAGAAATACGGCGAGGCAATTGCCGCAGCCTCCTCCGAAGACAAGAATTTCACCTATATTCCCGACTGCAGTGATCTTCCGATTCCGGAAGATGCTGACTATGTCTACATCTGCCAGAACAATACTATTTACGGAACGGTTTATCACAAGCTCCCCAATACCAAGGGACACACTCTTGTAGCCGATGTCTCTTCCTGCTTCCTTTCGGAACCGGTCAATGTAAATGACTACGGAATCATTTACGGCGGAGTCCAGAAAAATGTAGGTCCTGCCGGAATGGTCATCTCGATCATCCGCAAGGATCTCATTCCTGAGGAACCGGCAGTCGCGAATACACCCACGATGCTTCGTTTCAAGACGCATGCGGATGCTCATTCTCTTTACAATACACCGCCGTGCTATACGATCTATATCTGCGGTCTCGTCTTCAAGTGGCTCAAGGAGATGGGCGGCCTTTCCGTCATGAAAGAGCGCAACGAAAAGAAGGCAAAGCTGCTGTATGATTTCCTCGATCAGTCCAAACTCTTCCATGGCACCGTCGTTCCGGCAGACCGTTCGCTTATGAACGTTCCATTTGTCACCGGAGACAAGGAGATGGACGCTAAGTTCGTCAAAGAAGCCGCAGACAACGGTCTTGTAAATCTGAAAGGCCACAGAACCGTCGGCGGTATGAGAGCCTCCATCTACAATGCAATGCCTTACGAGGGTGTTGAAAAACTCGTTGAATTCATGGATGACTTCGAGAAGAACAATCGCTGACCATTTCTTACCGGACCATCATGAGGAGGAAAAAAATCGTGTTCAAGTATGCCTGCCTTAACAACATAGCCCAGACCGGCCTTGCACGTTTTACCGCTGATTTTGAGCAAACTGAAACAATTGATGAGGCAAACGGACTTCTCGTCCGCAGTGCCAAGCTTCATGACATGGAGTTCTCCGACAATCTGTATGCCATTGCCCGTGCAGGAGCCGGTGTCAACAATATTCCGCTCGACCGCTGCGCGGAAAAGGGTATTGTCGTCTTCAATACTCCCGGTGCCAATGCAAATGCAGTCAAGGAACTGGTCATCTGCGGCATGCTCCTCGCATCGCGCGATGTCGTCGAGGGTGTTGACTGGGTCCGCTCCAATTGGAACAATCCGGACATTGCCGCCTATGTTGAGAAGGAGAAGAAGCAGTTCGCCGGAACCGAAATCGAGGGCAAGAAACTCGGAATCATTGGCCTCGGAGCCATCGGTGTCCGGGTTGCGAATGCTGCCGTCTATCTCGGAATGGATGTCTACGGCTATGATCCGTATGTCGGCATCGATAATGCCTGGCATCTTTCCCGCAAGGTCACACATGTGACGGATATCAATGAAATCTACAAGAACTGCGACATCATCACCATCCACGTTCCTGCAATGGATTCCACTAAGGGATATATCAGCAAAGAAGCCATTGACATGATGAAGGACGGCGTCATCGTTCTCAATATGGCGCGCGATGTACTCGTCGATGAGAAGGCCATGATCGCGGCAATTGATGCCGGCAAGGTCCGCCGCTATGTATCCGATTTCCCGAATCCTACAGTAGCCGGCCACCGCGGATGCATCACAACTCCGCATCTTGGCGCGTCCACGGAGGAATCCGAGACAAACTGCGCGAAAATGGCCGTCGATGAAATGATGGATTACCTAGGGAACGGCAGCATCGTCCACAGTGTCAATTATCCGGACTGCCCGCTCGGACCGTGCGAGCACGTAGGCCGTGTCGCGATCTTCCATCGGAACGCGACCAATATGATCAGCCGCTTCACCCAGATCATGGGCGGTGCCGGCATGAACATTGCTGAAATGACAAACAAGTCGAAGAAGGATATTGCTTACTCCGTATTCGATCTCGACTCCCCTGTCAGTGCGGAAGTCGTGGAAAAGCTCGCCGCAATCGATGGAGTCTTCCGCGTCCGCGTAATAAAATAAGACGATATTTTTATCCGGCTGCACACAGCGGGTCCCTTAAGGGAAAGACCCTCATGCGGTGCAGCCGTTTTTTATACTACTGAAGAGAGGATAACCGATATCATGGCAGACGTTTTACCATTTGCAGCATTTCGTCCGGCTTCAGGACTTGAAAGCAGGATAGCAGCACTCCCCTACGATGTTTTCCGTTCCGAGGAGGCACGAGAAGAAGTGCGGAAAAACCCGGAATCTTTTCTTGCCATCGACCGCGCAGAGACCATGCTTCCCGACGGCACGGCATTTGATGATCCGAAAGTATATGTGAAGGCAAGAGCGCTGCTCGAAGAGAAGGTCCGCAGCGGAAAATTCGTACAGGATGAAAAACCCTGCTACTATGTTTATTCCCAGACCTGGAACGGCCGCACCCAGACCGGAATCACGGCGCTCTGCTTCATCGACGATTATGTAAACGGCGTCATCCGCAAGCACGAGAATACCCGTGAGGATAAGGAACAGGACCGCATCCGCCATGTCGATACCTGCAACGCGCAAACAGGACCTATTTTCCTTGCATACCGGAGCAATCCGGAAATTGCGCGCATCGTGACATCTGTGATGACAAAACCGCCCGTCTGTGACTTTATCTCATCCGGTGATGTAAGAAACAGAGTTTTCATCATCGACGATGAAAAGGATATTGCCGTCATCCGGGATGCCTTCCGGCAAATCAGCTCGGTCTATATTGCAGACGGCCATCACCGCTGCGCATCGGCCGTAAAGGTCGGCCTTCAGAGAAGAGAAGAGCGCAGGGAGGGAAAGAACTCCCATCCTGCACCCCTCGGACATGCATCTCTTCCTGAAACCGCACTGAAGGCAGGTGCCTTTGAATCAGATTATTTTCTCTCCGTCCTCTTTCCGGAAGATGAGCTTGAGATCCTCGACTATAACCGTGTTCTTAAGACACTCGGGGACAATACCGCAGAAGAGATCCTGACAAAAATCGCCAAAGCAGGTTTTGCCGTCGGGGAGGAAAGTTCCGATGTCACAAAACCCACGGAAAAGGGAGAATTCGGACTTTATCTCGGCGGGAAATGGAGACTGCTCACGGCCGGACCGGAAATTCGAAGCAGCGATCCTGTGGACGGACTCGATGTCTCCATTCTGCAAAATCACGTCCTCGGACCGATCTTTGGAATCGGGGATCCGAGAACCGACCCGAAAATTGACTTTGTCGGCGGCATCCGCGGCCCTGAGGAACTCGTCCGCCGGTGTTCTCTTGACGGGAAGGCCGCATTTCTGATGCACCCCACATCCATACAGGAGCTTTTCGCAGTCGCAGATGCCGGACGTCTCATGCCGCCGAAATCGACCTGGTTTGAGCCGAAACTGCTCAGCGGGCTCTTTATTCACGCGCTGTGACCCTGAATTGATATATAATTAACCTGATTTTTCAAAATAGCGGAACCGGGAACGAAGATTCAGAAGATATCCGGACCCTGAATGAGCTGCACAGTCTGCTGCGCAACTGCCGTAAAGGGGCCGGCGAAATCCATAATGAGGCGGGAGGCTGCGATGAACAAGAAACTCTACAAGATGATGAACTGGCCGGAAATTGAATCGGTGATTTATTCGGACGGGGACCGTCCGGACAGCCTGCTCGGCGCACACGATACTGCGGCCGGCATTCTGATTCAGGCATTTTTCCCGGATGTCGCACAAGTCACGGTTGTCCTGGAGAAGCAGGACGGAAATGACCAGGAGGGCGCAAAGGCCAGAATTACGATGGAACTGGCGGACGACGACGGCTTTTATGCCTGCCTTGTCCCCGGGAAAAAGGCAGATGAGCTCCGGTATCATTATGAGATTACAGCAAATGACGGATCCGTCAAAACGGTTCAGGACAGCTACCGTTTTCCGTCCTACTACCGCGAGGAGGATGAGAAGTCCTTCTCCCTCGGCGTCCACTACGAAATTTATGAGCGTCTCGGCGCTCATCCCATGAAATATGAAGGTGTCGAGGGCACCTGGTTCGCAACACTCGCACCGGACGCGGCCCGTGTCTCGGTCGTGGGCGATTTCAACGGCTGGAACGGAAGAGCGCATCAGATGAGCCGTTTTGAGGATACGAACATATTCGGCATCTTCATTCCGGGTGTCGGAGCGGGAGCATCCTATCAGTTTGAGATCAAGGCAAGATCCGGCCATACAGTCCGCAGAAGCGATCCGTTCGCATTTGAGGTCCTGGAAGGAACCGCCTGCGAATCCGTCGTCGCTTCTCCCGAGGCTTATACATGGCGCGGTAAGAAACCCGTCATCAAAAAAACTACGGACGAGGGACATGAACTTCCTCTTTCCGTGTATGAGTTTGATCCTGCGTCCTTCGGCACATTCAGGAAAGCCGCCGAAATCCTTCCGAAATATGTCACAGAAATGGGTTTTAACGCTGTAACGTTCCGCCCGTCAGGAGAAGAGGCGAATTCCCCCTATGCACCTGACAGCCGTTTTGGAAAACCCACGGATCTGTGCCGCCTTGTGGATGCCTTCCACAAGGCTGGAATCCTCGTTTTCTTCAAATGGAATCCGGTCTCGTTTGCTAAGGTTCGTGACGGGCTTTCGTATTACGACATGAAGACGCTGTTTGAATACGAGGATCCGCTGAAAAGAGATACCGCGGATGAGAAGAGAAGCTATTTCGATCTCGCGGACAAAAGGATTTCCGATTATCTGATTGCGAATGCGATGTTCCTTGCAAAGGTCTATCGGGCAGACGGCCTTGTCACGGATGACATTGCGCAGATGCTATATCTGGATTACGGCAAGACCGATGTCCAGCATGCCGTCAATATGTACGGCGGGACAGAGAATCTCGAAGCAGTTGAATTCCTTCACCACCTTAATTCGATTCTTCACAAGACGGTTCCGGAGTTCATCACAATAGCAAAAGAGACCGCCAGATGGCCGGGCGTCACCGGAGGACCGGATGACAATCATCTGGGATTTGATTACAAGCTGCACACAGCCTATCGCGATGCACTCGTCGAATATATGAATACAGACCCTCTGTTCCGTCAGGGCCGCCACGAACTTCTGCTCGAAGACATGGTCTACCAGTACACCGAGCGGTTCATGCTTCCGTTCCTCTCGAAAGACTGCGGGCCTGCCGCGGCTTCGATACTCTCGAGAATGCCGGGAGCCAGTGAGGATGAAAAGAAGGCTGAACTGCGCCTTCTGCTCTCTACCATCATGGTACATCCGGGTGCAAGAATTCTGAATCTCGGCGAGACGGCCGCGGATACGGAGATAACCGGTATGCGGGCTATGGTTTCCGCGCTCAATGCGCTCTATAAGCAAAATCCCGCATTCTATGAGAATGACAGCCATCCGGACGGATTCGAGTGGATCCGGCAGATGGCAAATGAACAGAATGTTCTCTGCTTCCTTCGCAAAGGATCCCATCCGGCTGACTTTGTTCTGGTGCTCATCAATTATTCGGGAACCGGCTGGAAGACGAGAGTAGGCGTTCCCTATGCCGGGAAATACAAGAAGATCTTCTCAAGCAGCGCGGCCGCGTTCGGCGGAAAGGACGGCGGAACCGATGAGCCGGTCACAGCGGAATCGGTTGAGGCGGATGGAAGAAGTCACAGCTGCGAATTTGAGATCGGCCCCAACAGCCTTTCCATCTATTCCTATGAAAACTGAAAGAGCAGAAACAGCCGTCAAAACTGCATAAAAGCCGCAGTTTTGGCGGCCTGAACGACAGAAGATAAGCAGCAGACCAAACATGGAGAGCAGTCTTCCATGCTGCTGCCGCATATTTCCGCACTGAAATTTTCATCTTGCAATAGAATGGTAAAGTTCTTATAATATAACAGTCGCCTGGCGGAAAAACAGGCGGCTGAATGCTGGAATAGCGCAGTTGGTAGCGCAACTGATTCGTAATCAGTAGGTCGAGGGTTCAAGTCCCTTTTCCAGCTCTGCAATATTCGTCCGGGCTCCACTCCGGACCGTAAGGACGCAGCTGATATTCTTGTAAGGAAGAATCGGCTGCGTTTTTGTAATCCGGAAGTAAGCTCCGATATAGAATCCTTTCAGGCGTTTCCGGGCGTATCTGCAGCAGCCCCGGAAATTATCAGGCAATCATTTTTGGTCATCAAAGGAGGGCAAATGGCACAGCTTTGGGGCGGAAGATTTACGAAACCGACAGACAAACTTGTGAATGAATTCAATGCATCCATCCGTTTTGACCGCCGTCTCTACAAAGAGGACATCACCGGAAGCATTGCACATGCCACCATGCTCGGCAGGCAGGGAATCATCACAGAAAAGGAATGCAGGCAGATTGTCGACGGCCTGCGCGGCATCCTCCGGGATATTGAGAACGGCACTCTGGAGATCACGGATGACTATGAGGACATCCACAGCTTCGTCGAGGCCAATCTCATCGACCGCATCGGAGATGCCGGGAAGAAGCTGCACACCGGTCGGAGCCGCAATGATCAGGTGGCCCTTGACATGCGCATGTATATCCGTGGTGAATGCGATGCCGTGAATGCCGAGCTGAAGAAGTTTCTTTGTACCCTTCTTGATATTATGAAGGACAACACGGAGACCTATATGCCGGGGTTTACGCACCTTCAAAAAGCACAGCCCACGACGCTTGCCCACTATATGGGGGCCTATTTTGAAATGTTCCGCCGGGACCGCAGCCGCATCGCTGACTGCAGGAAGCGGCTCAACGAATGCCCGCTCGGAGCCGGTGCTCTTGCAGGCACCACGTATCCTCTCGACCGCGAATACACTGCAAAGCTTCTGAGTTTTGACTGCCCGACCCGCAACAGCATGGATTCCGTCTCGGACCGCGATTATCTCATCGAATTTCTCTCGGATCTTTCGCTCGTTATGATGCACCTCTCGAGGCTCAGTGAAGAGATCATTCTCTGGAATTCGAATGAATATCAGTTCGTCGAGATCGACGACGGTTTTTCGACGGGAAGCAGCATCATGCCGCAGAAGAAGAACCCGGATATCGCCGAGCTCGTCCGCGGCAAGACAGGACGCGTGTATGGACACCTCTTCGGGCTTCTCACGACAATGAAGGGAATTCCGCTTGCATATGACAAGGATATGCAGGAAGATAAAGAGGCGGCGTTCGACGCGATCGACACCGCTGTGAACTGCATAATCCTCACAAACGGCATGATAAAGACCATTACATTCAACAAGGATGTGATGAGAAAGAGTGCAGTCCGCGGATTCACGAATGCAACCGACGCCGCGGATTATCTCGTGAGCAAGGGTGTTCCTTTCCGCGATGCGCATGGAATCATCGGAAAGCTTGTGCTCTACTGCATTCAGAACAACAAATCCATCGATGACTGCTCGATCGAAGAACTGAAGGCAGTCCATCCGGCATTTGACACGGATGTCTACGATGCAATATCGCTGAAGACCTGCGTGAACAAACGTCTCACAGCGGGTGCACCCGGACCGGATGCGATCCGCCGTGAAATCGCAGAGTGCGAAAGTTATCTCGCATAAACAGCCGCAGAAATCCCATGCGGCGAGGAGGAAAATAGTATGGCTGGCAAATTGAGAGTTGCTGTTCTTGGCGGTACCGGCATGGTCGGTCAGCGGTTTATATCCCTGCTGGCGGATCATCCGTGGTTTGAGGTGACGGAGATCGCGGCAAGCCCGCGTTCCGCCGGAAAAACCTATGAGGAAGCAGTTAAGGACCGCTGGAAACTCGGCGAACTTCCGATCCCGGAAAAGGTGAAGAATATCGTCGTCAAGAGTGTCGACGATGTGGAAAACGTCACAAAGGATGTCGATTTCTGCTTCAGTGCTCTCAACATGCCAAAGGATGAAATCAAGGCTCTCGAGGAGACATACGCAAAAACGGAAACCCCCGTCGTCTCCAATAACAGCGCGCACCGCTGGACACCGGATGTCCCTATGGTTATTCCGGAGATCAACCCCGAGGCAACGGAGGTCATCCGTTATCAGAGAAAGCGCCTCGGTACAGAGCGCGGTTTTATCGCTGTCAAGCCGAACTGCTCGATTCAGAGCTATACACCGGCACTTGCCGCATGGAAGGAATTTGTGCCGACCAAAGTTGTTGTGACAACGTACCAGGCAATTTCCGGTGCCGGCAAGACCTTCCGGGAGTGGCCGGAGATGGAGGGCAACATCATCCCGTATATCAGCGGTGAAGAGGAGAAATCCGAAAGGGAGCCGCTCCGTATCTTCGGAAGCATAAAGAACGGCGCGATCGTTCCGGCTGATTCTCCGATCATCACGAGTCAGTGCATCCGCGTTCCTGTTCTCTACGGTCACACGGCCGCTGTCTTCATCGACTTTGACGCCAAGCCGTCGAAGGATGAGCTGATTGCAAAGCTCCGCAATTTCCGCGGTATTCCGCAGCAGCTTGGCCTTCCGAGTGCACCGGAGCACTTCATCCAGTATCTTGAGGATGATGACCGTCCGCAGGTACGCCTCGACGTCAACTTCGGCCGCGGCATGGGTGTTTCGATCGGACGTCTGCGCGAGGATTCGATCTTTGACTGGAAGTTCGTCGGTCTTTCCCACAATACCATCCGCGGAGCCGCGGGCGGCGGTGTGGAACTTGCAGAACTTCTGAAGGTTCAGAATTACATTCTGGCAAAATAATCTTTCAAGTCTGATTCATATGGGGCCGCAGGCAGACAGGCTTTTTAGAAACCTGTTCTCCGCGGCCCCTGTTTTATCTGACCTCTATATACATTTCATGGGAAAACAAGTTTTCATTGCAGAAAAACCGAGTGTCGCGCGTCAGTTTGCGGATGCACTGGATATGAATTTCCGGAAGGGAGACGGATGTCTCGTCGCCGGCGACACGATCGTAACCTGGTGCGTAGGCCACCTCATCACGATGTGCTATCCGGACGCGTATGACGAAAAATACAAGAAATGGTCGATGGACACCATTCCATTCATCCCGGACACCTACAAATACGAGGTGATCGAATCCTCGAAGAAACAGTTCGGAATCGTAAAACGGATCCTCACCGACAAGGATGTCGACACGATTTATATCTGCACGGATTCGGGAAGGGAAGGAGAGTATATCTACCGACTCGTCGCCCAGGAGGCAAAAGTAAAAGGCAAACGGCAGCTTAGGGTCTGGATTGATTCGCAGACGAAGGAAGAGATCCTGCGCGGCATCCGCGATGCTAAGGACGATTCGGAATACGACAGCCTTGGATCCGCCGCCTACCTGAGAGCGAAAGAAGACTACCTCATGGGCATCAACTTCTCGAGGGCCCTCACGCTCCGCTACGGATATACCCTGCGCACCTTTCTGAATGCCGACCGCTGCGTCATTGCTGTCGGCCGCGTCATGACCTGCGTTCTCGGCATGGTCGTGCGCAGAGAGCGTGAGATCCGTTCCTTTGTGAAGACTCCGTTCTACCGCGTGTCCGTAAATCTCTCCGTACCGGAGCCGGCTCTGCCCGGCAGTTCCCGTCTTCCTTCCGCCGGGAAAGCTGTTTTCCGGGCAGACTGGCACCTCTCGGAGAGCTCGATTTTTGCGAATCCAACAAAGCTTTACCGCGACACGGGTTTCCTGCGGGAAGAGGATGCGCGCGTCCTGATTGAATATCTGAAAACCGGAAGAAAGGAAACGCAGGAGAGCCCCGAAGACGCGGCCAATGGACCGGGCTTTGACGGTGTGACAGGTTCCGGCGGTGCTGCGGGTTCTGCCGGCAGAGCCGATGCAGCGGGTGACGGAACCGTTGAGATTTCTCCCCTTCCGGTGGGCGCTTTGCAGGATGCTGCGGGCATTCCCAAAGTTGATTCCGTAACCCGGAAAAAAGAGAACCGGAGGCCTCCGCTTCTTTATAACCTCGCCGAACTGCAGAATGACTGCTCAAGGTTTTTTAAAATCAGCCCGGATGAGACGCTGAACGCGGCGCAGGAGCTCTACGAGAAGAAGCTCACCACCTATCCCAGAACAGATGCCCGCGTTCTCTCGAGCGCGGTTGCAAAGGAGATCACCAAAAATCTCAACGGCCTTTTCCGCCTCCCGATGTACCGCGGCTATATCCGCGAAATCGCGGAGATGGGAACCGCACAGCGGATCGGAAAAACCCGGTATACCGATGACAAGGCCATCACGGACCACTATGCCATCATTCCGACGGGGGAGGGCCTTTCGGCTCTGAACTCGTGTTCACGGACGGTCGCGAACGTCTACGAGCTCATCGTGCGCAGGTTTCTGTCAATCTTTTATCCTCCGGCTGTATTTGATAAAATATCCATGCAGGTTCGCATCCGGACGGAACTTTTCTCCGCTTCCGTCAAAACCTGCACGGACGAAGGCTATCAGAAGGTTCTCGATTATTCCTTCTTCCGGAAAAAAGAATCCGGCGGACCGGACGGCGGAGAACAGAGCAGCCGGGCGGAGGACGCGGGCACCCTTAAAGACGATAAGGACCGGCCCTCTTCCGATCCCTCCGGCGACGGCGGTGAGGAAGAGGAGAGCGTTGACGTCTCTCTCTCAAAGGTCTTTGAAGGCCTGAAGAAGGGCGCCGTACTCCGCACAGAAAAATATCTCATCCGGCCCGGCGAAACAAAACCGCCGGCGAGATATAATTCCGGAAGCATGATTCTCGCTATGGAAAACGCCGGTCAGCTCATCGAAGACGAAGAGCTTCGCGAACAGATCCGCGGAAACGGAATCGGCACCTCGGCGACCAGAGCCGAAATTCTCAAGAAGCTGGAAACAAACCGCTACATCTATCTTGCAAAGAAAACACAGATCATTCAGCCGACGCAGCTCGGAGAAATGATCTTCGATACAGTATCGTGTTCGTTAAAACCGCTTCTGGAGCCAAAACTTACGGCGAGCTGGGAAAAAGGCCTGGCCGGTGTCGCGGAGGGTTCCGTCTCTGAGGATGAATATATGACGAAGCTGAAGGATTTCGTCATCAGGAGAACCGATCATGTAAAGGAAACGGATTATCGAAGGGAGCTGGAGCAGCAGTTCCGCTATATTTCCCGGTTCTATCCGGAGAAAAGCCGCGCAAGCTCCTGGAATCAGAATTTCCGTTCATCGGGCAGGACTCATACACGAGCCCGGAAGGAGAAAAATGGCAATTAAAGATTATACCTGTGAATCCCTGTTTGACATTGAAGAGAGCATCGCCGCTCCTCTTTTTGACGGTGTTGAATATCCATGGGAAATTCTGGGAAAGATCGAAGAATTCATCATCCGGCTGGGCGAGACACTGCCGAAAGACAGGTTTGAAAAGCGCGGCGAAAATATCTGGATTGCAAAAAGTGCTCACATTTTTGACAGTGCCTATATCAAGGGCCCGTGCATCATCGATGAGGATGCGGAGTTAAGACAGTGTGCCTTCATCCGCGGCAAGGCAATCGTGGGAAAGGGATGCGTAGTCGGAAACTCCTGTGAGCTCAAGAACGTCGTGCTCTTCAACAAGTGCGAGGTGCCTCACTTTAATTATGTCGGTGACAGCGTCCTCGGCTTCCACGCACATATGGGCGCCGGCGCAATCACTTCGAACATCAAGAGCGACCGTACCAATGTCGTGATTCACGACGGAGATGAAGAACTGGCGACGGGACTGCGGAAGATGGGTGCGATGCTTGGCGACTACGTAGAAGTCGGCTGCAACTCGGTTCTCAACCCCGGCACCGTCATCGGCCGCCATTCCAATATTTATCCGCTCTCCATGGTCCGCGGATGTGTTCCGGCGGATCATATCTACAAGAACAAGTCTGAAGTAGTCATGAAGGTGAACCGCTGATGCCAGCAAGTGAAGATTTCGCTGTCGTGAATCTGCTCTGGCAGCTTCTGAACAGCAGAACCGGCGAACTTGGCCGTGTCGATTTTAAACCGCAGAAACCAGCATTTGACGATACATTTCCGATTCGTCAGGCTCTTCCGAGGTCGACGCCCGAGAGACAGGGTGTCGACTCAATGCATATCGCCAATTTTGTCGATGCATTGGGAAGAGAGAAGTCCGTCCATATACATCAGGTTATGGTGCTCCGCCACGGTCATATCATCTATGAAGGCGGCTATGATCCATACAAGGCCGGCGTCTGGCATGTAACCTATTCTCTCTGCAAAAGCATCACGAATATGGCAGTCGGACTCCTGATTGATGACGGAAAGCTGTCCCTTACTGATCATCTGACCGACATTCTATCCGATGAGTGGAGCCAGGCGCATCCGCCGCTTCTTTCCATCATGCGCTACCACGAAATCACAATACGGCACCTTCTCACCATGTCGACCGGTGTCGCATTCAATGAGGCCGGCGCTGTCTCGGGCAATGACTGGGTGCACAATTATCTCGACTCCGGCGTGAAATTCAAGCCCGGAACGAAATTCGAATACAACAGCATGAACAGCTTCATGCTGTCTGCTGTTGTTTCGAAAATCACGCATATGTCGATGTTTGAGTTTCTGAAGGAGAGGCTGTTCAAACCTCTCGGCATCGACAAAGTCTTCTGGGAGGCAAGCCCGCTCGGCATCACAAAGGGCGGCTGGGGACTTTTCCTGACGCAGGAGGATGCGGCAAAGCTCGGTCTTCTCTACATGCATGAAGGCATGTACAGGGGAAAACAGATTATCTCTAAGGAGTGGGTCCGCGAATCCACGAAAAAACAGATTGATACCGGAGACGGAGGTGCCGGATACGGATATCACATCTGGGTCGACAGCCGTCCGGACAGCTTCATCTTCAACGGCATGCTGGGACAGGACATGCACTGCTACCGGGACATTGACATGATTGTCATCACCAATGCCGGAAACCAGGAAGTTTTTACGAGCGGCGTCATGACCTCGATCGTGCACCGTTATTTCAACCTGCCCTATAAGCCTTCGGATCAGGCGCTCTCCGACGATAAGAGACATTTCCGCCATCTTCTTTTCGTGAAGAAGGAGTGGGAAGGGGATGCACCGCAGCGCCCGGTCATCGTCCGGGGAGGCTGGAGACGGCCGGCTGCTCTGAATACCGGTGCTTCCAGTATCCAGACTCTGCTCCATAAGGTGAACGGAAAGACCTATCACATGAACGAGAACGGTGTGGGACTTTTTCCTCTGATCATGCAGGTCGTTCACAACAATTACACCTGGGGAATTTCAGACCTCACCTTCCGCTATGAGAAAGGGATTCTCAATCTCGAATTTCAGGAGGGAAAGCAGCTCCACGTCCTGCCTGTGGGCTTTGGAAAGGGCAGACACACGACCATCGATATGAACGGTGAGAAATACATTGTCGGGACGAAGGGGCGTTTTGCATTTAATGAGGACGGTCTTCCGGTGCTCGCACTGGAGATCGCATTTATCGAAGAAGCCACTGCACGCACTCTGAAAATTGTCTTCCGCGACCCTGACAATATCGAGCTGCACTGGAGCGAATCGCCCGGCGATGTCATCATTACGAACACTGTGGAACAAATAACGCTCGGAAGCGGCAATGCCGGTTTTCTGACAGAACAGCTGATGAAGAATGTTACGCCGGCGTTCATCTCGAGAACCATGCAGGCGACTGTGCAGCCTGTCGTCGAGGCGAAGGTGGGAGAACTGCCGAAAAAGACCGAAGCCGAGATTGACTATGATTCGGACAGCGAGCTCGGCGACTGACCGGCCCTTTCCCTTAAAAGGCCTGTCCGGCATGTGAGGGCAGAACAATCCGGCGAAACCCGATCGACAAGAAAAGTACAGGTTCTTGATCATTATGGGAGGTAAATCTTGGATCAGGGTACCATTGTTTTTCTTTTGATAATCGCAGCGATTCTTCTTCTTTTCTTTCTTTCCGGGAAAAATCAGGAGAAAAAAGCGGCAGCCGATTATCGCCGCAAATTGAAAGAACAGTTCGGAAAGGCACCTCTCAGCAAGTGCCCGGAAGAACAGCGGGCGCATCTTTCGGGCTATTTCCGCAAGCATCCGGCAGAAAACCAGATTGACGGCATCACCTGGTCGGATCTTGAGCTTGACAGAATATACGACCGGATCAATTACACACAGAGTGCAGAGGGGGAAGAATATCTTTACTGGCTCCTCAGGACACCGGCGGAGGGAGAAGACAGTCTTTCTCTCTCGGAGCCGCAGATCAGCGCGATGCAGGAAAATGAAGAGTACCGTATCCGTCTGGAGACGGAACTGCACCGGTCCGCACAGCGCGGGAAATATTCTCTTTACGATTATATTGACGCGATCGACGAAGTCAAAAGAAGAAGTGTATTTTC
Source organism: uncultured Lachnospiraceae bacterium (assembly GCA_900317475.1). Taxonomy (GTDB): domain Bacteria; phylum Bacillota; class Clostridia; order Lachnospirales; family Lachnospiraceae; genus CAG-791. The sequence continues at coordinate 6,661 of ONGY01000004.1, read as the reverse complement.
CAATCTCTACGCGATCCTGCTGCTTGCTCTGTCGGTCCTGCTTTTCTTTGTGAGCGTACCGGGAGCCGTCGTCGCTCTTTTCGCGGTTCTTTCCTTCAATATTCTCACATACTATCGGGAGAGAGCCGGAATCGATCCCTATTTTGAATCGATGAAAATGATCGTGCGCCTTTCGAACAGCGCAGGCAGGGTCGGAAGCCTGAAAGCGTCCGGCGAGGATGTGTTCGCGGAGGAGAAAAAGGAGATCCTTGGGATCACGCACGAGCTCTCAGGACTGAACAGAACCTCTTTTCTTCTTTCTTCCGGCAGCAGCGGAAATCCGGCCGATATATTCCTTGATTATCTCCGGATTCTCCTGCACCTTGACATGATCGGATTTTATTCGATGCTTGCGTCCATCTCCGAACACAAGGCCGAAATCGACCGGCTCATAACCTTGATGGGAAAGATCGATGCTACTATTTCTGTTTCCCTGTTCCGCGCCTCTCTTCCCTGGTGGACGGCGCCCGTTTTCCTTCACCCGTCCCGCATGGACGGCACGTCCGGGGAAAAAGACGCCGTGCTTTTTGAGGCAGCAGATCTTTATCACCCGCTTCTCATGAATCCGGTGCCGAATTCCATAGCAACCGACGGCTATGTGCTGGTTACCGGCTCGAATGCAAGCGGAAAATCGACGTTTCTCAAGGCTTCGGCTCTGTGTGCCCTGCTTTCCCAGACAATCCGCACTGCGCCCGCCAGGGAGTACCGGGGATGTTTCTTCCGCATCTATACGAGCATGGCGCTGCGCGATGACCTGTCGGAAGGAGAGAGCTATTTCATTGTGGAAATCCGCTCTCTCAAGCGGATTCTCGACGCTGCAGCAAGGACCCGGGACCCGGACCGTCCGGTTCTCTGCTTCATCGACGAGGTACTGCGCGGCACCAATACCGTTGAGCGCATCGCAGCATCCTCCGAGATTCTCGATAGCTTCCGCCTCCGCGGCATACTTGCATTTGCAGCGACACATGATATCGAACTCACGTCACTTCTCGAGAAGAGTTATGCCAATTATCACTTTGACGAGACGATTGAGAACGGCGATATCCGCTTCAATTACCGTCTGCAGAAAGGGAAGGCATCTTCGCGGAATGCTATCCGGCTCCTTTCCATGATCGGATACGATGAGGACATAACAAAGAAGGCAGAAGAGAGGGCAACCCGTTTCGCCAAAACCGGTGAGTGGACGTAAGTCTCTGGATTCAAATTTCCGGAAACACCTGACTTTTACCTGCACAGTAAATACACATATTCGTTGACAACAGAGGTGAGTTTTAGCGCTTTGGATACAAAACCGCATGTGAAAATCTATACGGACGGTGCTGCAAGGGGCAACCCGAACGGCCCCGGCGGATACGGCGTGATTCTTCAGTACAAAGACGCCGGCGGAACCCTTCATGAAAAAGAGTTTTCAGAGGGTTTTAACGTTACCAGCAACAACCGGATGGAACTTTTGGCCGCCATCGTGGGTCTCGAGGCTTTAAACAGGCCGTGCACCGTCGATCTTTATTCCGACTCGCAGTACCTCATCAAGGCATTCAACGAACACTGGATCGAAAATTGGATCCGCCGCGGATGGAAAACGAGCACAAAGGAGCCGGTGAAGAATCAGGATTTGTGGGAGCGGCTTCTGAAAGCAAAAGAGTCCCATGATGTGACGTTTCACTGGGTCAAGGGTCACGACGGGCACCCGGAGAATGAGCGCTGCGACGCCCTCGCGACAAGTGCAGCGGACAGAATGAAGGAGAAGAAGAATGGCTGAAGAAGAGAAGGCACATATCCGCATCAAATATTTCAGCAGGGAAATTGAACACCTGACCGCCATCGAGGGCAAAAAGTCCGACTGGATCGACCTTCGCTGCGCGGAAAATGTCACGCTGAAAAAGGGAGAGTCCCGTTATGTGCGCCTCGGCGTCGGAATGATTCTGCCGGAAGGGTACGAGGCGCATGTCGTGCCGCGGAGCAGCACATTCAAAAATTTCGGCATCATTCAGACAAACCATATGGGCGTCATTGATCACGCCTACTGCGGCGACAACGATGAGTGGAAATATCCTGTTCTCGCCGTTCGGGATACCGAGCTTCATGTAAATGACCGCATCTGCCAGTTCCGCATCGAGAAGGTTCAGCCGCAGATCGAGTTTGAAGAAGTAGATCACCTGATGGACGAAGACCGCGGCGGATTCGGTTCAACCGGCCGGAAATGAACTTGCGCGAACGGCAGGTCAAAGATATACTTGTGTGGCGTGAATGCGCCGCAGTCAAAACGCCTCAAAGAAGGCAGCCCGCCTGAAGAAACGGCGGATCCGGCATTGGTTTTGACGGTGTAAAGACAAGCCGCCGGACACGGCAAAAGAGGGGAATATGACACAAGTAAAAGTAAGAACAAGATACGCACCGAGCCCGACGGGCAAGATGCATGTAGGAAACCTGAGAACCGCACTTTACGCATATCTTATCGCAAAGCATGAGGGCGGAGATTTCATTCTGCGGATCGAGGACACCGATCAGGAACGCTATGTCGAGGGAGCAACCGACATTATCTATCACACGCTCGCGGAGACAGGTCTTCGCTACGACGAGGGCCCGGACAGGGACGGCGGTGTAGGACCGTATGTTCAGAGCGAGCGCTGCAAGGCCGGCCTTTACATGAAGTATGCAAAGATGCTTATCGACAAAGGCGAGGCATATTACTGCTTCTGCACACCCGAGCGTCTTGCTTCACTGAAGAAGGTCATCGACGGAAAGGAAATTTCTGTTTATGACAAGCACTGTCTCTATCTTTCCAAGGAAGAGGTGCAGCGCAATCTCGAATCAGGAATGCCGTATGTCATCCGCCAGAACAATCCGACAACGGGTACAACCACATTCCACGATGAGATTTACGGCGATGTCACGGTCAGCAATGAAGAGCTCGATGACATGATTCTCATCAAGTCAGACGGATATCCGACCTACAATTTTGCAAACGTGGTCGACGATCATCTGATGGGAATCACCCATGTCGTACGCGGCAATGAATATATTTCTTCCACGCCGAAGTACAACCGTCTGTATGAGGCGTTCGGCTGGGATATTCCGAAGTATATCCACTGCCCGCTCATCAACGGGCCGGATCACAAAAAGCTCTCGAAGCGCCACGGCGCGACCTCCTATGAGGACCTCGTCGCGGAAGGATTCCTGCCGGAGGCGGTCGTGAACTTTATCGCGCTGCTCGGATGGTCTCCGGACAGTGACCGCGAGATTTTTTCGCTCGAAGAGCTTGTAAAGGAATTCGATTACCACCGCATCGGGAAATCGCCCGCTGTCTTTGATTATACGAAGCTTCGCTGGATGAACGGCGAGTACCTCAAGGCAATGGACGATGAGAAGTTCTACAAGATGGCAGAGCCCGTTCTTAAGTCCTGCCTCACAAAGGGACAGGACCTGCGCAAGATTGCAGCCATGGTCAAGTCCCGGATCGAAATTATCCCGGACATTCCGGAAATGGTGGATTTCTTCGAGACACTTCCGGATTATGACGTCTCCATGTATACGCACAAGAAGATGAAGACGAATGCCGAAACATCTCTGGAAGTACTGGAGGAGGTGCTTCCTCTGTTCGAAGAGCAGACTGATTTCAGCAATGATGCGCTGTTTGCGACCCTGAAGGACTACATAGGGAAGAAGGGCGTAAAGAACGGGTATGTTCTCTGGCCGGTCCGCACTGCGGTCTCCGGCAAGCAGACGACTCCGGCAGGTGCAACCGAGATCATGGAGATCCTCGGCAAGGAAGAATCTCTCTCCCGCATCCGCACCGGAATCGAAAAACTCAAGAAAGCAGCAGCTGAAAATCCGGCAGAATAAAGCTATACAAATCGCCGCGGCGAGCCCTTCGAAAAGCGGGCCTGTCCGCGGCGATTCTTCCCAATCCGAGGCAATCCGCCATGTAAACGGTCCCTGCGAAGTCATCGCCGGGCCCGGCAGCGGAAAAACCTTTGTCCTCACGCAGCGCATCCAAAGTCTCATCGAACAAAGCAATATTTCTCCTTCCTCGATCCTGGTACTCACCTTTTCAAAGGCGGCCGCCGCAGAAATGCGGACCCGTTTTGAAAAAATCACAGACGGAAGATTCCCTTCCGTCACCTTCGGGACATTTCATTCCTGTTTTCTTGAAATCCTGCGCCGCTCCTCGCCGTCACCCATCCGGCTCATTGACACGGGCGGGCAGAATTCACTGATCCGTCATATCGTTTTCACACACAAGGACCTGCTCACCTCCGACCCGGAGAACTGCATCGCTGCGGCCGCGGGCAGTATCGCTCTCATTAAAACCCGCTCCGCGGAAACGCTTCAGGCAGATCCGCTCTATCTTTCTTCCCTGCGTTTTTTCCGGAGTGAAAACTCGGTCCGCCGCATTGCGTCGGAATATGATTTCTTCCTTCGGGAAAATGGCCTCATCGACTTCGAGGACATGATTCTGCGCTGCCGCGAGCTTCTCGAAAGCGATCGCTCCGTCCGCGAGAGGTGGCAGGAGCGCTTCCGTTACTTTCTTGTAGATGAATTTCAGGACATCAGCCCGCAGCAGTACGAGACGGTAAAACTCCTCGCGGGAGACGGAAAGAGGACAGAAGGCGGCCGAAACCTCTTCGTGGTGGGAGATGACGATCAGTCCATCTATGGTTTTCGCGGTGCATCTCCGGGCGTTCTCCGGAATTTTCTGGAAGATTACCCCGATGCTGCCGTCATCCGTCTCTCGGTCAATTATCGATGCAGCGGGCCGATTGTCCGGGCTGCCGGTCTTGTCATACAGCAGAACAGGGACCGCTTTCCGAAGAAAATTACAGCTTTCCGGGGTGAAGGCGAACCGGTAAAGAGCCTCTGCTGCACAGATGAGGCAGAAGAGTACGGCGTTATCCTCGAAAGGCTGAAAAGGATTCCGGAAGAAGAGCTGAAGAACACGGCCGTAATATTCCGGAATCACTTCCAGGCGGGAAATTTTACGGACTTTCTCAAATTTCACGGCTTTCCGGTCACTGAGCCGGGAGAAAAGCCGGCCCCCGAGGCGCTTGCTGTCCGGGATGTGGTGCTTTCCTATCTCCGCGCAGCATCCGGAATGGAGGGAAGTGCATTGGGTGAGTGCACCCGGGCAGACTTCTACCGGATCATGAACTGCCCGATGCGTTATTTCGTGCGCGCCTGTGCCGGAAGCGAGCGCGTTTCCATTGATTCTCTGTGCACATACTACCGCAGCAATCCTCCCATGCTCGAAACGATCCGGCTTCTGGAGCGCGATTTCCGGCTGCTTCTTCATCTCGGTCCGCCGCTGGCTGTCCGTTATATCCGGAAAACTCTCCGCGCAGAAGAAGGGCTCCTGGAAGGTACATCCGAAAAAGTCCGAGAAAGAATTCACAGAGCTTTCGACGCCCTGGAACAGAAGGCATCCGGATTCCGGACGCAGGAAGACTTTATCCGTTTTCTCTCGGGAAATGAGGATATCGGAAAAACAACCCCGGCAGAAGACGGGGACAGCACAGACAGTCATTCCGTGCAGGTTCTCACAATGCACGCTTCCAAGGGTCTTGAATTCGGAAGCGTATTCCTCCCGGATTTAAACGAGGGGATTCTCCCGGGCCGTCAGTCCATAACGCCCGCCTCCGTCGAAGAAGAGAGAAGACTGTTTTACGTAGCCATGACAAGGGCAAAGAACAGTCTGTACCTTTCCTACACCTGCGGAACAAAGGCAAACCCGCGCCGCCCGTCGAGATTTTTAAGACCGCTCGGAATAAAAGACTGAGCCGCCCTTATCCTTTGCCCACCGGTGCATGAATACCTCTTTCTGTGATAAAATAATATGGATTATTGTTTGAAAGATGCGAAGAAAATGGAAACGCCTGCTGCCCGGGCAGGAAGGATTGCGATGAATATTCTGAAGAACCCCTACACAGCAGTACCGTCAAAACGTCTCTCGCCGGGATCGCACCAAAGTCCGGACGGAATTCGTTTCACAGCCGCAATCCGTCCGGGGCCGTCCGGTACCTGCCGGCTTGTGCTCTTCAATACCAGAAAAAACACAAGAACCGAGATCGAGCTCACCGATGATTTCCGGACCGGCAGTATGTATTCCGTTTTCGTGAGGGGCCTTCACGCCGACAATCTTGCTTACTGCTATGAAATCGACGGCATTCTGTACAATGATCCTTATGCCGGAAGACTCGTTCCGGTTCTGATCCGCGGCAGCGGTGAAAACCTTGTAAGCGCCCCCTCCGAGCTTCCCCGTGACCTCGTTATTCCGAAATGCACGAAGAAATATCATTACTGCGACCGCCGGATGTATCTTCTCAATGTCCGGGGATTCACAAAGGCTCCTGACAGCGGCGTGAAGGCGGAGAGAAGAGGCACCTTTGCCGGACTGTCCGATAAAATTCCGTATCTCAAAAGCCTCGGCATCACCACCGTAGAGCTCATGCCGGTCTGTGAACTTGCTCCTGAGCGAACCGGTCTTGCAAGAAGGCTTCTTTCCCCGTTTGCAATTGATACAGGGGAGAAGTTTGAAAGTCCTGCTGATGCAGGACTTTCAAACCGCAGCATCGGTGCTAAAGCACCGGCTGCCGCATTCGGCAAAACCGCATCCGCGGATTTTGCC
>ONGY01000005.1 GCA_900317475.1 uncultured Lachnospiraceae bacterium | reverse complement strand
GGCAAAATCCGCGGATGCGGTTTTGCCGAATGCGGCAGCCGGTGCTTCAGCACCGATGCTGCCGTTTGAAAGTCCTGCATCAGCAGGACTTTCAAACTTCAATCCCTCTGAAATACTGAAAATCATTATTCCTGCGGGAACCGGCGCTGTACCTCCTTCGGTGAGGCTATGGTATCATAAAACCGCACCGTTAATACAGCGTCAAACCCGTCTTGCTGTCCGAATTACTCAAATCCTACTTGTAATTGGGTATTTAAATTATACCAAGTTAGTAGGATTTGGCAAGACAATTCTCAGGGAAATAGATAAAAAGAGTATGAAATCAGAACAGGCAGGTACAATAAGCAATCCTCCAGAGAGCCCGCAGCCCCCGGAAATTCAGGGCGGCGCTGAGGAAAACAAATCAAACCCTCACAACACGCCAAAGGCCATCGCGAGGAGAAAACGGCGCGAAGAAAAGAAGATGAGAGAGGCTGCAGCTGCAGAAGAAGCACAGCGGCAGCAGCGCACAAAAGATGAAAAGTTCATGAAGAAAGCATTGGATCAGGCAGGTAAAGCCGCATCGATCGGTGAAGTTCCGATCGGATGTGTAATCGTAAAGGACGGAAAGATCCTCTCGCGCGGTTATAACCGCCGCTGTCACGATCATTCCGCGCTCTCGCACGCAGAAGTATCGGCCATCCGGAAGGCCTGCCGGAAGCTCTCCGACTGGAGGCTCGAAGGGTGCACGCTCTATGTCACACTCGAGCCCTGCCCGATGTGTGCGGGGGCCTGCGTTCAGTCCCGGATCGACCGGGTTGTCATCGGAGCCTCGAGTCCGAAATCCGGCTGCGGCGGAACTCTTCTCAATATCCTCCAGAACGGGAATTTCACGCATCGCTGCGCTGTCACCGAGGGAATTCTTGCTAAGGACTGCAGTGCTGTCCTCTCCGACTATTTCCGGAATATCCGCAGAGAATCCTCGGAAAAGAAGATGCTTCCGAAGAGCTGACGCTCTGTCACTGGATGCGGTGCTCTGTTCTGTGGGGTACTGCATGGAATTTAGTCGCAGGGATGCCGGTACCCCGACTGCGCTGCAGCAAGGTCCGGCTCAGTTCATGAAATTGCTTGTATTCTCCATTTAAAAACGCTATAGTAATTTCATCTGCCGTGCGGTCCGCGCATGGCGGGGTCCTGACTGCGGTCTTTCGGCGGCGAAAAGGGCCGGGTCTTACGCAACGGACGTCTGCGAACCGTGTCAGATGGGGAACCAAGCAGCACTAAGCAGAAAGGTCATGTGCCGTGAGGGTGCCTGGCTTATGCCGGCGTCGGAGGTGCCGGGTCAGGATCCTGTCATACGCAGAGCCCGGCAGAATTTTTATATGAGCATCTTCGCCGGCCTGACAGTCCTTCCGGTTCTGTGTCAGGCACTTCTGTCTGAAACACCGCCATCCGGGCCGAATGAAAATGTGATGACTGATTTCAAATGGGCCTTATCTATGTCTGATTCTGATCTTTTCGATCTTACATGCTGCACGCTCTGCCCAAGGAACTGCCGCGTAAACCGCGCTGCAGGAAATGTCGGATACTGCGGTGAACCCGCGGATCTTTACGCCGCACGGGCAGCTCTTCTCAAATGGGAAGAGCCGGTCATTACGGGGCCTGTCGGCTCCGGTGCCATCTTCTTCTCCGGCTGCAATATGGGCTGCATATTCTGCCAGAACTACAAAATCGCCAATACGAAGGCTTTCGACAGTTCGAAGCACCCTGCCGGCATCCGGGTTACACCCGAACATCTCTCGGAAATCATGCTCCGCCTTCAGGACGAAGAAAAAGCGACGAACATCAATCTCGTGACGCCGTCGCATTATCTGCCCGTCATTGTTCCGGCCCTCGAGCGCGCAAAGGATAACGGCCTGACCATCCCCGTCGTCTATAACACCTCCTCCTATGAAAAGGCGGAGGCCCTGAAACGACTTGACGGACTGGTCGACATCTATCTTCCGGACCTGAAATATGTATCTTCCGCGCTCTCCGCAAAATATTCAAAGGCCCCCGATTACTTCGATATTGCCAGCCGCGCCATTGCCGAGATGGTCCGCCAGCAGCCCTGGCCGCTCTTTGCGGACGGCTCTCATTCGCTCGACGAAGAAGACGATGCAGACGATCCCGTCATGCTGAAGGGCGTCGTCGTCCGCCATCTTGCCCTCCCCGGACAGGCCGAGGACTCCCGCAGAGTGATCCGATACCTCTATGAGACATACGGCAGCCGTATTTTCATCAGCATCATGAACCAATACACACCGATGCCCCAGGTAAAGGGCGACCCGGAGCTCGACCGCAGGCTCTCCGATGAAGAGTACGAAAGCCTCGTCGATTATGCGATCGGGCTCGGTGTGGAGAATGGTTTTATCCAGGACGGAAAAACCGCATCCGAGAGCTTCATTCCGGAGTTCAACGGATACGGTCTTGATTAAAGTCAGATCATTCATTTATATTCGGTGCCGGTCTTCCCATCCCGCAGGCTTTCACAGGTTATCTGCACAGCAGCGGTGATCTTTTTTCAGGACGGCGCAAAGGCGGAACATTCCGGGCACCAGGCCGGCCAATGCGGCAGTCACCCGGAAGAATGTCCGGACCGATATTACTTCTAAAATATGCCTTTCAGATCAATATTCCTTCGAATCAATGTACTTCATATAGCTTGAGACCATGAGTGCGATCTTGAAGGTGAGGGCATCGTCGAAATTGCGGATATCAAGGCCGGTCGCCTTCTGCAGCTTCTCAATGCGGTACACCAGCGTATTCCGGTGAACGAAGAGCTGACGGCTTGTCTCCGAGACATTCAGATTGTTCTCAAAGAATGTATTGATCGTCGTGAGTGTTCCCGGATCCAGTTCGGAAAGATCCATGTCCCCGAAAATCTCGCGCAGGAACTGTCTGCACAGTCCGACCGGAAGCTGATAAATCAGGCGGCCGATCCCCAGCGAATTATACGAAGAGACCCGCTTCTCGGCGTAGAAAATTTTGCCGACATCGAGCGCCATCTTCGCTTCCTTATACGATTTGGAAAGGTCCTTCAGCTCGGTTACGATGGTGCCGTATGCCGCATGCACCTTGAGCATTGCCTCGGTGTTAAGCATGCTGACCGCGACGTTTGCCGCATCTTCAACCGGCCCGTAATCGTCCTCTGATGCAACCGACTTGATGAGGATGACAGAACTCTCGTCGACCGCTGTGATATAGTCGCCGTTCTGCGGGGTATAAAGGCCGGACAGAAGCTCCTGTGCCGTATTGTCCTTCTCCACGGCCGCCTCGCCCGCCGCATTTTCGATCTCGATCATGATGATGGCGCGGGGGACTTTGTCCTCAATATGAAGCTTCTTCGCGCGGTTGTAGATATCGACCAGCAACAGATTGTCCAGAAGAAGATTCTGGAAGAAATTGTTGCGGTCATACTTTTCCTTGTACGCCACGAGCAGATTCTGAATCTCGCTGACAGCGATTTTGGCGACCATCAGCGTATAATCACTCTCGCCGGTTGCCGCAAGAACGTACGCCGGCTCATTGTCTTCCTCAATCTTCATCAGATAACAGTTTCCGATGATCTGGCTGTCCACCGGTGTCGACGCAAATCCCGTGATGAGACTGCGGTCCGGTTCTGCCGCCCCATTTGTCAGCACAACGGCTGTTCCGGACAAATCGGTCACACAGAAATCTACCTTTGTGATGTTCTTCAGTTCTTCAAGACTGCTCTTCATGACCTGGGAAGGAATCATGGGTACATCTCCTTATCTTTACGATCTGATCATTGCCGGCCCCAGTTATTCACCCGCACTTCCGGTGCATGTATATCCACCGGAACCCACCGCGGGCGTGTCGGACCTGACGCTTGTTTCCAGTCGTTAAAAATGCCTTTTGATGCTACGTGATCTATTGCATTTTAACACAATTGATGTGCCAGGCTTCCACAATTTTGGTAAATTTATCTGATTTTTAATAATTTACAGGTGCAATTAGATTGTATTAATAATGATTCATGCGTTTTCTTTTGCAGATGATTCACATGGTTCTGCGCCACAATACTCTGTGTTTTTTCTGATCAAAAAAGGGACGCCTCATCGGCGTCCCCTCCATAGGGTTTCCCCTTATAAAAAACTTAGTTGGCAATTGCCTGCTCGGTCTCCTTGTCGAAGATGTGCATCTTCTCAAGGTCGAAGCAGAACTTGATGTTGTCGCCCGGACGAGCAGTCGTACGAGGATCAACACGAGCGGTGATCTGCGTATCGCCGAGATCGAAATAAAGGAATACTTCGGCGCCGAGAAGCTCATAGACGTTGACCTTTGCCTCGAAGATGCACTTCGAAGTAGCGAGAACCATCTCGGAATCATCAATATTCTCAGGGCGGATACCAAGAATGACATCTTTTCCGTTGTAGCCGCCTTCGATCAGCTTCTTAGCCTTTGCCGGCGGAACCGGAACATCCTGCGTGCCGTTGTTGGTCTTGATGGTAAGGAATGCCTCATCACCGCTGATCTTGCACTTTGCATCCAGGAAGTTCATCTGCGGAGATCCCATGAATCCTGCAACAAACAGGTTGCAAGGGCTGTCATACAGATGCTGAGGAGTATCTACCTGCTGAACAACGCCATCCTTCATTACGACGATTCTGGTGCCCAGCGTCATAGCTTCGGTCTGGTCGTGGGTGACATAGATGATCGTTGTGCCCAGTCTCTGGTGAAGCTTTGCGATTTCAGTTCTCATCTGAACACGAAGCTTTGCGTCCAGGTTGGACAGAGGCTCATCCATAAGGAAGACCTTCGGGTTACGGACGATTGCACGTCCCATTGCAACACGCTGTCTCTGGCCGCCGGAAAGAGCCTTCGGCTTACGGTCAAGCAGCTTCTCCAGATCCAGGATTCTTGCTGCTTCCTTAACCATCTTGTCGATCTGATCCTTCGGAACCTTGCGGAGCTTCAGACCAAATGCCATGTTGTCGTAAACCGTCATGTGCGGATACAGAGCGTAGTTCTGGAAGACCATTGCAATATCTCTGTCCTTCGGCTCGACATCGTTCATAACCTTGCCGTCGATCTTAAGGGTACCGGAGGTGATGTCCTCAAGTCCAGCGATCATACGGAGAGTGGTGGATTTTCCGCATCCGGAAGGTCCGACGAAAATGATGAACTCCTTATCTTCGATTTCAAGGTTAAAATCCTTGACAGCCTTGAATCCATTCGGATAAGTCTTGCAGATATGCTCCAACGATAAGCTTGCCATTTTTGTTATTCCTCCATTGCTGATTCATGCCGTCCCCTGCGGTCCGCCAGGAACCGCACAGCATTACTTGGTACAAAATGAAGTATAAGTTATCGGGATTTTTATTGCCATACCCGAAATATACAAAGATTTCTGCACTTCTTGTATTAATCTGACGCCGAAATTTAAGTATTTTCGTTCTTGCGTCAATCTTGTCCAACAATTCGGTCAGAGCTTTATGCACCTTGTACATTGATTTTTTGTAATCGACAATTCAGCCCTGAGCTTTCAGAATTCTGAACTCTCATTCATAAATTTCAGAGTTTCCTCATCAATCTGAATTTTCTGTTATTTATCCGTCCCGTCCGCATCTCTGCCCGGTTCTTTATCTGCTTCCAGATCCGGGGCCTTCTCTGTCTCCTGGTTCATTTCCTTACCGGATTCATTGTCTTTTTCCCCGCTCTCTTCTGCCTTTACCTCATCCGGATCATAATCAATGCCGGGAATTTTGAAGACATTGGGATCAATGCTGTCGAGATCGTCCGCAAGAACCGGGGGCATGGCATCCGGATTCTGACTTTCTTCCCTCTTCGGCTCGAAGCGCTCAAAGAATTTGGAATACGTCATTGCGCACAGATAAACCGGCCCCTCGATTCCAAACAGAAAAAGAAACGGCACGATATACTGCCCGATAAAATAGAGAGCCGCAATCGGTGTAATCAGGATGAGAAGCATGAGAAGCGTTCTCGGAAATGCGCCGATTGCCATCGTAACCGCATTTCGAAGAGTGCCGCCGACCGAATTTACAAAATGTGAGAGGATCGGGAAAACCCAAAGGAATGAGAACAGCAGGAGAAACGAGACAATGAGAAGTGCAATGCCGAGCCACGAAGGAAAAATATTCTGCTCATCATTGATGACCATATAGATGTCATATCCGGTGATGACAAAAAAGAAAAGGTAGATTGCCCAGATAATCACAGACTGCCGGAAGTTTTCCTTTACGGAATGGAAGAATGGCCGGACAATGTAGCTTTCCTCCTTGCGCACCATTTTCAGGGAGATATAGTGAAGTCCCGTAAGACATGCACCGAACGGAAGTGCTGCGATGAAGACAAGGACCAGTGCAAGAATCGGACTTGCAGAACCGATCTCGCCAAAGAAATAAAGGACTGCGAACACCGGCAGGAGAAACAGAAACGCGAAGATATTGAGTACCATGATGTCCCATAGCCTTGAGAGAAACGCCATGACCGGACTGTCCAGATTGAAAAATTTGCTCATTTTCAGATACCTCTTTTTCCTTAGATTTCCCCGCCTCTTGACTGTACCTTATCACTTGAGAAGATTGTCAATGAAGGAGCTGAAACTTTCCTTCAGCTTCTCGCCAAAACTCTTTTTGATCTGCTGTCCGGCCTCTTTTGATGCCTCGCTCAGCATCCGGCCGGCCTCTTCTCCGGCCTGTCCCATTCCGGAGAGCGTCTCTTCCATGTCCGATACAGAACTGTCTCCGGAAGGAATATAGGACATGACGCCTTCCTGCGTCCCGACCGCTCCGCTCTCGGCCTCTTCAGCAGAGGATTCATTCTGCAGGGATGTGCCATCCCCGTACCCTGTTTCAGCCGCTTCACTGCCTAAGAACGCCTCATCGGATAATTCCGCAGACGCACCCGAAGATGAATCTGCAGAGCTTCCGGATTTGCTGCTCTTCGCCCGCTGCTCTGCGATCAGCGTTCGGATATTTGAAAAGACAGCATCCGGCGTGAGCCCGAGGTCCCGAAGTCCGAGGACAGCCTGTCGGAGGTACTGTTTCTGTTCCTCCATAACGCTTTTGGCAGAAGTGTCCGGAAGAATCTTCTCCCCAGAGCTTCCGAAAACTGCATTCCATTCTTCATCGGCGGTGTCTGATTCGGACTGCTCTGTCCCGGCAGCTTCTTCCGAAGCGGAGGACAGGTCCGCAGTCCCGGCGCCGGATGCGAAAATCCGGACAGCACAAAGCGGCGTCCCGAAACAGAGGCACGCCGCCAGCACAAATGTGGATAAAATAATCAGATAGCGATTTCTCAACTCTTTGAAATTCTCTTCATCAGCCAGTCGTAAATATACTGGTACGTCGAGAGATGGTCGTCTTCATTCAGAATTTCGTGACGGTCGCCCTCCACCAGTTTTAACGTGACATCCTTCATGCCCTCGTCCTTTACGAAGCTGTCGTACACTTCCGTGACCGCTTTGCCGCAGTTTCCGACCGGGTCTTCGCTGCCCGAGATGAACAGCACCGGCAGATTTTTCGGCATGCGGTCGAGATTGCTCTTATCATTCAGCCGCCCGATGAGCGTGAACAGTGTCTCGAATCCATTGACGGTGAACAGATTTCCGCACAGCGGGTCGGCAACATACTTCTTTACGTTTTCATTGTTGTGCGAAAGCCATTCATACCCCGTGGGTGCACTCTCATAGCCCTTCGTGTAGGACGAGAATGCAAGATTGTTGATCATCTTCGCCCCGTGGCGGCTTCCGAACATCTTCTCCTGTACCCTGCAGAGCCACAGGACGAAGTTCAGCACCTTGTCCGGCGTCGATCCGGTGCCCATGATCACGGCGCCCTGAATTCCTGGCCCGTAACGGCAGATATAGTTCCGCGCGATGAACGAACCCATGCTGTGCCCGAGGATAAAATACGGAACTCCGGTGTACTGCGCCTGCACCGTCTTCTTCAGTCGGTGCACATCGCGCACAACCACCGTCGCCGGGTCATTCTCGCAGAAATAGCCGAGGTCTGCTTCGCTCTTTGCTGTTTTGCCGTGCCCCAGGTGATCATTGCCGCAGACGACAATATTTCTGTCCGTCAGCCACTGCGCGAATGGCTCATACCGGCCAACATACTCAGCCATGCCGTGGATGATCTGAAGGACCATTGCCGGCTTCGCGCCGTTTTCGGCCACTTCGTCCGGCATCCATTTCACACAGTAAACCGGCGTCTTATTGCCGTCCCTGGACTCAATCGTAAACTCAAGTTTCTTCATGACAGCCTCCCCCTTCCGGAGCCCCCACTCCGGACAGACTATTCACAATACTCTCAAGCAGACTTTTTCTGACAGATTATAAGCGGCCCTCTCTCCCTGTTCTCAACCCTCACGGCAGATATCCAAAAGCCCTTTCTTTCCGTAAAAACTATCTTTATCCGGTTTTCTCAGCAGATTTCACTGCCGGCCGGTATCTCCTTATTGTCCGGTGTCATCAGTGAAAGCGTTCCGTCCGGTCCCTCCGCGCACAGAAGCATTCCCTGCGACTCGAAGCCGGCAAGCTTTGCCGGCTTCAGGTTCGTGATAACCATGACCTTTTTCCCGACCATTTCTTCCGGTGTGTATTGTTTATGAATGCCGGAGACGATCTGAAGGACCCGGTCTCCTACCTTCACCTGCTCACAGAGAAGTTTCTTGGACTTCGGCACAGCCTCGCAGGCAATGACCTCGCCCACGCGGAACTCGAGACGGTCAAAATCCTCAATGGTGACCGTTGGCTTTCCGGCGGTTTCTCCGGGCTTCGCGGACGATTCCGTTTTAGCGTCCTCCGCTCCGGCAGCTGCCGGAGCCTTCGTTTCTTCTGCTGCCGCTCCGTCTTTTTTGGCATCGCCCGTACGTGCGGAAGAAAGGCCTGCTGCCGCAAGGTTCGCCTTTGCCTTCTCCTGATGCGCAAGGAATTCCGCCCTCTGCTTTTCCTGAATCTTTTCGGCCTTTCCGAGAATTTCTTTCTTGTCGAGGCGCGCAAAGAGCATCTCCGGATCCGGATCTACCTTCGTTCCGGACGGATAGAGTCCGAACGTGCCGAGTGTATCGAAATCGCGCAGCTTTGTTCCGAACTGCGCCGCAATCTTATCTGACGTCTGCGGCATGTAAGGCGCAAGCAGCGAGGTCGCCATCATGATTCCCTCAGACAGATTGTAGAGAACCGTCGCGAGGCGGTCCGACTTTGCCGGGTCTTTTGCAAGGTTCCAGGGTTCCGTCTCATCGATGTATTTATTGAGGCGCTTGTAGACCGTGAAGATTTCCGTCAGTGAATCGGCGACACGGAGTTCATCCATGTCTTCCTCGACCTTGCTGTACGCGCCTTGGCAGACTGCCTTCAGATCCTCATCAACCGGTTCATCTGCGTGCCGGTTCTCCACTGCCCCGCCAAAATATTTGTTGCTCATGGAGATCGTGCGCTTCACAAGGTTTCCGAGCGTGTTGGCAAGGTCCGAATTGATCCGCTCGACAAGCAGTTCCCAGGTGATGACACCGTCGTTCTCGTACGGCATCTCATGCAGCACGAAATAACGGACAGCATCCACGCCGAAGAGATCAACGAGATCGTCGGCATAAATGACGTTGCCTTTGGATTTGCTCATCTTCTCGCCGCCCTGCAGGAGCCACGGATGTCCGAAGACCTGCTTCGGAAGCGGTTCACCGAGCGCCATCAGGAAAATCGGCCAGTAAATGGTATGGAAGCGGATGATATCCTTGCCGATGAGGTGCAGATCCGCCGGCCATTCCTTTTTATAAAGATCAGAGCTGTTCCCATCGGCGTCATATCCGATGCCGGTGATATAGTTGCACAGCGCATCAAGCCATACATAGACAACATGGCCCGGGTCAAAGTCCACCGGAATGCCCCACTTGAAGCTCGTGCGGGAGACGCACAGATCCTGCAGTCCCGGGAGCAGGAAGTTATTCATCATCTCATTGCGCCGCGAAACGGGCTGGATGAATTCCGGATGCGTGTTGATGTATTCGATCAGGCGCGGCGCATATTTCTCCATGCGGAAGAAATATGCCTCTTCCTTCTCCGGATGGACATCTCCTCCGCAGACCGGGCATTTTCCCTCCGGCGTAAGCTGCGACTTCGTGTAGAAAGACTCGCACTCCGTGCAGTACAGGCCGTCATACTGTCCCTTGTAAATATCGCCCTGCTTATAAAGGCGCTTGAAAATCTTCTGAATCTGGACGACATGGTCCTCGTCCGTCGTGCGGATGAAGCGATCGTAGGATGTGTTCATGAGATCCCAGATGCGCTTAATTTCTGCAGACGTTTTGTCGACGAATTCCTTCGGCTTCATGCCCTCTTCAACAGCACGCGTCTCTATCTTCTGCCCGTGCTCATCGGAGCCGGTCTGGAACCAGACATCGTATCCGTCCGCCCTCTTATAACGTGCAATCGCATCCGCAAGAACAATCTCGTAGGTATTGCCGATATGCGGCTTGCCCGACGTGTAGGCAATTGCCGTTGTGATGTAGTATTTTCCTTTATTCTGCATATTACTTGTTTCTCCCTCGTAAAAACCCGGCGGCACACCCGTGTTATCGGGCAGAGGTGGGGCAGCGGCTATATTTACGATGCGCCCCCCGGCGTCTTCCTGTCCCGGCCGGATGCTGTTTCGGTATATCGATTAATACGTAATAACCTCGCAGCCGTCCTCGGTGACAAGGACCTGCACTTCCCACTGTGCCGAAGGCTTTCCGTCCTGCGTGTAAATGCCCCAGCCGTCGCCTTCATCCTGATAAATTTCATCGGTTCCGGCATTGACCATCGGCTCGATGGTGAAGCAGAGTCCCGGAACCATCAGCATTCCGGTTCCCGGTGCCGAGACATAGCTCACATACGGGTCTTCGTGGAATTCGAGCCCGCAGCCGTGTCCGCCGATTTCCTTGACGACCGTGAAACCGTTCTCCAGTGCATGCTGATGCACTGCATTTCCCATGTCGCCCATGAACGTCCATGGCTTTGTTGCCTTGATGCCGATCTCCACGCATTCCTTTGTGACCCGCACCAGTTTCTTCTTCTCTTCCGAGACCTCGCCGATACAGTACATTCGGGACGAGTCCGAGAAAAATCCGTTCAGGATCGTGCTGCAGTCGACATTGATGATGTCGCCTTCCTTCAGGATAACCTTATCCGACGGAATACCATGGCAGACCTGCTCGTTGATGGAGGTGCAGACACTCTTCGGATAGCCCTCATAGTGAAGGTCCGCTGGAATGCCTCCCATTTTGACCGTCGTATTGTAGACGATATCGTCAATTTCCTGCGTTGTCATGCCGGCATGAATCTTCTCGCCAACTTCATCAAGAACCGCAATGTTGATCTTCGCGCTCTCGCGAATACCTTCCACCTGCGCCGGCGTTTTGATGAGGGAGCGGTCCGGAACCTCCGCGCCCTCGAGCTCATATGCACGGAGCTTCTCGTCAAACGCCTCATGGCAGTTCTTGTACTTTTTTCCACTGCCGCACCAGCATGGAGCATTGCGGTCAATTTTTTTCTCCGAAAACCTGATCAATCTTCGTCCTTTCCATAGGCTGCAGGCGGGGCGGATTTCCATGATTCCGCCTGCCCTTTGGAATCGTCTCTGCAGCTTATTTGCCATCAATTCTGATACTTTGTTAGTATACAGTTTTGACTGTGATCGTGCAATTCTGCACGGATTTCCGGGATCCGGATTCCGCCCGGAGCGCTCCGGTGCCGTTGTCTTAGCCTGAAGATAAGCGCTTTTCCTTCCCGTCCGGAGGAAGGTATTCTCCTCTCCGTCGGCAGGAAAATCGCTTTTCTGTCCAATTCCCGGCATTCACGCAAAAGGAATCTCTTCCTGACTCAGCTTATCACAGAAATATTCCGTGTTTTTCACGATATCTCCGTGATAGACAGCAGACCCTGCGACAATCACGTTGGCTCCGGCCTTCAGGATATCGCCGATATTTTCCTTTGTTACGCCGCCGTCAATCTCAATGTCGACATCAAGCTCGTTTTCATCGATATAACTGCGCGCTGCCGCGATCTTCGGGTATGTCGCAGTGATGAACTTCTGGCCGCCAAACCCCGGTTCAACCGTCATAATAAGAAGCATATCAATCCTGTCAAGATATTGCTCTGTCTTCTCGAGCGGCGTCGACGGCTTGATCGCCATTCCCACTTTCTTCCCTGCCTCGCGGATTGCCGCAATCACAGCGCCCGGATCCGGTGCCGCCTCAAGATGAAAGGTAATGATATCCGCGCCGCAGTCCGCAAACGAACGGACAAACCGCTCCGGATTATCCACCATGAGATGTACATCGAAGAAAAGGTCCGTATTCTTCCGGATGCTGCGGATCACCGGCATGCCGAACGAAATCTGCGGCACGAAGCTTCCGTCCATCACATCGATGTGGACCCAGCGTGCGCCTGCTTTCCTCGTTTGTGCAATCTGATCGCCGAGGCAGTTGAAATCGGCCGCGAGAATAGAGGGTGAAAGAATATTTTTCATTTTTATACCCCGCTGAGGCAAAATCCGCAGATGCGGTTTTGCCAGATGCTCCCGGATCGGGACATTGGTGCCGGCGGCACCAATGTCAGTTTGAAAGTGACACATCGGTGTTACTTTCAAACTTGACTCCTGAGGATTCCGGGTGATTCAGAAAAAAAACCTGCGGAATTGCTTCCGCAGGTCTATGGTAGCATACCTTTGCGTATATTGTCTTACGCTTCCGCTCAGCCCTTCACAAACTTTGCGGTCGCCTCTGCAATGCCCTCACCGTCGAAACCGAATTTCTTCACAAGTTCTGCAGCCGTTCCGGACTCGCCAAAACGATCGCGGACGCCGATGCGGTACATTCTCGTCGGGCAGTTCTCGGAAAGTACTTCTGCAACAGCGCCGCCGAGGCCGCCGATAATGTTGTGTTCCTCTGCCGTGACAACTTTTCCGGTCTTCGCCGCTGATGCGATGAGCAGATCCGTATCAATGGGCTTGATGGTGCAGATGTTGATGACTTCTGCATCAATTCCTTCGGAGGCGAGAATCTTTGCCGCATCGAGTGCCGATGCCACGCAGATACCGGTCGCCACGATAGTAACGTCCTTACCTTCTTTAAGAAGTCTTCCCTTGCCGATTTCAAACTTCATGTCCGGCTCATTGATGACCGGAACAGCATAACGGCCGAAACGCATATAGCACGGTCCCACATAGGAAGCCGCCGCCTTGACGCAGGCTCTCGCCTCTACATCATCCGACGGGGACATGACGACCATGCCCGGGATCGTTCTCATGAGAGCGATGTCTTCAAGGCACTGATGGGAAGCACCGTCCTCGCCGACGGTGATGCCGGCGTGGGTCGCACCGATTTTGACATTCAGGTGCGGGTATCCAATGGAGTTGCGGACCTGTTCATAGGCACGGCCCGCCGCGAACATTGCGAAGGTCGACGCGAACGGAATCTTGCCGGATGCTGCAAGTCCTGCCGCGATTGCCATCATGTTGCCCTCGGCAATGCCGCAGTCGAAGAAACGGTCCGGATATTTTTCTGCAAAATAACTTGTCTTCGTGGAACCGGAAAGATCAGCATCAAGAACGACGATGTCCGGGTTTTCCGCTCCGAGTTCCTCGAGAGCGCGTCCGTAGCTCTCTCTGGTCGCGATTTTCTTAACGTCTGCCATCGTCAGCCTTCCTCCTTTGCAATCTCTTCATCGATTTTATCGAGATCGGCCATTGCAGTCTTATACTGCTCTTCGTTCGGTGCCTTGCCGTGCCATCCGGCCTGATTCTCCATATAGGAAACGCCCTTGCCCTTGATGGTCGAAGCGATGATGCAGGTCGGCATTCCTTTGGTCTCCCGCGCCTCTCTGAATGCTGCGCGGATCTCGTCAAAATCATGTCCGTTGATCTTGATCACGTGGAAATTGAAGGCCTCGAATTTCTTATCGATCGGCTTGGGGCTGTTCACATCATCAATGTTTCCGTCAATCTGCAGATTGTTGTTGTCAACGATGACACAGAGGTTATCGAGATGCTTGTCCCCTGCAAACATGGAAGCTTCCCAGACCTCGCCCTCTTCGAGCTCGCCGTCGCCGAGGAGCGTATAGACGCGGTAATCCTTCTTATCGATTCTGGCTGCAAGTGCCATGCCGCACGCTGCCGAAATTCCCTGTCCGAGGGAACCCGAACTCATATCGAGTCCTGGGAGATACTGCATGGACGGATGTCCCTGCAGGCGGGAGCCGAGCTTGCGGAAGGTCTTAAGCTCTTCCTTCGGAAAGTACCCTTTCTCTGCCATAACGGCATAAAGCGCCGGGCAGGTATGTCCCTTGGAAAGGACGAAGCGATCACGGTCCGGGTCCTCCGGGTTCTTCGGATCGACATGCATTTCCTCAAAATAAAGGAAAGTGTCGATGTCAGCTGCGGAGAGTGATCCGCCCGGATGTCCGGCCTGTGCGGAATAAACAGCCGTGACAATGCCCTTGCGGACCTGATTGGCATGTTTCTTTAATTCTATGTTATCCACTGTTGCCTCTTTCCGGATACAGAGAAAACAATTGCTCTGCTCCAATAAATGTACTTCTGTGACTGCTGCACCGCTGAATAAACTCCTGCCTCCGCGCCGCAGACCGGATGGCCGCAGCAGTCCGCAGTCTCCTGCAGACTGACGCCTCCGGCGAAAACGGATCACACGCGTTCCGCGTACGGAACGCCGCGGCGGTGGGAGTCTCCACTTTTATAAAGCAAGTTTATAAAAGTTTTCTTTCGATTGCAATAGGATTGGCATGATTTACGCAAAAAAGATTCACCCGCAGTCTGCAGTCAGTGTTTCTTCTGCCCGTAATAAGCGTTCGGTCCGTGTTTTCTCTGGTAATGCTTGTCCTGCAGAAACTGCGGAGCCGGCTGTACCTTCGGATTGATGAGTTCCGTGCGGAACGCCATTTTGGCAACTTCCTCGAGCACGACCGCGCTGTGAACTGCATCTTCTGCATTCTTTCCCCAGCAGAACGGGCCGTGGTTCTTGAGGAGGCAGGCCGAAACCGCTGCCGGGTCCTTTTTCATTCTCGCGAATTCATTCACGATGAGGTGACCGGTATTCGTCTCATATCCTTCGTCGATCTCTTCCTTCGTAAGACACCGCAGGCACGGCACCTCTCCATAATAATAATCCGCGTGTGTCGTCCCGTAGCAGGGAATGCTCCGCCCGGACTGCGCCCAGCTGGTCGCGTAGGAAGAATGCGTGTGAACGACGCCGCCGATATTTTTAAATGCTTTATAGAGTTCGACATGCGTCGGCGTGTCCGAGGACGGATTGAGGTCACCCTCGACGACCTTTCCGTCGAGATTCACGACAACCATCTTTTCCGGCGAGAGCTCCTCGTACGGAACACCGCTCGGTTTGATGACAAAGAGGCCGCTTTCACGGTCGATTCCGGAAACATTGCCCCAGGTGAATGTGACAAGTCCGTATTTCGGCAGAAGCATGTTTGCTTCATATACCTGTTTCTTCAGTTCTTCCAGCATGATAAGCCTTCCTGAGTTATGGTATTAAAATATTTGTAACGGATCCCGGCCCAAGTATTCGGGCGGATTGCCCGGCAGGACTCAAATCTGCATGCAGTCCGCTGCATGTCAGAACGCCCGGACCGCAGCCTTCTCGGCCTCAAGCCCTTTCCTGTAGATTTCACTCCAGCGGTCGAATCCTTCCACATCCTTCGGATCCGGATCGACGGTCGTTCCCTCCGCGTCTGCAAAAACTTTCTTCGAAAGCCAGTCGGCGAGGGAGAGTCCTTCCGGATTATTCACCCGGTAGGATGCAAGGAGCGCCATTCCCCATGGGCCGCCCTCACCCGCTGTTTCCATGCAGGTGACCGGTGCGTTCATAGCCGCCGCGAGAATATTCTGAGCGACGCCCCTTGTCTTGAAGATTCCGCCGTGTCCCATCAGCCGGTCCACACGGACATGCTCCTGCTTCATGAGGATATCATTTCCGATCTTCAGAGTTCCGAACGCGGAATAAATAAGCGAACGGAAAAGATTCGCAAGCGTAAGTTTTGACGATGCGGTGCGCACAACCATAGGAGCGCCCTCCTGGTCCATAACCCCGGCAACCGGTTCGCCGGACACAAAGTTGTAGGAGAGAACATCGCCGCAGTCGGAATCACCGCTCATCGCATTCTTATAAAGAAGGCTGTACAGTTTTTCCTTCTCCATGGATACGCCTGCAAGGCCGCAGAATTCATCGAAGACACTGACCCACGCATTGAGATCGGATGTGCAGTTGTTGCAGTGAACCATCGCAACCTCTCTGCCTTCAGGCGTGGTCACAAGATCAAGCTCCGGATAGACCTTCGAGAGCGGCTTTTCCAGAACGACCATCGAGAAAACGGATGTGCCCGCGGATACATTGCCCGTGCGGACGGCCACAGAGTCGGTCGCTGTCATTCCGGTTCCCGCATCTCCTTCCGGCGGTGCGAAAAGAGCGCCCGGCTGCAGCGTTCCGGACGGATCGAGGAGCTTTGCCCCCTCCCCGGTGAGCGCGCCGGCATCCGCGCCGGCCACCAGACTCTGCGGAAGGATTTCCTCCAGTTTCCAGGAAAAGCCCTTTGGCGAAATGAGGTCATCAAACTTCTGAATCATCTTCTTGCTGTAATCCGCCGTCTCCGGATCAATCGGGAACATTCCCGATGCATCGCCGACGCCGAGAACCTTCCGCCCTGTCAGCTTCCAGTGTACATAACCCGCCAGCGTTGTGAAGAAGCGGACATTTCCCACATGATCCTCACCGTTCAAAATGGCCTGATACAGATGTGCGATGCTCCAGCGCTGCGGTATGTGATAGCCAAAAAGTTCCGTCAGCCTGTCGGATGCTTCCTCCGTGATTGTATTGCGCCAAGTGCGGAACGGGACAAGCAGCTTCCCGTCCCCATCAAAGGCAAGGTATCCATGCATCATCGCGCTGATGCCGACAGCCCGGAGATTACGGATTTCCGCGCCGTACTTATTCCGGACATCTGACCGGAGATTCTGATAGGCATCCTGAATACCGCTCCAGACGTCCTCAAGAGAATATGTCCAGATGCCG
The DNA here is from genome assembly GCA_900317475.1 of uncultured Lachnospiraceae bacterium. Taxonomy (GTDB): domain Bacteria; phylum Bacillota; class Clostridia; order Lachnospirales; family Lachnospiraceae; genus CAG-791. Next base: position 45,982 of record ONGY01000005.1, on the reverse strand, counting down.
TTTTCCAGCCGGTTTTCCCATTCGTGATCTCCCTGCGCGATCGGCTCGTTTGCACTGCCGATCAGCACTGCCTTGATTCTCGTCGAGCCGAACTCAACACCGAGTACGGCCTGTCCGTTCCCGATATACTCCTTTGCTGATTCCATCGTCATCATCCTCCCTTGTTTTCCTGATTCAGACCTCCGCATGTGCCGGGGCTCCTCTGTCGCCCTGCAGGTGTGTTCCTTTCACTTCCGAACATGCCAAAGCTTCAGCGCCCTGCATTTTCTTCCATCCGTTCGATATCGCTGCGGTCCCACAGCAATATCTTCAGTTTTTTTGCGGCTGTCTCCGCATTCTTCGTGTAATACTGATTAGTCATGACAGCACCGACCATGCGGTCATAATAGTCCCTGCCCGCCGCAGCCTGCTGCACCGCAAAAACTCCAATCGGCGAGGAATAGGTCTTGCACTGAACCGCATAGGTGACGCCGTCTTTCTCGCAAAGAATATCAGCTCCGTAGTCCCCGCTCCCGCGCGTCACTGTTACATCATGGAAGCCGCTGCCCTGCAGAAGGTCCGCGCAGTAAAACTCGAACTCGTGCCCTTCGAGATCGTCCATCGGGACAAACTCCTCCCGCCGTTTCCGCCGCCGGTTCAGGACAAGGAGAACCGCAAGCAGCGTCACCAGCAGCAAAAGCACAAGAATCGTGATCTGTTCTGTATTCAAAAATCCATCCTCTTCCGTTCAGTTTTCCCGTCCGGTTTCCTGCCCATTTTGCCCGGATGCGCCGCCTGCCGGTCCTTCTTCATATCCCCCGCCGTTCTCATCCGGTGTTCTTTCTGCCGCGGTGTCCGGATTCAGGGATGTGCGGCTCTCTTCCGAAGACCTGCCCGCCGCACTGCCGGAATGACTTTCCATGTTTCCGCCATTTCCCGGCTTTCTTCCCGTCAGGGTATCCTTCAGATCCTCAAAAGACATCTGGTGAAAATGAATCTCCGGCATTTTCATCTCCGGTTTCTTCAGCGCATCAAAATCAATATCCGGGATCCCCATTTCAGAGGGGCGGATTCCCGGAAGCGTGACTTTCGGCTCGATATCGAATCTTGGCCAGGTGAGTGTGGGCTGTTTCCGGCTCATGTCCTCTCTTGTTCCCGGAATGCGGTGTTTTACCGGATGCACGTAGAATTCGTACCGGTCGTCAAGCCGAAGACATCCAAGCTGCCCCCTCAGCGCCCCACGCCGCAGCGACGGGGAAGGGTCTTCCCTGCAGGACAGGCACTTCGCCCCACAGTCGATATCGATGAACTTCTCACCGAAGAAAATCCGGTTCCGCACCGACGGGTCCGGCTTGCGCACCGGCCAGTTGTGCTCAAACCGCAGCTTGTAGAAATAAAATTCCGTGATCGTGTGGCCGCAGATAAAACAATCATAATGCCGTCCGCCCTCATAAGAGCCGAACGGATCCTCGCGGATCATGAGGCGGCGCCACACGGCGTCAACCTTTCTCCGCGCATCCTCCTCCGCACTGGTTTTAACGTCCTCGAAGTACGGATACGCGTGCGACATGAGGTAGGATGTTCCATTCACCTCTGCTCTCAGACTGTATGGCAGAGCCCGCATCCATTCTTCGATTTCCCTTCTTTCCTCTTCCGACAGCTTCAGATACTCCGTATAGGTGGTAAGTCCCCGGTTATTGAAAAACCAGTTGTTTTCCACCTCGTCCATCCCGCGCGCGCCGCGTTTTTCCGCATCCAGCGTCTCGAGGAACATCCACTCGTGATTGCCGATGAGCGGGTGCACGAACGGATAATCGTCGTCCATCTCCTTCACATACTGCAAAGTCTCGATCGGATGTGCGCCCCAGTCGCAGTAGTCCCCAAGCAGATACAGCTCGTCCGAGCCGTCGAAGTGAAAATCGATTTTATCGAGCATCCGCACAAACTCGTCAAGAGCCCCGTGGATGTCGCTGATCACATAAGTCGCCATGGATCCTATTTTACACGATGCCGGGGATGAGAGAAACTCCCAAAAGAAGGCAGGCGCCCCGACCGGAAAGGAAAATGACATTTACAGCCGCCGGACCGGAAGAACGCCGGATACCCGGATACGAAAAAGCCCCCGCCATGAAACCATGGCGGGGGCGTGAACTTAAGATGATGTTCAGCTCTTCCGTTATGCCTGTATCAGGCTGTACAGAGCTTCTTCAATCAGAGCTGCGGGCCTGCGGCGACAAGAGCCTTGCCTGCTTCATTGCCCTCATACTTCTTGAAGTTCTTCTGGAATCTTGCAGCCAGATCCTTTGCCTTTGCATCCCACTCGGAAGCATCCTTGTAGGTGTCTCTGGGATCAAGGATTGCCGGATCAACTCCCGGAAGCTCGGTCGGTACTTCAAATCCGAAGTAAGGGATCTTCTTCGTAGGAGCCTTATCAACTGCGCCGGTCTGAATTGCGGTGATGATTCCGCGGGTATCCTTGATGGAGATACGCTTGCCGGTTCCGTTCCAGCCAGTGTTAACAAGGTATGCCTTTGCTCCGGACTTCTGCATCTTCTTTACAAGCTCTTCTGCGTACTTGGTCGGATGAAGCTCAAGGAATGCCTGGCCGAAGCAAGCGGAGAAGGTAGGAGTGGGCTCAGTGATGCCTCGCTCGGTTCCTGCGAGCTTTGCCGTGAATCCGGACAGGAAGTAGTACTTCGTCTGCTCAGGAGTAAGGATCGAAACAGGCGGAAGAACACCGAATGCATCAGCGGAAAGGAAGATGACATTCTCAGCAGCCGGGCCGTGAGAGACACCGCCGGTTACCTTCTGAACGATCTTCTCGATGTGATCGATCGGATAGGAAACACGAGTATTCTCGGTAAGGCTCTTGTCAGCGAAATCAAGCTTTCCGGTTGCATCATCAATGGTTACGTTCTCAAGAAGAGCGTCTCTGCGGATTGCGCCGTAGATATCCGGCTCTGCATCCTTGTCGAGGTTGATAACCTTTGCGTAGCAGCCGCCCTCGAAGTTGAAGACGCCTTCGTCATCCCAGCCGTGCTCATCATCGCCGATGAGGAGTCTCTTGGGATCGGTGGAAAGAGTGGTCTTGCCGGTTCCGGACAGGCCGAAGAAGATGGAGGTGTGCTTGCCTTCCATATCGGTGTTTGCGGAGCAGTGCATCGAAGCGATGCCCTTCAGAGGAAGGTAATAGTTCATCATGGAGAACATACCCTTCTTCATTTCTCCGCCGTACCAGGTGTTGATGATGACCTGCTCACGGGAAGTGATGTTGAACATAACGGCCGTGCTGGAACGAAGGCCGAGTTCCTTGTAATTGTCAACCTTTGCGAAGGAAGCGTTGTAAACAACGAAATTCGGCTCGAAGTTCTTCTCTTCCTCAGCGGTCGGCTTAATGAACATGTTGCGGATGAAGTGTGCCTGCCATGCAACCTCGACGATGAAACGGACTGCCATGCGGGTATCCTTGTTTGCGCCGCAGAATGCATCTACGACATAGAGCTTCTTATTGCAGAGCTCCTTTCTTGCGATCTCCTTGCAGGCTGCCCACTGCTCCTCGCTTGCCGGATGGTTATCGTTCGGATATTCCGGAGTGGTCCACCATACGGTGTCCTTGGAATTCTCATCCATGACGATGTACTTATCCTTGGGAGAACGGCCGGTGAATTCACCAGTGAAAACATCAACCGCGCCAAGATCGGAAAGGTGTCCCTTTGCGTAACCGGTAAGGTTCGGATCCATTTCATCTTCAAACAGCTTCTCGTAGGAAGGGTTGTAGATGATTTCGGTAGTACCGGTAATGCCGTACTTTGTTAAATCAACATTTGACATCGTAAATCTACCTCCATTTATGTCGAATCATTAACTTGATTGTTAATGAAATAACGCACCTACTTTATATCACAAATGGATTTTGTCCACAACGCATTCTTGGCGAATTTACTTATTTTTCATGATCTCCGGCGTTCCCGTCCTTAAGAAGCTCTGCGTAAATATCACGCCGTGAGATCCCCCGGTCCTCTGCCGCCTTTTTCATTGCATCCTTCCGCGGCAGTCCCTGCGCCTCATACAGCGCGACATGCTCCGGGACGGTCATCGATTTCCAGGCTTCCTGTTTTTTCTTTTCTGCCGTTCCGGGCTCTGCCCCTTCAATGACCAGCACATACTCGCCGCGCGGCTCATTTTCTTCGTAAAAACGCACCGCGTCTCCCAGCGTTTCCGGCACAGCCTCTTCGAATTTCTTCGTGAGTTCGCGGCAGACCGTGATTTTTCTCTCTCCGCCCAGATGATCCATAAGCTCGCTGAGCGTGCCCTTCAGATGGTGCGGTGCCTCGTAAAGAATAATCGTCCGCTCCTCGTTTTCGAGCTGCGAAAGGATTCTGCGCCTCTCCTTTCTGTCTGTCCGGTCATCCGGCAGGAAGCCCTCGAACACAAACCGCCTTGCCTTCATTCCAGAAAGCGTCAGTGCCGTGATCAGCGCGCAGGCTCCCGGAAGTGACGTCACGCGGATGCCTTCCTCGATGCAGCGGCGCGTGAGCACTTCCCCCGGATCGGAGATTGCCGGCGTCCCCGCGTCGGTTACGCAGGCGATGTTTCTGCCCTCCTTAAGCTCCCGGATCAGCTCCTCCGCCTTGTCGAACTTATTGAACTCGTGATAGCTTGTGAGCGGAGTGTGAATATCAAAATGGGCGAGCAGCTTCTTCGTGTTTCGCGTATCCTCCGCCGCAATCACATCGACGCTCCTCAGTGTATCGAGCACACGCTGCGTGATATCACCGAGATTGCCGATGGGCGTGGCACAGAGATATAACGTACCGTAATCCTTTGAAAAAGTCATACCGCTTCCTTTTGCTCAGTATCCATAAATATCGTAGATCTCCCGGCGGTAGACCCCCGGCTTTTCATAGACGATGATCGGCTTCTCCGTGCAAAGCCCCGGTTTTCCGCCCTTTACGCACTCGAAGAGCACCATGTTGGCCTCCCGGTCCACGTACGGATACACAAGCTGCATCCGCTTCGGCTCAAGCCGGTATTTCCGCAGATTCTCAAAGATCTCCGCCATTCTCTCCGGCCGGTGCACCATATAGAACCGTCCGCCGCTCCGCAGGAGTTTTGACGCGGAAGATACGACGTCGGAAAGGGTGCAGCAGATCTCATGCCGTGCGATGGCCATCGGTGAATCCGGATTGGTGAGCGCCCGCCCGCCTGCCATGTACGGCGGATTGCTCGTCACAGCGTCAAAACTCTCCGCTCCGAAATACGTTTCTGCCTGCCGGATATCTCCCTCGCGGATCGAAATCCGATCCTCAAGGCCATTCATGCGCACACTGCGCTCTGCCATGTCCGCACTCTCATGCTGGATTTCAAGTCCGGTGAAATGCGAAGCATTCGTTTTGGCGCTGAGAAGAATCGGGATGATTCCCGTTCCTGTCCCGAGGTCCAGGACTTTTGCACCCTCCCACGGGGAAAGGCGGAACTGGCTGCCTCTTTTTTCATCCGACCCTGCACCGGCCGCAAAGCCCGTGAGGAGGACGGCATCCATTCCGAAGCAGAATTTATCCGGATTCTGGATGATCCGGAGGTGATTCCGCTGCAGATCGTCAATCCGTTCACCGGGCAGGACGCGGACAGGCTCCTTTTCTGTGTTTGCCATTGTTCTACCCCGTCCCGGCAAAATCCGGGAATCCGGTTTTGCCGAATGCGGCAGCCGGCGCGTGAGATGTCCTCACGCGCTCATGCTGCGGTGTACCGGTCTTGCATTAGCAAGACCGGTCCTGCTGATGCAGGACCGTAAGCTTTATTCCTTTGCCGCGGTATTTCCGGCATTTCCGCCGTTTCCGGAATTTCTGCCGTTCTCACCGGTGCCGCCTTCCGGCCGGCTTCCAACTTCTGTGCCCTCTCTGACAGCTCCGCTATTTGAACCGCCGCCGTTTCTGCGGCCGTGTCTGCGGTGTCTGCGCTGACCATTCTCCCGATGCTCTTCAGAGAGATTATTTTCCGGATTCTCGCCCGCGCGGGAAGGACCGCGTCCATCCTGCGCAGAACCGGTCTGTTCTCTTGCACCGGAATCCGGGTTTTCCCTTATCTGCTCGCGGCCTCTGCCGTCTCTCTTTCTGCCTTCACGGCCTTCGCGGCGGGCGGGGCGTTCCTCGCGGCTCTTATCCTCCGGGCGCTTCGGCGATTCCTCTGCGGAAGCGCTGCCCGGGCGGTTATTGTCACCCGGGTTATTGCCCGGGGTATTACCCGGGTTATTACCCGGGGTATTGCCGCGTCCGCGCCGTCTGTTCGGGCGCCTTCTTGCGCCTCTCTCCTCCTGCGTTCCCTCGCCGCTGCCTTCCGGCTGGCCGTCCGCATTCGGAAGATCGCTCTGGCTGTGCAGAGCATCGGACATCCTTGCAGAGCCCGGATTCCGCATAGACCCCGGTCTCTGAGAAGCCCCCTGCCTCTGCGCGGAACCGGAAGCCTGTGCCGGACCGGTTGAAGCATTTCCGGACGCATCCGTACTCCCGGCATTCTGCGCTTCCTCGCGCTGCTTTGCCGCCACTGCCGCGGCGACCGTGGAGAGCGGCTTTTTCACTCCGTGCATGGCCGCTGCAGCCTTCTCGGCTCCTGCTCCGTCGAGCATCTTGTGACGGCGGTCTCCGCGGCGGCGTTTTCGCGTAATCTCAAAATCGCCCACGCCGTATTCATGGATTTCCTTCTCGTCCCCTACATCCACCATAGCTCGGATGGTCTGGCGCAGGACATTGACCGACTCGACCTCACCGATCAGGCCATCCGAGCCTTTCACCTCATCGCCCACGCCGGGCAGGTTCTTGTTGAGCTCTTCATACGTCTCCTCTTCGTTCTTGAGGCAGCACATCAGTCTCCCGCATACGCCGGAGATCTTGGCCGGGTTGAGCGAAAGATTCTGCTCCTTGGCCATCTTGATGGAGACCGGGGCGAAATCATTGAGGAATGAAGCGCAGCAGAGCTCCCTGCCGCACGGACCGTAGCCGCCGAGAAGCCTTGTCTCATCGCGCACGCCGATCTGACGGAGCTCGATACGGGTGCGAAATACTCCCGCGAGGTCCTTTACAAGATCGCGGAAATCAATTCTCCCGTCCGCCGTGAAGTAGAACATAATCTTACTTCCGTCAAACGTATATTCCGCGGAGACGAGCTTCATCTCGAGTCCGTGCTTTTCGATTCTCTCCCGCGCGATACGGTAAGCCGTCTTCTCCTTCTCGCGGTTTGCGATGTGCCGTGCGTCATCCTCCGGCGTCGCTATTCTCGTCACGACGCGAAGGGGTTTGTTAAACTGCTTTTTCGTGACAACCAGCGGATTTCCCGCCACCGTGCCGTATTCAAGACCGCGAGCCGTTTCCACGATGACATGCATGCCCCGGCGAATCCGAAGATCTCCGGGAGAGAAATAGTAAATTTTTCCGGCACTGCGGAAACGCACGCCGATGACTTCACGCGGATTTTCCGGGATCACGCCGCGGGGTGCAGGTGCCTCCCTCTCCTCTTCCGGGGCCGTGACGGCATCGGATCGGTCATCCCGAATGAAAGCAGGCGCCCCGACTTCCGCCGCAAAAACTTCCGCGTCTTCTGTGCTCTCTTCTCCGCTTTCTTCGTTCTCTTCCAGAATATCTTCTCCGCCTGCGGCATTTGTGCTCTCCCCGTCTTCTTCCGCGAGGATCGTGTCATCCGTTTCATCCCTGTCTCCGACAGGCGCACTGTTCTCTCTGCCGTCTTCCGTCTCATCGTCATCCGAAAGAATTTCATTCTCTTCGGAGATATCATTCTCTCCGGAAATCTCATTCTCTTCGGAGATTTCATTTTCGACGGAGGTCTCATTTTCGGCGAAAATTTCGTTCTCTTTGGACTCGCTTGCTTTGTTCTCAGACGAAAGCATCTCCGCATGCGGAAGCTCGCCGGGGGAAACCTTCATATCGGTCCCATTCTCGCTCACGGAAAATCCGGGGATGATAATTTCATCCGGTGTACTGTCCTCCGGACTGTTTTTCTCCCCATCCCCGCCTTCTTTATCCGCTTCCGCCGGGGTATAAAAGCTTACCGGTGTCTCGGGCAGAATCCCGTCCGCCGTCACAGTGCCGTCCGAGTCGTGGACGGTCTCGCTGAATTTTGACACAACCGGCTCTGCCGGTTTTTCTTCGAATTCATTTATTTCTTCTGACATCTATAAACCTCCATGAAATGGCAGAACTGCAGGGTTTACCGATTTCCCCGCATCTGCAGACAATAAACACTTTCCCGGCGGCTACTTTTTCTTTGCCTTTTCCGCCGCCCGCAGCTCGTCCCGTATCTTTACGAGAAGAAGCTGCAGCGCCGTCTCCGGACTGGTCGTCGTGAGTTCTCTCTGGTACTCACTGATTTCTCTGAGAATGCGCTCGATTCCCTCATAGGAAATTTCGTCCGCTGCTTTCCCGGTCTTTTCCGCGCAGTCCGACAGGATCAGGCCTTCCGTGCTGCCGCCTGCCTTGAGCCGGCAGACGTCCCGGTACCAGAGCGGGATACAGTCCGGCAGCAAATGGTGAATGCTCTCCTTTTTTTTGCCCTCGTCTCCTGCGGCCGCATTTTCGTCCGCACCCGCCTTTTTCTTCGGGAAAATGTCGTTTGCGATGTTTACAATATCCGTAAATGACATCTCGGTTATCCCCGCGAGAATCTGCTCCGCATCCTTCCTCTGATTGTCAAAGTCCGGATCGTCCGCGATTTTCACGGCGCGCCCCAGATTTCCCACGGCGAAACTCGCGCAGAGCCTTGCCTTCTCCTCACTGATGCCGCGCTCCTTCATCAGAAAGCGAATCATCGTCTCCTCCGGCACCTGCTTCATATGGAGCGTGATGCAGCGGCTCATGACAGTCGGCAGGAAGCGCGACGTGCCGTCCGCAATCAGAATGATCACAACGTAAGCCGGAGGTTCCTCAAGTGTTTTGAGGAGTGCGTTCTGAGCCTGCGTATTCATCAGCTCTGCGTCTTCCACAATGTAGATTTTACGGGCACTCGCATATGGCTTTACCGCCGCGTCATCGCGCATCTGACGGATCTCTTCCACGGAAAGGACCCGCGGGATTTTCCCGTTCTTCGGCCTCCTGCGGACATATATGATATCCGGCTGGCTCCCGGCATCAGCCTGAATACAGGAAATGCAGCTGCCGCAGGGCTCCGGCATTCCATTTTGATCAGACTGAATGTCCGTACACTGCACTGCGGCCGCAAAAATGCCCGCGATAAAATGGCGGCCTGAATCCTTCGGTCCGTCGAGAATGTAAGCATGTGAGATCCTGCCGGTCTTCACTGCATCCTGGAGATGATCCCGTATTGCATCCTGACCGACGATATCGGAGAAATGATTCATGCACCTTCCTCCATCTCCCCGATCCTCTTCTTCAGCGCCCGGATACACTCATCCAGCCTGCCGTCCGGATTCTCAAAAGTATCCCTGTCCGTGATGCCGGCCGCCGCCAGTTTTTCCGGCGCAAAATCCGCCGTGTCCGCCACGAACCGGCGGCAGAGCTCCACATATTTGGGCTCCTCCTGCTGCTCTTCGCGCAGATATGCTCTCTTAAGCCGCTCGCCGTCCGCAACCTCGATGTAAAGCGGAACAACGGTCTTCTCCCCGGCGCCAAAACCCGGCCTGCCAGAGTTTTTTCTGCAGTACTCCCGAAGCGCCGTAAAGGATTCCAGGGTTCCCACTGTCAGGCAGCTCGATTCCGTAAGGTCGATGTTCTCGTCCGCCACGGTGAAATACCGCCACAGGCCATAGACCGTGTGATACGCGCGCTCCTCCACGACAAGCCCCGCATTCTCAAGCCGCCGATATTCCTCTTCCGACACAAAATGATACTCGCGTCCTTCCTCCTCGCCGGTCCTGATTGGCCTCGTCGTGTAAGTCACGAGCCGCCGCAGCGAGAGCTGCGGGTCCGCAATCAGAATGCTGAATATATTATCTTTTCCTGTGCTGCTCTTCCCGAGCAGGCAGAATATTTTATGAGACATGGCCGGATCACTTCACCTCAATGACTCTCACCATGTTTGTATTGCCGGATTCGCCGAGCGGAACGCCCGCGGTCAGAACAACTGTGTCGCCGGGCTTGATGTAGCCGCCGAGACGCGCCTGGTGAATGGCTGTCTCGAAGAGCTGATCTTCCCGCTCCTCTTCCGGAATGATCAGCGGATATACGTCAAACAGAATGTTGGTCTGGCAGGCCACACGGCTCTTCGTGGAGCACGCAAGAATCGGGCAGCTCGGCTTGAACCGTGAGATTCTCTGCGCCGTAAAGCCGGACATCGTGACTGCGATGATCGCGTTCGCCTGGATATCCTCGGAAATCGTGCAGGCCGAATGGGAGATGGCAGCGGTGACGTCGAGCTTCTCGCCGCTCACGGAACGGCGGACCATCCGGCGGTAATAATCGATATCCCTCTCCGTGCGCTCCGCGATCGTCGACATCGTTTTGACGGCAAGAACAGGATACTTGCCTGCTGCGGTCTCGCCCGAAAGCATGATGGCCGTCGTGCCGTCGTAAATTGCATTCGCGACATCCGTCGCTTCCGCTCTCGTCGGACGCGGGTTGTGGATCATCGAATCCAGCATCTGCGTGGCTGTAATGCAGATCTTTCCCATCGACTCCGCCATCTTGATCATTCTCTTCTGGAGCACCGGAACTTCCTCGAGCGGCACCTCGATGCCGAGATCTCCGCGGGCAACCATGACGCCGTCCGCTTCCTTCAGAATCTCCTCCAGATTGGTGACGCCCTGCACGCTCTCGATTTTCGCGATGATCAGCGCATGGCTTCCGTGTTCCTTCAGAATCTTACGAATGTCGCGGATATCCTGCGCGGTTCTTGTAAAGGATGCGGCCACAAATTCAAAGCCCTCCTCGCATCCGAAGATGAGGTCTTCTCTGTCCTGGTCGCTGATGAACGGCATCGTGAGGTCGGTTCCCGGGACGTTGATTCCCTTGTGATTCGAAACCGGTCCTCCATTGAGAACCGTGCAGTGGATTTCCTTTCCTTCCACGGAGTCAACCCGCATGCCGATGAGTCCGTCATCGATCATGATCTGTGCCCCCGGCTTCACGTCCCGCGGCAGGTCCTTGTACGTGATGGAGCAGATGTGTTCATCGCCAAGGACCTTCTCATCGGTCGTGAGGGTGAATTTCTGTCCTTCCTTCAGCACGACTTTTCCGTCCTTGAAATCACGGGTGCGGATCTCCGGTCCTTTCGTGTCAAGAAGGGTCGCGATTGGAAGGTTCAGTTCACGGCGGAGCTTCAGAATTTTACTCAAACGTGCTCTGTGCTCGGCGTGCGTTCCGTGCGAGAAATTGAAGCGCGCGACATTCATGCCCGCGAGCATGAGCCCACGCATTGTGTTTTCATCATCACTTGCCGGTCCCAGTGTGCATACTATTTTCGTCTTGCGCATAGATGCAGTCTCCTTTTGTTTTGTTCTGTTATTTTCCGATATCATATACTCCCGCCTGTGCGGCAGCGACGACAAAGTTGTTGACATGGCCGGTCGCATAGCAGGTCGACAGCGTGATCAGCGGTGTATAGGAAGAAAAATCGTCCTCATAAGTGTCCGATGACTTCTTGTATTCGGACCGCGATTTGCATTTTTCGACATAGGCATCATACCCGTCATGATCCGAAAAGTTGTTGTAAAGACTGTCATTCACGGAGCAGACGAAATAAGAAAAGATATGATACTTGTATACTTTATCCTTTGTGTAGATATAGACATACGGGTCGCTGTCACACAGCCCGTCCTGCTTCAGAAATTCCTTGAGCGAACCGAACATCGTCTCGTTTTTCATGTTGTGGCCGAAAATGAAGGAATTCAGATCCGTAAGGTCCGCACTCGCATTCTTGTCGAGGAAAATACTGCCGCACGGATTGCTCTTGCCGGAAAAGGTAGTCGTAAGATACTCTGCATTGTCCCTGCTGTGTGCGACCGGATAATAGAGTTCCAGAGCAGGGATGTAGATGACACCGACAAAATCCGGGTTTTCCGCCTCGAGTTCGTCGTAGTCAATGGTGAGAGCCGGATATTCCGCGCTCTCTTCTGCTTCTTCCCCGCCGCTCTCCCCGGATTCGGATGCCTCCGCAGATTCGTCCGCGTTGTCCGTGCTCTCTTCGGAAAGAACCGTGATCGCCTCATTGACCTCCCGATAATCATCCTTGCCCTTCTGGTAGGTGATATATTCACTGAAGAACTTATATCCGGAGAAAATCATCACGGCCGCAAGAGCAGCGATGATGATATCCGACAGGATCCGTCCTTTCCTGCGCCTCTTCCCGTCTCCTGCATTCTTTGCGCTGTCCGTGTTCTCATTGGTGCTGATATTGTTTTTTTGTCTCTTGTCTTTTATCTTTAATACCTCTCCGCGGATGCGGTTTTGCCGAATGCGGCAGCCGGTGCGTCCTTTTTCCTGACGGCCGGCTGCCTATTTATTCTTGATTTTATTGTAGATATGTCTCGTCACCAGAAACACACTGCATGCGAGCGCAAAAGCATATCCCGCGAACCCGATGGCCGGTATGCCGAAAATAAGCGGCTTCATGCCAGTGGTACAGATGATGCTTGACGAAACCAGAAGCGCCGCGATACAGACGCCGATGACGAGGTTCCGTACGGAAGAGTATACGACGAAACTCAGGTCTTCGGAAGAATGAAGATCGACATTCACCTTTGCCTGTCCGTTCAGGTACTCCTTGAGCACATCGGTTGTGAGCGACGGAATTTCCGTTCCCTTCTTTGCCGAACGGAAGATGGAGCGCGCACTCCGCTCGAACTCCTTCTTCCAGTCAATGTTCTTTAAATAGTCCTCGGAATACCTCGTGACCGCAATCTGAACCATGTTGATGTCCGGGCTGATTTTGGCAAGCACACCTTCCATATGGGTAAGGCCGCGGCAGAGCATGGTCACTCCGTGCGGCAGGCTGATGTGATTGCGTTTCATGATCTCCATCAGCGCCTGCAGGGTATCGGCGATGTCGATGTTCCCCATCGATGCCGAGCCGTAATCATTCAGGAATTTCTTCAGGTCCTGGTTCAGCTGCATCCGGTCGACTCTGCCGGATATTTTTCCGATCTCGAGAACCGCATTTTCGACCATGGTCACATCATGCAGCGCGATGCCCTGGACTCCCTTCGTCATGGTGCGCCGGTCCTTCTCAGAGAGGCGCCCCATCATGCCCATGTCGATCCAGACAATCTTTCCGCCGCGCACCTTCACGTTGCCGGGATGCGGATCGGCATGGAAGAAACCGTCATCCATGACCTGCTTAATATAGTTGTTGACAAATTTTGTTCCGATTTCGTCAAGGTCGTATCCGCCCGCCTTAAGCGCCGCGACGTCGTCGATTGCAACTCCGTCGATGTACTCCATGACCAGCACGCGGCTCGTCGAATACTCATGGTACAGCTTCGGGACTTCGATATAGCGGATGTCTGCGTTATTGCGCGAAAACTCGTCCATGTTGGCCGCTTCCTTGAGGAAATCCATCTCCTCCTGTGCGACCTCCCAGAGCTCATCGAGCACCATGCCGAGATCAACGAGATTCTTGAAATCTCCGACTGGCGGCATCAGCTTCACAAGCCGGTGAAGAAGACCGATGTCGCGCGCCATCGTGTCGTAGATTCCCTTGCGCTGAACCTTGACGACTACATCCTCGCCGGTTTGTAGACGCGCACGGTGAACCTGTGCGATGGATGCGGAGCCGAGCGGCTTTTCGTCAATCCACTCGAAGATATCCTTCCAGTCCTGCCGGTAAGAATGATTGATCACATCCTCGACCATTTCAAACGGCATCGGCGTGACCTCCGAATTCAGCTTCAGGAGCTCATCGCAGTATGCCTTCGGAAGAATGTCCGAATGAAGGGACATAATCTGCCCCAGCTTGATATATGTAGGGCCGAGTTCCTCGAGAATAAGGCGAAGCTTCTCCGGCGTTACACCGCGTGTGATCTTATTGCGGCGCAGCACCTCGCGGATCTCGCGAAAACGCTCCTGATTCTCCTGTTTTTCCTGCTCCCTTTTCAGCTTTGTCTCTTTTGAATCTCTGTCCGCCATGCGCTGCCTGATTCCCATGAAACGAAAAACGGGCTGCCGTCACCTGCTGCAGCCCGCCGTTGCCGCCCGTTGTCAGGAGATGCCGGATTTCCGCGTCTTTCAAAGCGCAGAGTCTCCGCAAACGTCTTCCGATACTCTCAGGGCTCACTCTTTCCTGTTCAGTGTGTCGATGACGCCCTTTACCTTATCGACCTCATCCTGCGAAAGTCCTGCGAGAAGATGGATGATCTCCTTCGTCTTGTCCGCAAGGTCCGAACTCATCTCGTCGAGGTCCTTCTGCACCTTGTCTGCTGCTTCCTTCTCGCCCGTGACATCCTTCGCCGTTGAGTCGACGGTCTTGTCGTCTTCAGGCTGTTCGTCCGCGCTGCCGGATGATTTCTCGGCAGACTTCGCAGCATTTTCCCGGCTCTCTTCCATCGACTTCTTCACTGCGTCTTTTGTTCTGTCGTAGGTATCCTTCATGTTGTGGCGAAGCTCCTGGTTGAGGCTCTTTCCCTGCTCCACCGTGACTTCACCCTTCTTTACAAGGTCATCAACGACCTGTGACGCCTTCTCATAAGTAGCTGCTCCTGCGCCGATGCCGGCGAGAATGAGTTTTCTGATTCCTTCTGTCATATCCATAGTAACCTCCCGTTCCCGGAGTCCTGAAGGCTCCGCACACCGACAAAACCTGCCCGCCGACGCGGGCTCTTTTACTATATTATAAAAGATTTGCGGTGACTTGTAACCTCAGCCGGTCTGCTCCGGCCTTATTCCGGATCTGTCTGTACATTCCTGCCCTGCAGCAATGAGAAATGTTCCTGCTGATCTGCAATTCCCGCCTTACAGCAGTGCAAAAAGTTTCGGGATAAAAATGATAAGTCCGATGATGGCCGCAAAGATTGCCGACACAAGGACGGCTCCCGCTGCCGCGTCCTTCGCCTTCTTTGCAAGAGGATGCTTCTCCTTTGTTGCAAGGTCCACCGCCGCCTCGATGGCGGTATTCACCAGCTCAAGGCTGATCACCTGCCCGAACAGAATCAGACAAACAAACCATTCCGTGACCGACAGATGAAGAAAAATGCCGAAGACAATGACGAGTGTCATCACCGTCAAATGAATTTTGATGTTCCGTTCGCTCCGGATTGTATTTCCGATTCCCTGAAAAGCATACCCGAAGCTCTTGTACAAAGGATTCTTTTTCATGAAAACTGCCTCCGCCATGACACCTTTTTCTCCATCTTACCTTAATTTTCGCAGAGTGGAAGTTTCCTTTTCATACCATTCTGTATCCGTTCAGCTCCCGAAGAACCTCACCCCGGTTTTGCGAAGCGAATCCAGAATGGGAGGCTCTGAATAATTTCAAAAAACCTGTACTCCCTGCGTCAATTTCAGACAGCCATAAACCTTGAACGGCGCCGCCATTTCGATATAATGAAATGTGGCCGCGGCATGGCTGGCGCGGCCCCGTCCTACTATTTACCAGTTCCGGGAACGGAACTTCAGATTCAGTTTCAGAATCATAATCATCGAATGTCCGGCCGCCAAAGGGGCCCGGACGCATGGCTATGGAGGTACCTATGCAGAATATTACATCCGTTGCAACTGACACCGTCGCCATCGGCGCAAGCGACCACCGTCTGTCCCGTTTCGAGAATATTTTTCCGATTCCGAACGGCGTTTCCTACAACAGCTACGTCATTCTCGACGAAAAGACCGTCCTGATCGACACCGCAGATCTGTCCATCGCCGATCAGTTTCTTGAAAACCTTCAGGAAGCACTCGGCGGAAAGAAGCTCGACTTTCTCGTCGTGCAGCACGTGGAACCGGATCACTCTTCCATGATCGCCGAGATCGTCCGCGAATATCCGGATGTCGTTCTCTATTGCTCGAAGCAGGCATGGATGATGATCAACCAGTTCTTCCCGGAAATCCCGGTGAAAGACCATGTTGAGATCAAGGAAGGCGACACTCTTGGCACCGGCACCCATACCCTGCATTTTGTCGCAGCTCCCATGGTCCACTGGCCGGAGGTCATGGTCACCTATGATGATTTGACCGGCGTTCTTTTCTCCGCGGATGCATTCGGTACTTTCGGCGCTGTGGAAGGTTCTGTTTTCGCAGATGATCACGACTTCGAGCGCGAATATCTCGATGACGCGCGCCGCTACTACGCGAACATCGTCGGCAAGTACGGTCCTCAGGCCGGTGCCCTGCTGAAGAAGGCTGCAGGGCTCGACATCAAAACCATCTGCCCGCTGCACGGACCGGTCTGGAGAAAAGACCTCGGCTGGTTCATCGGCAAATATCAGCTCTGGTCTTCCTACACGCCGGAGAGCAGCGATTACCTCGTCGTCTATTCCACCCTTTACGGACACACGGCTTCCGCCGCACAGGCCTGTGCAGCGAAGATCGCCGAAAAAACCGGCAGAAAGGCTGCTGTCTATGACGCATCCGAGACTGACTGCAGCTATCTCATCTCCGAGGTATGGCGCTGCGGCAGGATCGTCCTCTTCTGCCCGACCTACAACATGGGCATCTATCCGAAGATGGAAACCTTCCTCAACGACATGATCGCACTGAATGTACAGAACCGCACATTTGCGGTCGCCGAGAACGGAACCTGGGCGCCGGCTGCAGGAAAACTGACCCGTGCGAAGCTCGCCTGCCTGAAGAACTGCACCATCCTCGAAGAAGGTCTCACGATCCGCAGTGCACTCACTGAGAAGGATGAAGGCAAACTTGACGCTTTCGTTGATGCCATCGTCAAAGAATAACTGCCCGTTCTGACAGATTCCAGGCGGATACAAAACAGGATGCTTTCCGGATTTCAATCGGAAAGCATCCTGTTTTTATATTTTCCAATTTGCTGTTCAGCGTGCAGTGCCCGGTACCGCCGCAGCCATCACTGCAGCTTGCCTTCTGCAGCGCGGTTGATAAGGTCCATGATAATGGGAATCGCATTGATCTGAGAGCTCTGCTTCATCGCTTCGGTGTACTTCTCACGGTTCTCGTACAGTTCTTTTACCGCGTCCAGAATTTTATCCGGGAACTCGTCGTCCTGCACGACCATGCTGTAGCCCTGCTTCTCGAAGGACGCTGCGTTAAGGATCTGGTCTCCGCGGCTGCTGGCTGCAGGGAGCGGCACAAGAATCGCGGGCTTGTGCAGTGCAAGGAGTTCACAGATTGCATTCGCGCCGGCTCTGGAGACGACAATATCCGCCGCCGCAAAAAGATGGCAGAGCTCCTCTTTTACAAACTCAAACTGCTTATATCCCGGAATCGTGAGCTTCAGGTTATCAACCTTGTCCTTCCCGCAGATATGGATGATGTCAAAGTGTGCAAGCAGTGCATCCAGATTGTCACGTATGGTCTGATTCACGGAGGAAGCGCCGAGAGAACCGCCGATGACAAGCAGAACCGGCTTTGCACCGTCAAAACCGCAGATTTCAAGGCCCTTGCTGCGGCTGCCGTGAAGAAGTTCATCGCGGATCGGTGTCCCTGTCAGGACTGCTTTGTCAGGCGGAAGCTTCTCAAGTGTCTCCGGAAAATTGCAGCAGACCTTTTTTGCCGCCGGAATGCAGATTTTGTTGGCAAGTCCCGGCGTCATGTCCGACTCATGGATAATGCAGGGGATGTGAAGCGATGCTGCCGCACGGACCACAGGCACACTGACATAGCCGCCCTTGGAAAACAGTACGTCCGGCTTATATTCTTTCAAAAATTTTCTGGCCTCGTTGTATCCGCGGATGACACGGAACGGATCCGAGAAATTCTTCGGGTCAAAATACCGGCGGAGCTTGCCGGTTTCGATTCCGAAATAGGGGATCCCGCGATCCTCCATCAGCTTCTTCTCGATTCCGGACAGAGAGCCGATGTACTGAATTTCATATCCGGCTTCCCTGAGAGATGGAAGCAGTGCGATATTTGGTGTCACATGTCCGGCTGTTCCGCCGCCGGTGAGGACGATTTTTTTCTCTGCCATGGCTGCGGGCCTCAGTTCTTCTCAGCAAGTGCCTGCTCCAGCGCACGTGCAAGCTGGTCTGCGCAGGAAGTAGGCTTAAAACTGCAGGTATTGCCCTTCAGAAGTTTGATGACGTCCTCCGCCTTCTGCCCTTCTACGAGCTTTCCGATGGCCTTGAGATTGCCGTTGCATCCGCCCGTAAAAACTACATTGTGCACTCTGTGCTCGTCATCCACGTCAAAATTGATCTGCGTGGAGCATGTTCCGAATGTATTGTAAACCATGATTTCTCCTCCGCGGCCGCATCCCCGGCCGCTATAAAGCTCTATCAATTGGGTATTCCCAATGCCCGTAATAAAAAGATAATAATCCCGCCCGGTCTCTTTCGCAAGAATAGACCCGGGACCGGATATTCCGGGGCTCCCACCCCGGTAAAAAAATCCCGAAATTGCAGGGACAAAAAGAGGCTTCTCCGACAAATCGGAGAAGCCCCGGTAATTCCGTGAACTTACACTGCAGTTACTGCCGCGGTGATCAGATCTTGTTGTCCGAGCCAAGGACGTCCTTGATCTTGTGCTCGACAATAGCCTTGACATTTGCACGGCCGTCGCCGAGATACTGACGAGGATCAAAGTGCTCCGGATGCTCATTGAAGTGCTTGCGGATACCAGCGGTCATGCCAAGGCGAAGATCGGAGTCGATGTTGATCTTGCAGACAGCTCCTCTTGCAGCCTCACGAAGCTGATCTTCCGGTACGCCGATTGCGTCGACAAGCTTGCCGCCGTTCTCGTTGATGATCTTGACATATTCCTGCGGAACAGAAGAAGAACCGTGAAGAACGATCGGGAATCCAGGAAGTCTTCTTGCAACTTCTGCAAGAATGTCCAGACGAAGCTGCGGCTTTGTACCCGGCTTGAACTTGTATGCACCATGAGAAGTGCCGATCGCAATTGCAAGAGAATCAACGCCGGTTCTCTTGACGAACTCTTCAACCTGATCCGGATCGGTATAGAATGCCTTGTCAGCTTCAACCGAAACAGCATCCTCAACACCGGCAAGAGTTCCAAGCTCAGCCTCAACAACTACGCCGTGATCATGAGCATACTCGGCAACCTTCTTGGACTCAGCGATATTCTCTTCGAACGGATGGCCGGAATAGTCGATCATGACAGAGGTGAAGCCATGGTCTACGCAGTCCTTGCAGACATCGAAGTCAGCACCGTGATCCAGATGAAGAACCATCGGAACTTCCGGATGAAGCTCGGAAGCAGCCTCAACCAGCTTTACAAGATATACGGAGTTAGCGTACTTTCTTGCGCCCTGGGAAGCCTGAAGGATAACCGGGCTCTTGCACTCTGCAGCGGCATCGGTGATGCCCTGAACAATCTCCATATTGTTGATGTTGAAAGCACCGATCGCATATCCGCCGTCATAAGCTTTCTTGAAAAGTTCTGTACTTGTTACGATAGGCATTGTTATATACCACCTTTCTGTGGGATAAAAGTTTACTGCTACTCGTGATTATAGCCCTTGAGCAGATGTGGTGCAAGACGCCAGAAGCGGCAGGATGACGGCTCCATACGGCAATTCTGTTCAAGAACCTGACGCGTGTATATATTTGAAGGCTTCCAGGTAATTTTACGCACGAAAAAAGACAGTGCTTGGGGGGACTGTCTTTTCTCGATAGAAGGTATTCTTCTTATGGGGTATAGCAAAAACTAAAATGTATTGGGGGGTTACATCCATTATAGTAACACCCGCCCCGTAATCGGTAAATCGTGTGTTTTCACGAATTTTACAAAAATGGTTACCCGTTTTTGTGCATTTTTACGCATTTGCCGTCGATGCATCGCCATACAGCGCATCGAATTCCGCGCCGGTGATCTTTTCTTTTTCGATCAGCAGAGCTGCCGCCTTGTCGAGCACATCGCGGTGCTGCTCGATGATGGCCTTGGCCTTCGCATAGCAGTCATCGACAATCTTCTTGACTTCTTTGTCGATCTCGCCGCTCATATATTCGGAATGACGGCTTGCATGCCCCAGATCATATCCGAGGAATACATCTTCCTCTTCCTGCTCGTAGTTTATGGTTCCGATGCTCGAAGAGAAGCCATAGCGTGTGACCATCTGCCGCGCGGCCTGTGTCGCTTTCTTGATATCGGAGGAAGCGCCGGTCGTAATATCGTCAAAGACCAGCTCCTCTGCGATTCTGCCGCCGAGGGAGACACAAATATCCTGCAGCATCTGGCCTCTCGTCATAAACATCTCATCCTTCTCCGGAAGCGGCATCGTATATCCCGCTGCCCCGAGTCCGGTCGGAATGATGGATACGGTGTAAACCGGCCCCACATCCGGAAGATCATGGAACAGGATCGCATGCCCGGCCTCATGATAAGCCGTGATTTTCTTGTCCTTGTCCGTGATGACGCGGCTGTGCTTCTCCGGTCCGATGCCGACCGTGATGAAGGCCTGTTTGATATCATCCTGACTGATGAAGCGCCGGTTTGCGGCTGCCGCGTGAATCGCGGCCTCATTCAGCAGGTTTTCAAGATCCGCACCGGAGAATCCGGCGGTTGTCTGCGCGATTTCCTTCAGATTGACATCGTCGCCGAGCTTTTTGTTCCGCGCATGGACCTTGAGGATTTCTTCTCTTCCGCGCACATCCGGAAGCGATACGGTGATCTTGCGGTCGAAGCGGCCGGGGCGGAGAATTGCCGGATCAAGGATATCCACGCGGTTCGTCGCCGCCATGACAATGATGCCCTCATTTTCGCTGAATCCGTCCATCTCAACCAGCAGCTGATTCAATGTCTGCTCGCGCTCATCGTGTCCTCCGCCGAGGCCGGTGCCTCTGCGGCGTGCAACCGCATCAATTTCATCGATGAACACGATGCAGGGTGCATGCTTCTTCGCATCCTCAAACATGTCGCGGACACGGGAAGCGCCGACGCCGACGAACATTTCAACGAAATCAGATCCGGAAATCGAGAAGAAGGGAACGCCTGCCTCGCCGGCAACTGCCTTGGCGAGCAGAGTTTTTCCGGTGCCCGGCTGTCCTTCGAGCAGGACACCCTTCGGGATGCGCGCACCGATCGAAATATACTTGCCGGGATTTTTCAGGAAATCGACGATCTGCTGGAGCTCTTCCTTTTCCTCCTCAAGACCCGCTACATCCTGGAATGTATACTTGCTCTTCTCCATTTTCGCGCGGCTCTTGCCAAAATTCATCATTTTGGCATTCGCGCCGCTGTTGGGGTTCTGTGCCCCCATCAGGAGAAAGAAGAAGAAAAACATGACAACGGCGATCAGCACGACCGGCAGAATGTCCGAAAGGAACCAATTCTCCTCCGGGACATCCCGGACCTCCGGGTCAAGTCCCGCATCACGCGCCGCTTTCTCGGGAACGTTCACGTCCGTCGCATAGAGCGTCTCTTCCTCACCGCTTGTGAGCGTCACCTTGAGATACCCGGTCGGCGTCTCGCGGTTCGGACAGACGACAACCTTCTCTACGGTGCCTGCGGCGATGTCCTTTTCGAACTGTCCCTCCGTATACGCCGTTCCGTTTGAGGAAGATGTTCCCATCACGTACTGAATCACCATCATGATGAAGAAGATGAGAATCAGTACGAGCCATACAAATCCTGTTGTATTTCTTCGATTCTGTTCCAAATCACTGCCTCTTGCTTATTGTAAAAACTGAATCAGCCTCTCCTCATGCAGAAGCACAGGCTGATTATTTCTGTCCGCAAAAACCAGAGCTTACCCGGTCACTGCCGGACGACACCGATATACGGAAGGTTGCGGTATCTCTGATCATAGTCCATCCCGCAGCCGATAACGAATTCATCGGGGACCGTAAAGCCGACATATTCCGGCGTAAGGGAAATGACTCTTCGCGCCGGCTTGTCGAGGAGCGTAGCAATCTTAATAGAGGATGCGCCGCGGTTCTTCAGGAATTTCTTCAGATAGTTGAGTGTGCGCCCGGTGTCAATGATATCCTCGATAATCAGGACATCCTTCCCGACAATCGGATCATCCAGATCCTTGTTGATTTTGACGATGCCGCTCGATTCTGTGCCGCTGCCGTAACTCGACACCGACATGAAATCCATGTAGACCGGTACAGTAATGCGCTTTGCAAGATCGACCATGAAGACGCTCGCACCCTTCAGGATACAGATCATCTGGATACTCTTTCCAGCATAATCCTTCGAGATCTGCTCGCCGAGCTCGCGGATTCTCTCCTGAACCTTCTCTTCCGAAATCAGGACCTCAATAGCGGGTGCACCGATGCTGCAGTTTGAAAGGCCTGCATCAGCAGGACTTAAATCCTGCTGCACACGTTATTTCCAGAATCTGCTTCGTCTCTTCCGTGACATAAAAAGCTCTGCTCACGCGATGTCCCGGAACCCAGAGAATCTCTTTTCCCGACGCAGGAAGTACGATATTCTCCCGTACCTTCCGCGGCACTTTCCAATCGATGAAACAGCGGGACAGAAGCTTTCCCGTCCCATCCTCTCCGATCGTCATTCGGTCGCCCTCCTGCCGTCTGCGGAAGGTCAAAGATGGAAAAATTTTATCATAATCGAACCATTTCGTATACTCCCCGGAAGGGATGGAAAGCCGCCCGGCAGGCCGCTTCAGGACTCTCACGGAGTAGTCGGATTCGGATACCGGACAGAAATATTCTCCCGGTGAACCGTCCCCTGCCCCATCTTTATTACTCGTCCCGGCAACAGCCGCGAATGCGGTTTTGCAGGATGCGCCGTCCGGTGCATTCCCAGGCACATCCCCAGACAAAGACCCGGATTCTCCCTTGGAAAGGGTGAGTACATCATAGGATTTTTCCGCCTGCACTCCGTACGGAAGAGAAAGATTTCCGCCGCCTCCGGAGGAAGCAAGATGCAGAAGCGCTTCTACATGGACCGATCCGATATCTTTCTTTCTGCCGGCACTCTCAACAAGTGCGGCATAGACCACACGCCGCCGGATGTACGGATGAAGTCTGTTAAGCTCCGGAATCCGGATCGCCACGCGTTTTCCGGGCAGTTCCTCAAGGCAGCACTGCTGCATTGCCTTCTTCGTCTCCTGTGCAAGGAAATCCTCTGCATCCGCCCCGTCGAGCGCTGCCTCAGACAGATGTTTTACCGCTTCCCCGTTCAGCTCTTTCTCCAGCATCGGAAGGATGATATGGCGGATGCGGTTCCGCGTATATTCATCGCTTTCATTCGTCTCGTCCGTGCACCATGCAAGTCCTTCGTCTTTGAGAAACTGTTCGATTTCCGGTCTCGAACATTCGATGAGCGGATGGATGATATTCCCAGAGACCGGACGGATTCCAGCCATGCCGGCCGTCCTGCTGCCGCGGCACAAATTGAAAAGCAAAGTCTCCGCAGAATCCTCAAGGTGATGGGCAAGTGCAGTCCGGACGCGGACGGCGCCTTTGCCTCTCAAATCCTCCTCTTCTCTTCGGAATGCCTCTCCGCGAAGGAGCCGTCCCGCCTCCTCGACGCTGCAGCCATACTGCTCTGCATATACATCTGCGTGCACATGCACGGCCGTGAGCGGAATCCCGAAGCGGGCAGCGTATTCCGCGACAAATGCCTCGTCTCTATCCGCAGATGCCCTAAGACCATGGTGGACGTGCACAGCAAAGAGCCTTACCGGATTATCATCTTCTCTGCCGTACAGAAGCCGGAGCACCTCGGCAAGGCAGAGGGAATCCGCGCCGCCGGAAAGACCGATGACGATGCTGTCGCCGGGGGCAATCATCCTATACTTTTCAATTGTCCTCTGAACCTTTTCCGGAAAATCCATGGTTTCTGTGCTTTCTTAAAAAACGAGGGCGGCTCATTCGCCGTCCTCGTCCTTGAAAATTGTCTCGTCTTCATAAACAAGCCCGAGTTTTTCCTTTGCCACCTCTTCGATGTACTTTCGGGTCTTGGTATATTTCGCGTACTCTTCGATATCCTGCGAGCGCTGCAGTTCCTCATTGTACTGGGCCTGAAGATCGGCTTCCTTCTTTGTGTCTGCCGAAAGCTGTTTCTGAAGTTTATACGAGCCTGCCACAATCACCATCACGATGACGGCCGCAATGGCTGCCAGTGCCCAGAGCCCGCTTCTTTTCCTTTTTTTTCTTCTTTTCTTCGTACTGCTCATATATGTCCGTCTACAGGTAGCGGAACAATTCTCCTGCTGCCTCTTTGTGCACCGTCTCTTCGACGGCAAGAACCTCCGCCTTCACAGAACGATTCCCGAAGGAGATTTCTATCACATCGCCCGGCTTCACTTCCGCCGACGCCCGCGCAGCCTTTCCGTTGAGAAGAACCCTTCCGTTGTCGCAGGCCTCATTAGCGACCGTCCTGCGCTTGATCAGCCGCGAAACCTTCAGATATTTATCCAGTCTCATTTTTTCTGCCAGTTACTTTCATGAAAGCCGCACGGCATTCGAAAAAACCGGTGCAGTTCCATTATACACAGTTTTCAGGGAAACACGATACAAAACGGCCCGGGTGTTTATCCCGGGCCGAGCGATTATTCAGTCAATCTTTCCTGTTGCGGCAATCAGTTGATGGAATCCTTAAGAGCCTTGCCTGCCTTGAACTTCGGAGCCTTGGAAGCCTTGATCTTCATAACCTTGCCGGTCTGCGGATTGCGTCCTTCTCTTGCTGCTCTCTCAGCAACCTCGAAAGTGCCAAAGCCAACCAGCTGGACCTTCTCGCCCTTCTTAAGCTCATCAGTGACAGTCTCGACGAATGCTTTAACTGCTGCTTCGGAGTCCTTCTTGGAAAGTCCGGACTTCTCTGCAATAGCAGCAACCAACTCAGTCTTGTTCATACATAAACCTCCTGAAATACCTGTTTTATCTTTCTTTAAAATACCCGGTTTTCACCGGAAAACTACTATTCTATTTATAGACTTCCGCCCCTGTTTTGTCAACAAAAGCGGCGTTTTAATGCGGTTTTCTGGCATTCGGTCATAAATCCGGGTGCGTCCCTGCCCGGGGACTGATCCTTCCGGATGCCGGCCGTTCAGATCATCAGTTCTGCTTGCTGAACATGTCCTTGCCGACACCGCACATCGGGCAGACAAAGTCATCCGGAAGATCCTCAAACTTCGTCCCTGCCGCGATCCCCTGATCCGGAAGGCCCTTTTCCTCATCATAAACCCAACCGCAAACATCACATACGTACTTCATAATCGATTCTCCTCTATCTGGAATTTTAACCATTAAAGTTCCGCCAAAACACGTGTTCCGGCAGTCATCAGAATAAGTATAGTATAGCGGGTTTTGGCGTTCTGTCCACCGTAATTTCTGGAATAAAAGTCGGGGCACCCTTTTTCCTATGAATATTTCTTCGGAATATACACAGAGAGAAGGTAGTCCTTATTGTTGTGCTTCGGTTCGTCGAGAACATCCTGCAGCATACGGCCGAGCACTCTTCCGATCTCGGGGCCCGGCTTCATCCCCGCATCGATGAGATCCTTTCCGCTTACGGAAAGCTGATCAAGGCCGATGCAGTCTCCCCGCGCGGTGATCTCGCGGTAGAGCTTCATCCACCGGTCCACATCCGCTTTCTTTTCCGCAAGGCGGTACGGAGCCTGTGCGGCACCGTCCGCGACCTTCACTTCCATGAGCAGCGGAAACATGTCCTTCCCGACGCGCGCGATGCCCCGGCGCACGGATCTCGCCGTCTGGTCCATCCGCAGATCGTGGTTTGCAACCAGGAGTTCAACCTTGTTCAGCGTATCGTTGTCAAATTTCAGGCGCTTCATCACATGAACCGCAATTTCCGCGCTCACCCTGGCATGTCCGGGGAAGTGGTCGATTCCGTTCTCGTCCGTGAAGTGGCATCGCGGCTTCCCGAAATCATGGAAAAGCATGGTGTACCGGAGCACCCTGTCCGCGCGGACTGCCTCCACAGAATGGATGATATGCTCGCCGACACTGTAGATGTGGTGCGGGTTGTTGCTCGGCGTCACCATGCATGCATCGAGTTCCGGGAGAATAATCGCCGTGATGCCGGTCTGGTACATCGTCATGAGTTCGCCCGGGTGCGGCGATATAAGAAGTTTCGTGAGCTCCGTGCAGATGCGCTCGGCGCTCACTTTTCTCAGATTCGGGGCCATCTCTGCAATGGCGGACAGCGTCGACGGCTCAATCGTATAGTCGAGCTGTGCACTGAAGCGAACCGCCCGCATGATGCGCAGCGCATCTTCCGTGAAACGGCTCACCGGGTCGCCGACGGCCCGGATGAGCCGGCGCTCTATATCGTTCATGCCCCCGAAGAGATCCACCAGGCCTCTCTCCGGGTTATATGCCATGGCATTGATCGTGAAATCGCGCCGCTTGAGATCCTCTTCGAGGCTTGCCGTGAAGGTGACGTCCTTCGGATGCCGCCCGTCCTCGTACTTTCCGTCAATCCGGTAAGTTGTGACTTCAAATCCCTCGCTGCCGAGCATAACTGTGACCGTACCGTGCCTGATGCCGGTATCGACCGTTCGGCGGAACAGAGCCTTGACCTGCTCCGGTTTTGCCGATGTCGTGATGTCCCAGTCCTCCGGTTTTCTGCCGAGGATGGAGTCGCGGACACATCCTCCGACAATGTACGCCTCAAAACCGGCGTTCTCAAGGGTATTCAGTATCTGTTTTACTTTATCCGGGAGTTTTATCGTAATTGCCAATGCAGGTTATCTCACTCTCAGGCTCTGCCTGCCTCACGTACGACGGCAAGGGTCTGACGGGCAATCGCGAGCTCCTCGTTCGTGGGAACAACCATCGTGACAACCTTGTCGGTCGGCTTCGAAAGAATAACTTCCTCGCCGCGGGTCTTGTTCTTCTCGTCATCGATGGAGGTGCCGAGGAATTCGGTGTAGTTCGAAATTCGCTTTCTCATCGGACCGTCGTTCTCACCGACACCGGCCGTGAAGACAATGACATCAACGCCGTCCATCTCTGCGGTATAGGCGCCGATGTACTTGCCGACACGGATTGCATATGCCTCAAGAGCTGTCTCAGCGTCTTTGTTTCCTTCTGCCGCTGCCTTGGAGAGGTCGCGGAAATCGTTCGAAATGCCGCCGGAAAGGCCGAGCATGCCGGACTTCTTGTTGAGGATCTCCAGAATTTCCTGGGCAGAGCAGTGAAGCTTGTCCATCAGGAAGGTTATGATAGCCGGGTCAATATCGCCGGAACGGGTTCCCATAATCAGGCCCTCGAGCGGAGTAAGACCCATAGTCGTATCAATGGACTTGCCGTATTTGACGGCCGTAACGGAAGCGCCGTTGCCCAGATGGCAGACGATGATGCGAAGATCTTCTCTCTTCTTTCCGAGGATTTCGGCGGCTCTCTGGCTTACGTAGTCATGGCTTGTGCCGTGAAAACCGTAGCGGCGGACCTTGTAATCCTTATAATATTCCAGCGGAATTGCATATAGATATGCTTCCGGCGGCATGGTCTGATGGAATGCCGTATCGAAGACAGCAACCATCGGAACGCCCGGCATCAGTCTCTGGCAGGCATGAATGCCGATGAGGTTTGCCGGATTGTGAAGCGGTGCCAGATCCGATACATCGCCGATGGCGCGGACAACCTCGTCATCGATGAGGACTGCCTTGTTGAACTTCTCACCGCCGTGTACGATGCGGTGTCCTACAGCACCGATCTCACTGAGAGAACTGATGACACCGACATTCGGATCAAGCAGGTGCCCGATGACCGCCTTGATGGCTTCGTTGTGGTCCGGCATCGGAATTTCTTCCGTGCGCTTGGTTCCGCCCTGCGGCGTATGTGTGATGCAGGATCCCTCACTGCCGATGCGCTCACACAGTCCCTTTGCGAGGACTTTCTCCGAATCGCTGTCGATCAGCTGATACTTGAGCGATGAGCTGCCGCAGTTGATAACGAGTATGTTCATTTTCCCCTCCATAGCTTATAGACTTCTGCGCCAGAGGCTGTCCCTCAATCTCCGGGCCTCTGCAGAAACCCGCGTAAATCTGCCAAAATACGCGGGGCTTCGCGAGATGCCGTCCTGCCGGACGTCCTGACGGACCATACAGATCGTAAATACGATATCCACCCGAAGGATCAGTAAGCTCTGCCCCAGTAAACCATCTTCTTTGCCGGGCGTCCGCAGCAGACACAGACATCGGACAGGTGTTCCTGTTCAAACGGAATGCAGCGGCTTGTGACATTGTACTTTTCCTTGATCTTCTCTTCGCAGGCAGGGTCTCCGCACCACATTGCCTTGACGAATCCCTTTGTCCCCTTGAAGTTCTCCTCGAATTCCTCCGTATTGTGTGCTGCAAAGGTGTGTGCTTCGAGGTGTTTTTCCGCTCTTTCGAGCATTTCTTTCTGCATGCGCTCGAGCTCTTCGCCGACTTTTGCCGGAAGTTCATCGATCGCACACTCGATCTTCTCTCTCGTATCGCGGCGGACGATGACGGCCTTGCCGGCAGCAATATCCTTCGGTCCGATCTCAATGCGGAGCGGGATGCCGGAAACTTCCTGCGCGGAGAACTTATATCCCGGGCTGCGGTCGGAATCATCGACCTTTACGCGGTATTCGGAAAGGGATTCTGCGATTTTTGCTGCGGTCTCAAGGACGCCCTCTTTCCGCTGCTGAATCGGGATGATCATCACCTGGATCGGTGCGATGTGAGGCGGAAGGATGATGCCGGAATCATCGCCGTGCACCATGATGAGTGCGCCGATGATGCGGGTTGTCATTCCCCAGGATGTCTGGTATACGTATTGTTCTTTATTGTCGCGTCCGGCCACCTTAATATCATAGGCCTCTGCGAACTTCGAACCGAAATAGTGGCTGGTGCCGGACTGGAGTGCACGTCCGTCGTGCATCAGTGCTTCGACGGTATAGGTTGCCTCTGCGCCGGCGAATTTTTCCT
This sequence comes from uncultured Lachnospiraceae bacterium, assembly GCA_900317475.1. Taxonomy (GTDB): domain Bacteria; phylum Bacillota; class Clostridia; order Lachnospirales; family Lachnospiraceae; genus CAG-791. Next base: position 17,071 of record ONGY01000005.1, on the reverse strand, counting down.
TGTCGGTCTTCTGCCCTTTGATCGTCGGAATCGCAAGTTCCTGAGAGAGGAAATCCGCATAGACGTTCAGCATCTGCTGCGTTCTTTCCTCTGCCTCTTTTGCTGTTTCGTGAATCGTATGTCCTTCCTGCCACAGGAATTCGCGGGAACGAAGGAAGGGTCTTGTCTCTTTCTCCCAGCGGACAACGGAGCACCACTGGTTGTAGAGTCTGGGCAGATCCCTGTAAGAATGCACATCCTGTGCGAAGAAATCGCTGAAAAGTGTCTCTGAGGTCGGACGCACGCAGAGCCGTTCGGTCAGCGGTTCCGTGCCGCCGGATGTAACCCATGCAACCTCCGGGGCAAAGCCGTTGACGAGTTCGCCCTCTTTTTTCATAAGATTCTCCGGAATCAGCAGCGGCATATACACGTTCTGAACACCGGTCTCCTTGAATCTTCTGTCCAGCTCCTTCTGGCAGTTCTCCCAGATGGCATATCCGGCCGGTTTGATGACCATGAATCCCTTCAGGTTGCTGTATGCAATCAGGTCTGCCTGGATGCAGACATCGGTGTACCACTGCGTGAAATCCTGATCGCGCGGTGTAATTGACTCGACAAATTTCTTCTGTTCAGCCATATCTCCCTCACTGTTATTTCATTATTTATCGGCTCCGCGAAAGGCCGCGTAAAAGCAAAAAAAGCGCGGAAAATCCGCCTGCACGCAGGCTCTTTTATTGTAAGGACGCGTTTTTCGTTTGTCAACGAATGGCCGCCCGGCCCGCGGGCTTCCGGCTCGTCGCTCACTTACATCTCGTGCTCTGCCGGCTTATAAATCTCTCACACCCGGCTGCTGGCCGCCGATGCGGTTCATCGCCGAGAACATCGCACGCACGGATGCGCGGGTGATGTTGGAGCTCACGCCGACGCCCCAGGTCACGGTGCCGGAATTTTCATCCATCATGTGAATGTATGCCGCTGCCTGGGAATCTGATCCGGAGGTAAGTGCATGCTCGGTATAATCGAGAATGCGGATGTCCCGGTGCAGATTTTCCCGCACGCCCCGTCTCACTGCATCGAGAGGACCGTTGCCGACCGCTTCGAACGATCTCTCCTGCCCGTGATCGGTGTACGTGAGAGTGACCTTCGTGTCAAACTCGCCCGTCGTCTCATTCGAAAGATCGGTCACCTGAAGTCTGCGGAAATGCAGCGGTTCCTTGCGGTCAAGATAGGTCTTCCGGAACGCATCCATGATCTGATCCGGGGATACCTCGCCCTGCTTCTCGGACTCCGCCTGAATAACGTCGGCAAACTCACGCTGCATAGCCTTCGGGATCTTGAATCCGAAGTAGTTGTCCATGACAAAGGCGACTCCGCCCTTGCCGGACTGGGAGTTGATACGGACAATCGGCTCATACTGCCGCCCGATGTCGGCCGGATCGATGGCAAGGTAAGGGACCTCCCAGATGTCCGATCCGCGCTCTTTCATCGCCTGCATGCCCTTGTTGATCGCATCCTGATGGGAACCCGAGAACGACGTGAAAACAAGTTTGCCGCCGTACGGATGTCTTGCGTCGATAGGCATCTTGTTACACCGCTCAACCACATCAATGATCTCATTCACATCATCGATATTAAGTTCCGGATCAATGCCCTGTGAGAACATGTTGTAAGCTACATTCAGAAGATCGAGATTTCCGGTGCGCTCGCCGTTTCCGAACAGCGTGCCCTCCAGACGGTCCGCGCCTGCCAGCAGCGAAAGCTCGGCCGCCGCCGTTCCCGTTCCGCGGTCATTGTGCGGATGAACACTCAGGATGACACTGTCGCGGCGGTGCAGATGCTTGCCCATCCACTCAATTCCGTCCGCAAAAACATTCGGCGTCGTCATCTCGACGGTGGAAGGAAGGTTGATGATCATCTTGTGCTCCGGTGTAGGGCCCCAGGCGTCGATCACTGCATTGCACACTTCCAGAGCGTAATCCGGCTCGGTTCCGGTGTAGCTCTCGGGCGAATATTCCAGACACAGATCACCGTCAAAACTCTCCGCGCCCTCCTTCACCCATGCGACACCCTGCAGTGCAAGATCCTTCACCTGTTCCCTGTTCATATGGAAGACAACATCCCGCTGCAGCGTGGAGGTCGAATTGTAAATATGGAAGACAACCTTCTTTGCCCCGCGGATGCACTCAAAAGTGCGGTCGATCTGTTCCTTGCGGCACTGGGAGAGCACCTGCAGGCGGATATCCTCGGCCCGCTTTTCATCGATCAGCCTGCGGATGAAATCGTATTCAATCTGACTGGCCGCCGGGAAGCCGACTTCAATTTCCTTAAATCCGAGCTTCAGGAGGAGGTTGTAGAATTCGATCTTTTCATCCACAGTCATGGGGTCAATCAATGCCTGATTCCCGTCGCGGAGATCGACACTGCACCAGATTGGGGCTTTCTCGATCTGTTTTGACGGCCATTCGCGCTCCGGATAATCATAAACCGGTACTCTTTTATATCTCTTGTAATTCATTTCTCTTCCTCCTGTATGCATTATCTGCCGGATCTGCCCCGCAGGGATTGTCCGGCTCACTGGCACTGTCCGGGGACAGCGCACGGGGTTTCGTGTTCTGTTTCTTTGCTTCCGCGGATCCTTCTTTCGGTTTTCCGGTTAAAAAAAGAGGCCGATCCCATAACGGAATCGACCTCTGCTTTTACATAAAAAAGGGTTTAAGGTTATTCTCCGAGACCGCTTTCAATCTCCTTTACCAGGAAATTCATAGCCTCTTCCTCATCAACCCCGTCGCAGATCAGTTCAATTTCATCACCGGATTTTACGCACGCGCCAAGCACGCTCAGCACGCTTTTCGCATTCGCCGTTGTATCCTTGAAGCGGAAAGTAATCTGAGATTTGAATAGCATAGCATCCTTGCATAGGGTGCCTGCGGGACCCAGGTGTAGTCCGGTTGGATTTTTAATAGTAACTTTTTTGCTGATCATTGCGCTCTTTATTATTCGGAAAACAAATCAATATTGCTTCGTTGTCGGTATTGTAGCACATTTTCCGGGCTGTGCCAGATAAAGATTCCGTAAACTGTTTGTCAGAACTGCGTGCGGCTTTCTTCCGCTGCTCTTCCGTAAAGTGTCTGCCCGATCTGTCCCCGCAGTCAGTTCATTACTCTTTCGATCAGTGAGGCAAGTTTTTGCGCCTCAGCCTGAATTACAGACTGGTCACGCCCCTCGATCATGACCCGGACAAGCGGTTCCGTTCCGGACGGACGGATGAGAACGCGTCCATCGCCGGCGAACTTCTTCTCAAGGTTCTCTACCGCTTCGGCGATCTCCGGATACTCCATGTAGTGCACTTTTTTGTCATTTGCGACATGTGCATTGACAAGCGCCTGGGGCATCATCTCGCAGATTTTCGCAAGCTCGGAGAGCGGCTCTCCGGTTTCCTTCATAACGGTCAGAAGGTGGAGAGCAGAGAGCAGGCCGTCACCGGTCGTGTTCTCGTCGAGGTAAATGACATGACCGGACTGCTCGCCGCCGAGATTAAATCCCTTCTCGAGCATGCGCTCGAGGACATACCGGTCTCCGACCTTGGTTTTCTCGATGTGGATGTTTTCACGGTCGCCCATCATGAAGAATCCGAGGTTGCTCATGACCGTTACGACGATAGTGTCCTGTTTGAGTTTTCCCTTTTCCTTCATGTCCCGCCCGACGATTGCCATGATCTGATCGCCGTTTACGACATTTCCCTTTTCATCGACGGCCAGGAACCGGTCCGCGTCGCCGTCGAAGGCAAGGCCGCATGCAGCACCCTCCGCGACGACTCTTTTCTGCAGCTCTTCAAGGTGAGTCGAGCCGCAGTTCTTATTGATATTCGTCCCGTCCGGATCCGTATGAATCGTGACAAGGTCTGCGCCGAGTCTCCTGACGGCCTCTGTATTCGTCTGGAAGGATGCGCCCTCGGCGCAGTCCATTACGAGTTTCATGCCGGTGAGGTCGGTCGGGACAAGCGTCACCGCATTCTCGACGTATTCCTCCCACATGTCAAAGTCGTAAGTGATCCGTCCGACATCTTCGCCGGTCGGGAAGGTGATATCCTTCATCTCCGAACGTATCTCGGCCTCGATCTCGTCCTCTTTTGCATCCGGCAGTTTGAAGCCGCGGCCGTCAAAAAACTTGATTCCGTTGAATTCCATCGGGTTGTGCGATGCAGAGATGACGACCCCCGCATCCGCATGATGTTTTTTCGCAAGGAATGCGACCGCCGGTGTCGGAAGAACGCCGAGATAGACGACGTTTGCGCCGACCGCGCACGCACCGGCCATCAGTGCGTCTGCCAGCATATCGCCGGACTGGCGGGTGTCTGTTCCGACCATGATGAGCGGCCTATGGCCGTCCTCATTGCGTGCAAGCACATATGCGCCTGCTTCGCCGAGCTGCATTGCAAGAAGCGGCGTAAGCTCGCGGTTTGCGACGCCGCGCACACCATCTGTACCGAACATTCTGCTCATAGATAATTCATTCTCCCTTAAATAGATTGGATGAGCTCACAGATGAACTCAGGCGGATTCATAAAAACCCGGGATGCCGGCCCGTGCTGCCCCGCGGCGGCAGCCGCTGTGACAGTTGCGGCAGAACCTTGATTTCAGGAATCCTCCGAGCTGTCCTGTTCTGAGCTCAGGCGGATAGCGGCATGAAAGCCGCCCGTGTAAGTCACGCCGGCAGGTGCCGTGATGGCTGCGTCCGCCGTGTAGATTCCGGAAATATTGTCATTCGCCGATCCGCTGATCAGGGTATCAAAGTCATACGTAAAGGTGAAATCGTCCTTTGTCACCGCATCCAGCGTCGACTGAAGGCCGGAAATCTTCAATGTCAGAGTCTCCGGCATCGACTGCGTCGTGATCGCATCTTCGCTGTCCGAAATGCTGACAAACGAAGCGGTGTATCCGTCGGGGACATTCGTAATCGCGAAGTCATCCATGGTCACCTTGAGGTCTTTCTCCGCGGTCTTCTCGATACCCACCGTGACGGTCACATTCCCGTCAAAACTCGAATCGGCAAAGCGGGCGCCGTCAGGAAGATACTCGGAAATATCCACTGTTGCGCTCACATCCTCACTCGCGCCGCTGATATCAATTGCATCCGCCGGAATCTGGATGGAAGAGATATCGTTCAGAATACTGCTCTTCGCCGCAATCCGGACGGTCGCCGGAGACACGGTCACCTCTCCGTTTGCCAGGTATCCCTTCGCGGGGGTTCCGGTGTACGATGCGCTGATGCCCACTTCTTTCTCCGGAAGAATATTCGCCGTGATCTTGACGGAGGTGATGTTCATTGTAAGCGTCGATGTATCGATTTCGCCGCCTTCGCTGTCAAGCAGAACAATATCGACATTGGTTGTGATCGAGCCGGTAGCTCCGGTCACATCCACGTTTGCCCGCGCCTCGGATATCTGCGAGACGACAGACTGCGGTCCGGATACACGGATCTGGTTCTGGTCGAGTGTCACATCGCCGACAACATAGCCTTCCTCCGGAGTGCCAGTCGCATATGCCTTCAGCTGCATGGTCTTGGACATCTCGGCCTCAACACTGACTTTCACATTGTAGCTGCTGGCCTTGATGCTTTCGACCTGACTGTAATAGCGGTTTGTCATAAAGGTGATCGGAATCGTTCCGTCATCCGTCAGATTCCGCGCATCCGCCGTGGCAACAATGTTATCCGACTCGAGGACATCGATGACCGAGCGCGGTGCACGCACCGTTACCGTCGAAACTGTATCTGTTCCGTCCAGTACGGTGATGACTTCTCCCTGGTCCGTGATTGTATCTGTGTTCGTGAATCGCACGGGAATATTGCTGTACTGCCGCTGGGTCGTCGGATTCGAGGTATTCGTGATGACAAACCAGAGAACGACCGCCGTAGCCAGCGATCCGAGCTTGAGCCCGATGTTGTTGAGAAAAATATTCCGGAGGCGCTCCTTCAGTTTCATGCTTCGCCTCTCTTTCCCTGCTTCTCCGCGGATGCAGTGCCCTCAGCACTTGCTGCAGCTCCGGGTTCTGTCCCGGCTTCTTCCGTTTTTTTCTTCCCGCCGGCTCCTGCTCCCGCTTTCCGTTTTCTTGCAGTCCGGACCCGGAAAACGGAAGACTCATCTGTCCCGCCGGCCTCCGAGCCGTTTTTCTTCTCGGCATTCTCTCCTTTGTCCTGCAGAAGTTCCAGCGCTCTGCGGACACGGTCCTGGTTCACGTCTCTTTCCAGATGCCCCTTATAGGCAAGGGAGACCTGCCCGGTCTCTTCGGAGACGATGATTGTGAGTGAATCCGTGACCTCGGAAATGCCAAGACCCGCACGGTGGCGGGTGCCCAGGTCCTTGTCAAGTTTATTGTCAGTCAGGGGCAGATAGCAGGTTGCCGAGGTGATGCGGTCCCCGCGGATGATGACAGCGCCGTCGTGCAGCGGCGTGTTCTTTTCGAAAATATTGATGAGAAGCTGGCTCGTGACTACGCCATCGATGGTAATGCCGGTGCGCTCATACTCCTGGAGCGGCGTTTTCTGTTCCACGACAATAAGAGCACCCGTTTTGACGCGTGCCATCGCAAATGTTCCGCGGACGATTTCATTAATGGTTGTATCCGTGAATCTTCCCTCCGGATGGGTTGAGGAAATAAGGGAAGGAAAAAGGGAGCGGAAGATATTCTTCTCCCCGAGCGATTCGAGTGCGCTCCGCAGTTCCGGCTGCAGCAGCACAACCAGCGCAATGATCGCGATACTGGCAACATTTCTCACGATCCAGAGGATGGTGGTCATGTTCAGGAGTGCCGCGATGATGATAAAGACAATAATGACGATGATGCCCTTCATGAGGGAACGGGCACGCGTGTTCTTGAACCACAGGAAAATATGATACAGCAGGAAAGCAAGGATCAGCATCTCGAGGATGTCTGTCCATCGTATCACGGGCATATGGAAATTCTGTAAATAACTTTCCAGATTGGAAGTGATTGACTGAATCATGTTGCCCCTGCTGAAAGAGAGAAAGCCGGCGCTCGTTCACCGTCTGTTCTGGCCGGACCTGCCGGCCCTGTCATCGATGAAGCCGTCCTCGCCGGACAGGTCCATAGTTCTGTTATTGTCCTCGTACCCGGTTCCGTCCCCGGACAGATCATCGGACATACTGTCCGACAATCTGTCCGACAGACTGTCCGAATACTCCGTGTCGCCCGGCATATATCCTGTCTGCGATTCCGCATAGCCCCGGTCTTCGTCGGAAGGAATATCCTCGTAGTAACTGTCCCGGTCTTCTGCGCCATCGTAGGAGTCCCTGCTGTTCCGGTAGCGGTTCTCCGGTTCATAGCCTGTCTCATAGCCCCGGCCGTGACTGATCGTCTTCACTGTGCGCTTCGGAGTTTTAACGCTGACCTTCGGAACTGCCTTGACGTAATAGTAATAATCATCGTCCTCGAACTGCAGGCTCTCGATCCGGGTGTAGTCCAGATTGAAAAAGAAAAACGTGAGGACGAGCGAAATCAGGAATGATACCGCAATCCCGAGAAAAGCAGCCGCGATATTGAGGTTGGTATCGTATCCGATGCCCCCGATGATGAGAATGATGAGACACACGACAGATCCCGCACCGGAACCGATAATCCATGCATTCGCGATCCTGAGTCTGCGGATGACATAGACAACCGCAATGGTACATGCGAAGGCGAAAATCAGCACAATCATGGTCGAATTGCGGAAGATCCCATCCATTGCAAGCTTCAGCGCCGTTACAATTTCATCCGCCGTGCTCGCTGTGAGCTGCGTTTCATTGGCCGGGACGAAGGTGAGAATCGACTGGATGATGATTCCGAAAATCACGGAAATAATCGATGCCGGTGTGTAAAGCAGTCCCGCCGCAATCGGAATCACATATGGAATGCCGATCACCGACAGAAGCGGCGTAAGGATGATGAGTATACCGTCCCCCGGCGAAAAGCGGAAATACAGCAGGAACATCAGAAGGAAAATAATGGCTGCCACCGCAAAAACCGGCATGGAAAGCGACCACAGATGCACCAGTATCACGACCGCCAGTATACCGCAGATAGCCCCGTAGGGAATGAGTGAGCAGAGAAGAGAGATGAGCAGTGTCGGCAGAATGCCGGCGAGCTGTTCATTGTATCCGATCCTGCTGTTTATGAGATTCAGCGCAAGCAGCGTGATGAGAAACTTCACGCCGATTGTGACTGCCTGGGAATAGCGGCTCCAGAAGCCTTTCATGTATTCCCGGATTTCAAGCAATGTCCTCATTTGTTCTCCGATCCGTCATCTCCGTACATCTGTGAAAGTTTGCGAAGGCCGCGGTAATATGCGCGCAGTCTGCGTCTGGCCCTGTTGAAGCGGTACGAATAGACCAGTCCCGTGATGAGGAGAAATGCCGCAAGGAATAGAATATATGCGAACAGAAACCGCCGCACGAATGAAAAGATGTCACGGCTGTAAATCGCGGTCAGAAGCGGCTCGAGATTATACACAGCATAAAGAAAGAAAATCAACACGAATGCAATCGTAGCGCAGATGAAACTGACAAGCATTTCCCGCGAAATATAATCCGCGCGGAACCAGTTCCGGGCCTTGCTGCTTTCCTTGCCTTCATTTTTTTCATACAGCGCCAGCTTCGTCATGAGCCGGATTTTTTTCTCATTCAGCATTTGTTCGCACTCTGCCTGTAAGTCAGGCCATCCATCCGTCAAGAGCGCCGATCGCAAGGGTGAGAAAATGTACCGAATGGGCGCCTGCCCCATACAAAGCACCGGCACAGGCATCGATCGTAGCTCCGGTCGTGAAGATATCATCTACAATTATAATGGATTTTGAATTATCTGCAACGCTGATGGCCGTAAACGCGCCATTCAGCGAGTTTTTGCGGTCCGATACGCTCTGCGATTTAAGCGGTTTTGTATTCTTCGTCCGGAAGAGAAGGCCACTCTCGGTCGGGATGTGTGTCCGCTTCGTGATCTCGCGCGAGAGAAGCTCTGCCTGATTATATCCACGTCTTTGCAGGCGTTCCCGGTGAATCGGGACCGGAACGAGCACATCCGGGCGCCAGCCTTCCTCTTCACAGAGGGATTCAAGCTTTATTGCCATCTCCCGTCCGAAAAACACTGCATACTCGGCCCTTCCGCTGTACTTGAACCGGTAAATGGCATTCTGCACGGAGCGGTACCGGAAAACGGCAGCCCCGCTCTCGAAGACATGTCTCTGCCGGATGCAGTCATCGCAGTACTCCGCGTTCCCATCCCGCAGCGGCTTGCCGCACTTTCGGCAGGCGGGGCCGGATATGCGGACCGGTATGCCGCTGCATTCCGCACAGATGAGGCCTCCTGCGGGCTTCACCGGCTTGTCGCAGATCGGGCAGCGCCTGGGATAAATGAGACCGACGGCAAGGCCTGCGGTGCGGGAGAACATCCTGCGGATATTTTCGTTCCGCGCTTCATTTTCTTCTTTCATAGGATCTTCCTTTCTGTCTCTCCGGGCAGAAGAAAATCCCCGCAGCAGGAATATTTCCTGCAGAAAGAATTATTGTTGTTTACTTCCGGTTTCCGTCCGGACGGAACTGATCCGGATCCATCTGATCCGGGCCTGTCCCGTCCGGGGACATTTTCATCCTGTCCGCTGCCTCCCGGATCCGGTCGGCAAGCCCCGTGCGCCGCTCATTCTCACCGGCATTGTCGATCATGCGCTTCACCGTGTCACGGCTTCCCAGTATCATGACGCAGTTCTTCGCACGGGTCACCGCCGTATAGAGCAGGTTCCGGCTGAAAAGAGCCGGCGGCCCCGAAAGAAGCGGCAGAATAACCGCCGGGTACTCTGACCCCTGGGATTTATGGACTGTGACGGCATAGGAAAGATCGAGCTCGTCGATGTTCTCCGATGTGTATTCGACGATCCGGTTTTCGTCAAAGCACACCGTCATGGCGTTCTCCTGCGCGCTGATTTTCTGCACGACACCGAAGTCGCCGTTGAAAACGCCGTCCCCCTCATCCACGGGTATGGAGTACCGGCCGAGTACCCTCCAGTGGAGCTGATAGTCGTTCCGGGTCTGCATAACCTTGTCTCCTTCGCGGAAGAGTACGTCCCCATGCCGCAGCTCCTTCTTTGAATCACTCTTCGGGTTGAGCGTCATCTGCAGAACCTGATTGAGCTTCTCCACGCCCAGCATTCCCTTGCGCATCGGCGTGAGTACCTGAATATCAGCCGTCCTGCAGTGCACATAGCTGGGCAGACGGTCCCGCATGAGCTCCACGATATGTTTGTAGATGACCTGCGGATTATCCCGCTCGAGGAAGAAGAAATCCCGGCTCTTCGTGTCGAGCCGAATCATTCTCCCCTCATGGATGGCATGTGCGTTCATGATGATGTCGCTCTGCGCCGCCTGCCGGAAAATCTTCGTGAGGCGGACACTGTGGAATACTCCGGAGTCAATGAGGTCCCGGAGCACCTGGCCCGGACCTACGCTCGGCAGCTGATCCACATCGCCGACCATGATAAGCCGTGTCCCCGGGATGATGGCCCGCAGAAGGGAGTTCATGAGGAACATGTCGACCATCGACATCTCATCGACGATGATGACATCGGCCTCCAGCGGATTGTCGCGGTTCTTTTCAAAGACGGCGTTTTCAAAATCCGAATCTCTCCCGGAAGAGGCACCGGAACCGGCCCCGGCCGATACGATTCCGGGACGCGGTTTTCCGGACAATGCCCTGTCGTTTCCGCCCGTCTCCCGCATCGGATGAACTCCGAGCAGCCGGTGAATCGTCACCGCGTCACCCCCCGTCGCCTCCGTCATGCGTTTTGCCGCCCGTCCGGTCGGTGCCGCCAGCAGAACCTCCATCTCCTCTGACTTGAAATAGCGGATGATGGTGTTGATCGTGGTCGTCTTGCCGGTGCCGGGTCCGCCGGAAATAATGAGGACCGCATTTTCCACAGCCCGAAACACGGCCTCCTCCTGCAGTTCATCGAGCTCGATTTCTTCCTGCCCGGCGAGCAGGCGGATTTTGTCCCTGACTGCCTTCGGATCATCTGCTCCCTGCGGGCGGACACTGTCGAGATCCAGCAGCATCTGGGCCGTCTGCTGTTCCTTGTAATAGGCGTTTTCCGGATAAACCTGAGAGCCTGTGCCATTCTTCTTTACATAAAGCTTCCGGTCCATCGCGAGGTTGTCGATCTGAACGTCCACCGTCTCCTCCGGAATCCGCAGAAGCGAGGATGCGCGCCTGTCGAGGAGTTCCCGCGGATAATAGCAGCTTCCCTCCCCGAGCACCTCAGAGAGAACATACAGGATCCCGCTCCGCACCCGGTGATCGGAATCCGGACGGATGCCGGTGCGGGATGCAATTTCATCGGCTTTTGCAAAACCGATTCCCTGAATATCCTCCGCGAGGCGGTACGGGTTTTCGCGGAGAACCTGATAGAGTCCGGCCCCGTAGGCCTGGTAGATCCGTACTGCGATCGTGTTGGAAATGCCGAACTGCTGCAGATATAGGATGGCATCGCGGAGATCTCTGCGGTTTTCCATCTGCGCCGAAATTTCCCGGGCCTTTTGGAGAGAGATGCCCTTGATCTCCGACAGACGCTCCGGCTGTTCCTCCATGATCTTCAGCGTGTCGCCGCCGAATTTCTTCACGATTCTCCGGGCGAGTGCCTGTCCGATGCCCTTCACGGCACCGGAGGCAAGATAGCGCTCGATCTGCTGCGCGCCCTCGGGCGCGATGATCCGGAAGGAATCGACCGCGAACTGTTCGCCGTAGGTCGGATGGACGCGGTACTCGCCCTGCATGGCAAAGTTTTCCCCGATCGAGATTTCGGTCAGCGACCCTGTGCACGTCACCGTTCCGTCCTCTGTTTCAACCTCGAACACAGTGTAAAAATTGACGTCATTCCGATAGATGATATCCGTGACGTACCCTTTGAGTTCCTGCATGCATATGCCCCGAATGTCCGTACCGCGGCAGTTCTTCGCGCTTTCCGGCGAACAGAATAAAAGAAGCCGGCAGAAAGCGATTCTGCCGGCAGAAAAGACGTGTGCCTTTTAAATATCAGAGAGTGCTCCCCTTTCAGAGAGGAATTCGACATACTTGCCGGTTCCGATGGCGACTGCCGTCATCGGATCCTCGGCCGTGACCGTATTGATTCCGGTCTTGGACGTGACAAGATCCTCAAGGCCGTGCAGCAGCGAGCCGCCGCCCGTGAGGACGATGCCGCGGTCGGAAATATCCGCCGCGAGTTCCGGCGGTGTCTTCTCGAGCACGCCGTGAATTGCCTCCACGATCTGATTGGTGGGTTCCTTCAGAGCCTCCTCGGTCTCCTCCGACGACACCTCAATGATGCGCGGAAGACCGGTGACCAGATTGCGGCCGCGGACCTCCATGTGCTCCGGTTCCGGCATCGGATAGCAGCTGCCGATCTTGATCTTCACATCCTCCGCGGTGCGCTCGCCGACAAGCAGATTGTATTTCTTGCGCATGTAACGGACGATTGCATCATCAAAATCATCGCCCGCGACCTTGATGGAATCCGATACGACCGTTCCCCCGAGAGAGATGACCGCAATGTCCGTCGTGCCGCCGCCGATATCGACGACCATGTTTCCGCACGGCTTCGAGATGTCAATACCCGCGCCGATTGCCGCCGCAATGGGCTCCTCGATGATATAGACCTCGCGGGCGCCCGCCTGGAACGTAGCGTCCTCGACAGCCTTCTTTTCCACTTCCGTCACCTGGCTCGGCACGCAGACTGCGATGCGCGGCTTGCGGAATGTACGCTTGCCGACTGCTTTCTGGATGAAATATTTCATCATCTTCTCCGTCACGGTGTAGTCTGAGATGACGCCCTGACGAAGCGGACGGACCGCGACAATGTTGCCGGGCGTGCGGCCGAGCATCTGGCGCGCATCCTCGCCGATGGCCTTGATTTTATTGGTATCGCGGTCGAACGCGACCACGCTCGGTTCCTTGAGCACGACTCCTCTGCCGTGAATATAGACGAGAACGCTCGCCGTGCCGAGATCAATTCCTATATCTGTATACTGCATGAATAACCCTCTTCCCGGATGCAGACACGAATGTATCTTGAAACGCTGAAACCGCCCCTGTCGGGCGGCAGTAGAAATATTATAAGAAAGGGAACCGCCAAAATCAACTCAGTTCCTTCTTCCGTCGGCAAGGGAAGCGCACTCATTGTCAAAATTCTGAAGGACCGAAAGAAGTGCCGAATCCCCGGAATCCGCCGACAGAGCGCCTCCCTGGATGCGGTCGCCGAGGCTTGTCGCAAGGTCCCAGTAGGCATCCGGAAAACGGCCCTGCAGCGTATCATAGCGGAGCTGATCCGAAAGAGCGGCCGTCCCTTTTCTTGCCCGGACTTCTTCCAGCCCTGCGGCCTCACTCAGGACCGGAGCCCACTCTGCCTCCTCCGTGACTGCCATCTGTGCCTCCTCATCTGAAAGCGCGGCGGCAAGCGTATGCAGGGCAGAAAGTCTTGCCCCTTCCTGCTGCCTCACACCGAGCAGCACGACACTCGCAAAACCTGCCATCTGGACAGAGGAGCCGTCCGCGCCCTTAAATTCCGGAAGCGCGGTGCACGAAAAGCCGTCGCCGATTTTCTCGCGGAGCAGAGACTCATCCGACACATTTCCGATGAATGCGCCGATGTTCTCCGCTTCCCCGGAAGATGAACTGCCCTCGAAGGAAAGAGACCTGGCCGCCTCCAGCATCTTCCGGAGCGCGAGGACTCCCGCATCGAGAGCCGTATTCACATCCGACTTCGTAAATGCTCCCGATTCATCCGTCTCATATCCGAGTGTGCACCCTGCTCCAAGGAAGAAGCAGGCCTGATACCAGCCGGACCCAAGCTCCAGGTAGAACTTCTTCCCGCCTGCTTCGCAGTCCGCAACAATATCCTCAAAACTCTTCGGATTCGTCACAACATTCCGGTCAAAATAGAGAATCGCCGCATTTGCGATGCCATACGGATACGCCGCAGGAACTTCATCTGCCTCTGAGGATGCTGTTTCAGGAGACGCTGCCTCCACAGCCTTTGCCGCATCCACCTGCCGGATCTGCTCTGCCTCTTCGTCCGGGAGCGGCGACAGTATTCCCGCCTGATAGAGACGGGAAAGGTCCCGGTTCTCGAAGAAAAATAAATCCGGCAGTCCGTCTGTCTGTCGCAGGAGCGTGTCTGCCGTTTCCGTCATTCCCACAGATCTGACATCGACCGAGAAACCCGACAAATCCGGATATTGATCCGGATTTTCTTCAAGAATCCGATTCGCTTCCTCTTCGACCGCATCCGCAGCCTCCGGGGGTGCCCAGATCGTGATGACATTTTCCGTATCTCCGGATATGTTCCCGCCGCTTTCATCCGAAGATGCCTCCGCATTCTCTGATCCGGCGGAGGACTCTGATTCTGCGGCTTCCGGGTCTGATGCTGCAGAACCGGAACCGGATTCTCCGAAGGCTGTATCCGGGGAAACTCCGGAAGCCATTTCCGCATTGCTGCTCTCTCCGGCCGCTCCGCTGCCGCATCCGGAACATACAGCTGTCATAAGAAGCAGCACTGCAGTGACTGCAGCGGCAAATCTTCTGTTCGTACTCCTGCCTGCCTTCCTTCTGTTCTGTTTTTCTGTTCCTTCTTTTTCCGCTCTGATTTTCCTGATCAATGTTTTTCGGGTTCTTGTTCTGTTCTCTGACAAAAGTTTCTGCCGTTTTCCGTTTTGATTTTGGCTCTGCTCCGCCGCCATTTTACATACCGGACCTGCTGCCCGCAGCGTTCACCTTCCGAACAAGCTCCGGGAGCGTCTCCTCAAAATTGACGCCGAATTTTTCATTTTTCCCCGTGCGCGCGGGGTCCTCTGCCGTGACGGAAATCGTGCGGGAGACATAATCGACTGCCGTCTGAAGTGCTTCCTTCGGCGGGAAACCGCGCATCAGCGCACCGACCGTCACGCTTGCAAAAATATCGCCGGTTCCGTGATAAGAAAGCGGGATCCGTGCAGACTGGCAGCTGAAAAACTCCTGTCTGCCGTTCTCCTTTGTCTCCGCGACGACGCCCGTATGCCCGGCTGAAAGACCGATGCCCGTGATGGCCGCCGTTCCGCCGCAGAGCTTTCCGAGCCCGGCAAGAAGTTCCCGAAGGTAGTCTTCTCCTCCGTCTTCCCTGTAGGGCATCCCCGTGAGCAGACAGCTCTCCGTGAGATTCGGCACGATAAAGTTCGCCTCCGCACAGAGCGAGGCGTTCTCTTCCACGTACGAATCCGAAAAGCCGCGGTACAGCTTCCCGTGATCCGCCATGACCGGATCGACAAGCACCAGCGTCCCGTCCTCCCGGAACATGTGAATGATCTGCTTTACCGTCTCAATCTCGGCCTCTGTCCCGAGATATCCCGTATAGACTGCATCAAAATGAACATTTTCCCTCTTCCAATGCTCTGCGATCGGCAGAAGCTCCTCCGAAAGGTCGAGAAACGTATTCCCCTTAAACCCCGTATGTGCCGAGAGCAGCGCCGTCGGGAGAATGACAGTCTCCACTCCCATCGCTGAAATAATCGGCAGAGCCACTGTCGAGGAGCACTTTCCAAGACAGGATATATCCTGTATCGTCAAAACCCGTTTCATCCGATCTCCTGATTTTATTCCCTGTTTTTCGGGATGAGCTGAATTGTTACACATAAAATTTATATAAACCAGAGTTTTCGCGCTAAAATCCTGTAAAATCCATGTATATGCCGGATCTGTTTTTGCGAAGACGGCTGTTGCTGCAGTGTCCATTTTCGTGAAAGCCGCGCGTACGTCCCATGCTTTTCAATGATAGTTTTGCGGCAGCCGGAACGCAACTGCCGCTTCCGGATTTCAGAACAAGGTTTCCGGAAAAATATCTGATAAATACTGTTTTTGCGGATCCATGCAGGTGATCTGCAGAAACGTGCTGCAAAGGGGTTTTTCATAAATGAAGAAGCGTGTTCTTCTGCTGATGAATTCAATCTCCGGCAAAGCCAGCGGGCGGAGAGAGTTTTTCCCGATTGTCTCCGATCTTGCAAAGGACGGCTGTGAAGTGACCGTCTACCCGATTATTCCGGGCACCGAGCTTACTTCGGAAAACATCATCCATGAACGCGGAAGGGATTTTGACGTCATCGCGTGCTGCGGAGGCGACGGGACCCTGAATCATGTCATCAATGCCATCATGGCAGAAGGTCTCCGGACACCGATCGGATACCTTCCGACCGGAAGCACGAATGACTTTTCGAAGAATCTGCATGGCTCCCTCGAGACGGCAGACCTGTGCCGCGGAATCGCATATGGTGTTCCCTACTCCTACGACATCGGCTCGCTCAACGGACGCTATTTCAACTACGTCGCGGGATTCGGTGCATTCACGAAAATCAGCTATGACACAGACCAGGACGCGAAGAATATCTTCGGCTATGGCGCATACATCATGAATGCGATCGGCTCACTCAGCAAGAACATGGCTTATCATGTCCACGCAACGGTCGAGTACGACGGCGGAAATGAAGAGGGAAACTATATTTTCTGCGGCGTCACAAATTCGCTGCAGATTGCCGGAGTGAAATCACCGGTTCTCGGACGACCGGAGCTCAACGACGGCCTCTTCGAGGTTCTTCTCATCACCGCTCCCAGGGATCTTCGCGAGATCAACGGCATCATCCAGGCCATCACAAACGGCGACCCGAAGAACAAGTACATCCGGACGATCCACACTTCCCATGTCATTTTCCGCACCGAGCATCCGGTTGACTGGACGATCGACGGAGAATTCGGCGGTGAATTCGAGACATCCGAGATCTGCGTGCACAAGCAGGCAGTTTCGGTCATGATCGAGCCGCCGGACCAGGTGAAAGGACCGCAGAACTAAAAAAACGTTCCCAGAATAAAATCAGCCGGAGACTTAATTTTGACGTTTCTTTGTCCGTCAAAACATCCCCGGCTGATTTTCTTTTATTCATCAATCTCATAAGGAAACGTCGCCCCTTTAGGGGCGTTTTTATTCACCCCTGGCTGGCGATATACTGACGAATTGTTTCTATCGAAGCGTCTCC
>ONGY01000057.1 GCA_900317475.1 uncultured Lachnospiraceae bacterium | reverse complement strand
GCTTCTCCCGGATCTCTCCGGGCCTTTCCTTACTCCTGTCCCCTGAGAATCCGCTCCGCACGGGACACGTCTTCGGCATCCGGCGGCTTTACGCCCTCGAGGGGATAGGGAATGCCGAGTTTTTCCCATTTGTAGGCACCCATCGTGTGATAGGGAAGAACCTCGACCTTCTGCACATTCGAGAGAGAATGAATGAACCGCTCCTCCCTCCGGAGGTCCTCCGGATCGTCCGTCCATCCCGGCACCAGCACCTGCCGCACCCAGATCGGCTTATGGATCTCATCCAGGTACCGGAACATGTCCAGAATGTTGTCATTGGTTTTCCCGGTGAGTGCGATGTGCTTTGAAGGGTCGATCTGCTTGATGTCAACGAGAAGGAGGTCCGTCACCTCCATCAGCGCCTGAAATTTCCCAAACCAGGGTTCCCTCCTTGTGAATGGCTCCCCGGCGGTGTCGATGCAGGTTCCGATTCCGGCCATCTTTGCTTTCCGGAAAAACTCCAGCAGGAAATCAATCTGCAGGAGCGGTTCTCCGCCGCTCACGGTAATCCCGCCGTCTTTCCCCCAGTAGTTGCGGTAGCGCTCCGCCTGTGCCAAAAGTTCATCCGCACTGCGAAGGTCTGTGCTGTCGGGGTTCCATGTGTCGGCATTGTGACAGAACCGGCACCGAAGGTTACAGCCCTTCAGGAAAACCACGAATCGGATTCCCGGCCCGTCCACGGCACCGAAGGTCTCGATGGAATGCACTCTTGCCTTTACCATGTCTCCCCTTTCCCGGCCATGAAAAAGCGCCGTGGTATCTTTTTTCTCTGTGACGAGATAAAAGATACCACGGCGCTTGGAACCATTCCTTGATTATAATCAAATTTTGGCGAATTCCTATTAAATTGCTATGAATTAATTCTTTTACTGTATTGAGGCTGTTTCCTTTCCTCTTCTGCCCCTTTCCACGCTTCTGCAGAAGCTGTATTGCGCAAACCTTTCCGTACGATTACTGCATCCGCTCTGATTGGGGCATCTCCTGCTTTCCTCTGTTATTTCCGGGTCTTTTCTTCTGTCCCGCTGTTTTCCCTGGTAAAGAATGTGCGGAGTCCTTCCCGGTCCTTTACCTCCAGCACTCCCTGGCCCACCCGTTCCACGTAGCCGGCCCTCCGGAGCTTTGCCAGCGAGCGGCTCACGGTTTCTTCCCGCAGACTGATGCTCGCCGCGATATCCGAAAGCCTCATGCTGATATGCCCGTTCAGGCACTTGCGGTCGCGGTCGAGCAGGAAACCCGCCAGTCTTGTGTCCGGATCCCGGATGGAGAGGAGCATAACCTTCTCCTTCTCCTCTGTCAGCTCCGTGGAGAGCATGGCGATGAGGCTGAGAGCCATCTCCGGCTCCCTGGTGATGATCTGCATGAACTCCTCGCGGGAGAAAAGACAGGCATCGACGTCCGTGAGACACACCGCATAATAATGATAGATGGGTTCCTTCAGAAACAGGTCGTGCCAGATTGCCTGCCCGTCGTGCAGAATATCGAGGATATGCTCTTCCCCGTCTGCATCGGAGCGGCAGATTTTGACGCGTCCCCTGCGAATGACAAGAATATACCGGACCGCCGTTTCCTCTTCGATGAGGATGTGTCCTTCTTTATAGCTGCGATGGATTACATCCGTCATCAGCTGCTGCCTTGACTTCAGCGGCAGTCCGCGGAACAGCCGGATCTGGTCCATGCAGCTGTCATTGGCTGCGGCGAACGGGCAGTTTCCGGGCCGATTGTACTCGAAAGGTCTGTTCTCTTCCATCTTCTGTTCCTCTGCGGCTGCGCTCCGGCACTTCTTCTTTCATCTCTGCCCGGGCGTTCCGTAACAACTTCCTTTCCATATCCGGAAGCGGTATTCCTGCACCTGCTGCAGAATACCGCAGGCCGGATCCGGAAAGCGAAATGGATTTCACTCCTCGGCCCGGAACCCGCTTCCGGTCGACTCGCGGATTACAAGCTCGGCAGGCATCAGGATGGAGCGCGGCCCGCTCTTCCCGTCAATCATATCAAAGAGAAGCGTGATGGTCGCCTCCGCCATCTCGGTGGCGGGCTGACGGATCGTCGTGATGCGCGGTATATAATAGTTTCCCGTATCAATTCCATCGTAACCGACGACGGAAATGTCCTCCGGAATCCGGAGTCCGGAATCAATGACCGCGCGGCAGGCGCCGATCGCAAAAACGTCTGCGGTACAGAACAATCCTGTGAAATCCGCGCCGGAATGAAGAAGCTTCCAGGTCATCTTGTAGCCGTTCTCCATGGTAAAGCGCTCCGCCTCGCCGCTCTCGGCCTCTTCGACGAGATCGGGCCGGAAGTCGATATGGTGGGTCTGCAGCGCGTGCCGGTATCCCTCATACCGCAGCTGGCTGACCGACGGCGTCGTGAGGGCATCGCCGATGATGGCAATTTTAGTGTGCCCCTGATCGATGAGATAATCGACCGCCTTCTCCGCCTCTTTCCGGTCGTCAACCGATACATTCGAGTACCAGGTCTCGCCCCGCGGTGCTCCGATCGTCGAGAAGACAAACGGGACATTGAGCTGATGAAGCATTTCATCATTGTGGACGAAATTGCCGCCGAGGAACACAATACCCTTGAGTTTTTTCTCCTTAATGAGCTGCAGTGCGACCTGCACCTCATCTTCTTCCGCCTCGACGTGCCGCAGGATCGTCGAAAAGCCCATCTGCTGGGCATAATCTTCCATGGTCCGGATCATCGGATTGAAGAACTGGTTCGTGATGCCCTTGACAAGAAGTGCGACCGCTTTCGTATCGCTCTTCTTGAGCTGGATCGCGCTGTTGTTCGGTACGAATCCGGTCTCCTTCACGATCTGCATGATCTTCTTTCTGGTTTCCGGATTGATGTCCGGGTGATTATTGAGCGCCCTTGAAACCGTACTGACGCTGCACCCGCACATCCGTGCGATATCTTTGATTGTTGTTTCTGCCATAACTATACCAAGCTCCCCTCGGATTCCCGGTAACGGTACCGTCTATTATAGCACACCGGTGCGAGGGCACTTCCCTTCCAGAGGTGCTGTTGCGTGATAATAAAACAGGAGCCAGACCGACACGTCCGACTCCCTCATCATGGATAACACGACGGCTGCGCACGATCAGCATCGGCCGTACGTGACCGTCATGTCCGCTATTTCGTCTGCGAGCTCATCTGTGAGCTGCCCCGGCACAAGTCTCCATCTCCAGTTGATTCCGCCAAGTGTCGACGGATGATTGATCCGTGCTTCATTTCCAAGGTTCAGCCAGTCCTGCATCGGAATGATGGCGGTGTCCGCGACACTCATGAAAGCGACACGGATGAAGCTGCGCGTAGCTTTATCGGGACACGTGATCCCGACATACTTGCGGGCAAACCGCTTGTCATTTCGGTTTACATCGAGGTACCAGCCGTGCATGGTCTCATTGTCATGCGTTCCGGTGTATACAACGCAGTTCCTCGGATAGTTGTGCGGAAGATAGTTGCTCTCCTCGCGCGAATCAAACGCGAACTGCAGCACCTTCATGCCAGGGTATCCGGTCTTCTTCACCAGCCGGATGACCGACGGCGTGAGATATCCAAGATCCTCTGCGATGATGCGCTTGTTTCCAGGCTGCTTCTTCAGCTCTGCAAAGAGATCATAGCCCGGTCCCTTCACCCATTTGCCGTTCTCCGCGGTCGGGTCTCCGTACGGGATCTCATAATATTCGTCAAAACCCCGGAAATGGTCGATTCGCACGACATCATACAGACGAAAGCAGTTCGAAAGGCGCTCCATCCACCATGCAAAATGCGTCTCTTTGTGGTAATCCCATTTGTAAATTGGATTGCCCCACAGCTGACCGGTCGCGCTGAACCCGTCCGGCGGGCATCCCGCAACCACGGTCGGATATCCTTTTTCGTCGAGTTTGAAGAGCTCCGGGTGGCTCCATGTGTCCGAACTGTCGAATGCGACATAAATCGGAATATCGCCGATGATCTCGACCCCGTTCCTATTCGCGTAACTCTTTAATTCCATCCACTGGCGGAAGAAAAAGTACTGCTGGAATTCGTAAAAACGGATTTCATCCGAGAGTTCCCTCTTTGCCTTTTCGATCGCATGCGTCTGCCTTACACGGAGTTTTTCCGGCCATTCGATGAAACAGCGGCCGCCCTGCTCTGCCTTGATGGCGCTGAAGAGAGCATAGTCTGCAAGCCAGCTCTTTTCTTCTTCGATAAACTCTTCGAAATCCTCCCGATCTGAATTGTATGTCGGTCCGGCCCATTTACCGTCCGGCTCTTCGGCATACGGACTGTTGTCGTATGCCCTCTTCAGAAGCGCAAACCGCACCTTATAGATCTGTCCGTAGTCCACATACATCGGATCCGATCCGAAGTCAGCGCCGGCAATATCTTCTTCCGAAAGATACCCGTCATCCACAAATGCATCGAGATCAATAAAATATGGATTCCCTGCGAACGTTGAGAACGACTGGTACGGAGAATCGCCGTATCCTGTCTGCCCGAGCGGCAGAATCTGCCAGTATTTCTGTTTTGCCTTCTTCAGAAAATCGACAAAGTCGTATGCTTCCTTCGAGATTCGAGAAACAGCCGATTCCGTGCTTGGACGGAAGACTTGTCACCGGAAGAAGAACACCGCTTTTGCGCTTTTTCATAAATTCTCCTTATATTCTCCGCTCCCTGTCCGGGAGCGGAGCCCTTCTCCGCCGGCCCGCAGCATTACCCGTGCTGCAGGCCCGCCGGGTGGAGGAGGTGATTTGCTTACATCGGGCTCTCCGGCAGACAGATCCATCTGCGGTTCAGCCTGTTTTACTGTCTGCAATGGCCCGTGCCGGGTCTGCACGGAAGACATAAGCGGACCAGATCAGCCTTTGACCGCGCCTGCCATGACACCTTCGATGATGTACTTCTGTGCAAATGCATAGAAGATAACAATCGGGACGATGGCAAGGACCAGAGCCGCCATCATTGCGCCCCAGTCGATCTGACCGTGGGACTGCTTGAGGTACTGAATAGCAATCGGGATGGTTCTGTATTTATTGACATTGAGCACCAGGCTCGGCAGGAGGTAGTCGTTCCAGATCCACATGGAGTCCAGAATGGCGACCGTGATGATCGTAGGCTTCATGATCGGGACATCTACCTCGAAGAAAATCTGCGCGGGATTGCAGCCGTCAATCATGGCCGCTTCCTCTATTTCAAGCGGAATGCTCTTTACAAAGCCCGTAAACATGAAGACTGCAAGGCCTGCGCCAAACCCGAGGTAAACGATCGTGATTCCCCACGGAGTGGAGAGATGAAGCATGTTCGCGAACTTGGAGAGCGTGAACATAACCATCTGGAAGGGAACGATCATCGAGAACAGGCAGAGCAGATAAATGACGGTCGTCGCTTTGTTGTGTACCCGGGTGATGTACCATGCGGTCATCGAGCAGCAAAGAACAATCAGCGCAACCGATACTACCGTGATGAAAACGGAATACCCGAAGCAGCGGAACATGTCCGTTTTTTTGATGGCGTTCTGATAATTGAGCCATGCCACAAATGCCTTCGAGAGTCCTGCCTGCCATTTGTCAAAACCATCGGACAGCGGAACGGAACTCAGTCCGAACGGATTGCGGAAGATATATGCCTTTCTCTTGAACGAGTTGAGAACGACAACAATGATCGGGTAAATCCAGAGAATCGACAGGATGGTGAAGAAAATGGTGAGCGGTGTGCCGTGCCTTGCCCGGCGGACTGTCGAAACGCTGTTCTCAGCCTTTGTATTCTTTTCCTTCTGATTTTTCGTAGCCATTATGCCTGCGTCTCCTTTCCAGTGGTCAGCTTATTCTGAAGCAGTGAAATAACTGCAACCAGAATGAAGAAGAGGACTGCCTTCGCCTGTCCTACACCCTGCCATCCGGTTGTTCCATACATCGTATCGTAGATATTCAGTGCAAGCAGCTGGGACTGTTTGCCCGGGTTGCCTCCGGTGAGTGCGAGGTTCTGGTCGAAGAGCTTGAATCCATTCGTCAGTGTGAGGAATGTGCAGATCGTAATGGTCGGCATCAGAGTCGGAATCGTGACATAGCGGAGCAGCTGATGGCTGTTCGCGCCGTCGATCTCAGCGGCCTCGATGAGGTCCGAAGGAATGTTCTGGATGCCCGCGATATAGATGATCATCATATATCCGATCTGCTGCCAGCAGACCACGGCAACGAGGCCCCAGAATGCATACCACTGTGTCGAAACGATGGTCTTGGAGTAGTTCGCAAGAACACTGTTGAAGATCATCAGCCAGATATAGGAAAGAACAATGCCGCCGATCAGGTTGGGAAGGAAGAAGCAGGTGCGGAAGAAATTTGTTCCCTTAAGTCCCTTGGTCAGTGCCATTGCGATTGCAAAGGCAACGACATTGATGATCAGCATGGTTACGACCGTGAAGAGTGTCGTGTACCAGAGGGAATGAAGGAAGGTCGTATCAACCTTGCCGTTGACGACGAAGATTTTCGTGTAATTCTGAAGTCCCACCCATTTCCAGTCGGTGACGGTTGTGAATTTGCAGAATGAAAGGAAAACACCGTAAACAAACGGAACGATGAAGCCGATGACGAATGCTGCCATGGTCGGCAGCACGAAGAGCCACCAGTATTTCTTAACAGTTTTCTCCATGATGACTTTGCCCCCTTGCGCGCCCTTGTGAGGGTTGCTGGCAACCCGGTGGATCGCCGGCGTCTCCAGGGGAGCGCCTATAAAAAAAGCGGATGGCTATGAAGCACCCACCCGCTCAGAACTTTGTAACCAGCTGCTGTGTGCCACCAGCAGGTATTGCATGAATGGAATTGTATTGCTTTCGTTTTCCGTATGTCCGGCCGGTGAAGTGAATCGCCGGCCGGGAGCTCCGGATGGATCATTATCCCCGGGAGAATTTGTTTTGACGCTTATCCGAAAGGTTACTGTTCCGATCCGTCGTCAGCATGAGCAAGCTTCCACTGATCATTCCAGCCATCGACGAATGCGGTCTTGACTGCATCCCAGTCGCCTGAGCCATCGGTATAAGCCGTCAGAGCAGAGACAACATCAGCGCGCCAGTCATCTACGTTCGGGGTTGCGTTGAATGCCCATGCAACAGAGGTCTTGCCCTCGGTTGCCAGCGTGTTAGCCTTTGCAGAGAACGGGTTGGACGGTGCGTAGTCGCCGGTGAATGTATCGAACGGGCAGGACAGAGCCATGGTGTTCGTCATAGCGTTGCGGCCTTCATCCGAAGTGATAACCCAGTTAAGGAATGCAAGGGAAGCATCGATCTCATCCTGGGATGCCTTGCTGTTGACTGCCCAGTGGTTCTCAGTGCCGACGCAGAGGCCTTCGTTTGCATCATCCACACCGAAGTAGATCGGCATCATATCGAGATCATCTGCAGTAACTTCATAGCCGTTGTCAGCATTGGTGAGGGCTGCATATTCCCAGTCGCCGTTCTGATAGAAGACTGCTTCGCCCATGCCAAGCTCTTCCTCAGCGTTGTAAGAACCAGATGCAAGGGTTGCCGGATCAGCTGCAGAATCCTGTACGTACATATCCCATACAGCCTTGTAGTTGTCGAGGTAGGTTCCCTTGATAGTAGCTTCGCCCTGTGTAGGATCCTCTACGCCGTCATCCTTGAACTCGTAGTACAGAGGCATATTTGCAAGGTG
This sequence comes from uncultured Lachnospiraceae bacterium, assembly GCA_900317475.1. Classification (GTDB taxonomy): domain Bacteria; phylum Bacillota; class Clostridia; order Lachnospirales; family Lachnospiraceae; genus CAG-791. The sequence continues at coordinate 4,946 of ONGY01000057.1, read as the reverse complement.
TCCGGAGAATCTCCAGGAAGAACCATCGTCAAGACCTGCGGAAGCAAATGCTTCGGTGAGGCTGGTTCCGAACTGCTCATTGATCTCATCGATGCGGCTGTTGATGTCATCCGCAACCTTCTTCAGGGTATCAAAATCCTTGATGTCATCGATCGAGGAGACAACGGCGTTGTCCATCGAGCAGTAATCCTCGAGGATCGTCTTGTTGTAGATGATGCCGTAGCACTCATAGCAGTTTGCAACGCCGGCAACCTTTCCGTTGTACTCGACTGCAAGGCTCTTGTCGGTCAGGTGCTTGTAGATCTCGGAATCCTTGAGATCGTAGGTGTAATCATCCCAGGTTGCAGCATCGGTGGAAGAGCCGATGTTGAAGATGGTCGGAGCTTCGCTCTTTGCCATCTCGGACTGAAGCGTTGTAGCATACTGACCGTCAGCTGCGGTAAGAACGGTAACATTTCCGCCGAGTCCGTTGTAGGTAGATGCCAGATCCTGCCACGCTTCATCCGTCTCAGGCTTGAAGTTCAGAAGATAAACTCTTGCATTAGAGATTTCTGCATCTGTCGTGGATGCGTCAGAAGCTGCCTCAGAGGTTGCCGCTTCTGAGCTTGCAGCTTCGGAAGTTGCTGCTTCCGATGAAGCTGCTTCCGTTGAAGCGGTTTCGGATGCAGTGGAAGTTGTGGTGGACGAGCTGCCGCAGCCGGCTACCAGCGCTGCAACCATCGTCGCACTGAGAACTGTGCCAATAACTTGTTTCTTCATTGATTCCTCTCCTTTTGCTGATTTCTACAGCGAATTACTACCTTTGTCAGCATATTGCGGAAACAAAACCGTTCCTCCACAAGATTCTGTGCTATACCGGAAATGTTTCCGGTATTGTTATCGGTATTGATCCCGGTAACGTTTCCGTTATCTAGAATATAGCATCGCACTTTTTAGAATGCAATAACGATAGATAAGTTTGTGAACTAATTATAATTTTGTCGTCTGTAATTTGTGCACAATCACAATAACAAAGAATCCCGGCTCGGAAGCGTCTGTACGATGCACGTAAAAACGCTTTCCCGCCGGGATTCCTGCAGTTCTCTCTTTTGAATATCTCTTTTTCGATTTAAGGGACCGCTGTACTGTCTGTGATCACTGCAATGTCTCCGTTCCGTGTCTTAAGGATCTGTGCCTCTTATTTTTCCTTGTCCTTCCGTCTTTCGAGCTCGGGCCGAAACCCGCGTTCACCCGCATATTCAATGGTGATGCGGTCCACTTTCATGCCGGACTGGGCAAAATAGAAGCAGATAAAGGGATCCTGGGTTACATATGCATCAAGCGGAAGCTCTTTCTCCACTGTCTTTCCGCCTGTACCGAACAGCGTGAAACTGCCCTTCACGGTGCCGCCCGAAGACAGCGTCATGTTGATCTGTGCGTTCTCCGCAAGATCCGAGCTCACATACATGGTGATCGTATAATCGCCCGGCACGCCGGCATGGACCGCATAAATATCGGCGCTTCCGGCTTCGGTCCTAAAGCCTTCAATATCAAGGTCCACGGCTCCTTCCTTCCCGACAGAAACGTCCGGCTGGAAGATCTGATTCATGCCATGGATCGTCGGCCTGTCGATCTGCCGGATCTCGTCTTTCACTCCGGTGAAGAATTCCATCGCCGGACTTTCCATCACGACTCCGAGGATGTTCTTCGCGTTCCGGAGAAGATCGCCGCGCGTGATTTTTCCTGACTTCAGTGCCTTCTCCGCGTCATCTCCGCGCGAGTTCGAGGCCGCATCGTCATTGACCATATAGATGTCATTCTGTGCCCGGATCATGGCCGATACATTCTTCCGGTCCGGTTCTTTCTGATCATCACTGATCATCGCACTCCAGTCGGTCATGACAATACCGGAAAAATGCCACTGCTTCCGGAGGATGACCGTGCACAGATCGATGTTTCCCGCGGTCCAGCAGCCATTGACCGGCCCATAAGTCGACATGATGGCATAGGCGCCGCCCTTCTTCACGGCGATCTCAAAGCCCTTGAGATAAATCTCGCGGAGCGCCCGCTCGGAGACTACGGCATTCGCCGTGTTGCGCCCTTTCTCCTGATTGTTGCAGGCAAAGTGCTTGATGACACCGGTCACGCCGGAGCGGTGCATCGCAGTGAGCTCGGCACTGGCCATGGTTCCGGTGAGGTATGGATCCTCACTGAAATACTCAAAGTTCCTTCCGTTTAACGGGCAGCGGTGAATATTCATGCCGGGCCCGAGGAGCATATCAATCTTGTTGAGCCGAAGCTCCTTTCCCTGATATTCATAAAGCTGCGCGACTGCAAAGGTATCAAAAGAGCAGGCGATGAGGGTTCCGCTCGGATTGCTCATTGCCATCGCGCCGCTGTCCATGCGGATTCCGGACGGACCGTCCGAGCAGCCCGCGACAGGAATGCCAAAACTCTTCAGCGAATCCGTGACACCGCCGAAAGCACCGGCGATTCCGGCCGTCACCTTGGGCGAACACATTCCTTCGCCTCTCGAGAGGCAGATGAGGTCCTCATCGGAAAGCTGCGAAAGAAAGGTATCCATCTTCACTTTTCCGTCCCGGACGTCGGCAAGCGTAAGGCCCTGGCTGCCCCGGCACGGCTCCGCATCCTTTCTTTCATCAAGCATGCGTTTTGTCGGATCAACGGTACGGAGAGGCGCATCTTCCAGCGCCGGCCTGCTTCCGTTTGACGACATGCGCTTAAATGCCTTCACGGGCGCAAGTGCCTCTTCGAGCTGCTCTGTCACCTTCAGTTCCGGCACGGAGAAGCTTCCCGCAAACTTTGCAGAGCGGACGTCGGTTCCGCAGTAAATGAGATAATCGCCGGGCTCGAGAACCCATGCCGATTTATGGCCCGTAACCCCGCCGTCATCGTACGAAGCCATCTCTTCCACCGAGAAAAGCAGAGAAACTGTCTGTTTCTCAGCCGGCGAAAGCTCACGTGTTTTGGCGAAGCGGACAAGGTTTCTTCCTGCCTTGCCGAGTTTTCCCTGCGGAGGGCAGAAATAGAGCTGCACGACCTCGCGGCCGGGGCAGTCCCCCATGTTCATGACTTCCGCATCGACGCGGATTTCCTTGCCGTTTGCGGTAAAACGGGTCACCCGTACGTCAAAACTCGTGTAGGAAAGGCCGAATCCGAAGGGATAAAGAACCGCATCCCTGTCAAAGGTCTCAAAATAACGATAGCCGACGAAAATGTCCTCGGCGTAGATGTTTTCCTCCGGGTCCCCAAAATGAGCAATCGACGGGTAATCCTCAAGCTTTTTCGCAATGGTGTCAGCGAGTTTTCCCGAAGGAGATGTTTTTCCGGTGAGAACATCCGCGACACCGTTTCCGCCCTCGCTTCCGCCCTGCCAGATATACATGACGGCCGCCGGATCAAACTCAGATACCCAGCTCATGTCCATGATAGCGCCTGTATTCAGCAGGACTGCCGTCCTCCTGAAGCGGCTGCAGACGAGTGAGAGCATACTTCTCTCCTCATCCGTCAGATAGTAGCTTCCCTTTTCCGGCGCGGCATCCTTGTCCTCACCGGAAGAACGGCCGATGATGACAATTGCGGCATCGGACGTGCCTGCTGCCTTTCTGACGATCTCTTCTGTGAGCGGCATCTCCGTCTGACAATACGGCTCCTTCGCCCAGCCAATGCCTTTGTCAAAAGGGTGCTCCTTCTCAAAATCCTCGTAAAGGCGGAGCAGTTCTTTGTTGATCTTTATGCCCGAATTTTCCAGGCCCTCTGTCACGCTCACCGCGTACGGCGCATTGACAAGTCCGCCCGAACCGGTTCCCGATTTATATTCAAAATAATCAAGCTGAATACGGCCGAAAACGGAAACCGTCTCTCCCGGATGCAGCGGCAGCGCCTGACGGTCATTTTTCAGCAGCACACAGCCGCTTGCGACAAGCGCGCGGGCTCTTTTCTTATATTCGTTCCAGTCCAGTGTGAAATTCATGAAAAACTCTCCTGAAGTGTTCCGGAATTATTCCGGAAGGGTCTGCGGCATATGCCGGGATTGTTCCGGCAGATTCGGAAATCGTTTGGAAACGCTCCGGTTATGCACCGTTCATATTTTTACAGTATCTCTGAAGTTCACCGGAGGCACTCACACCTTGAAGCGGTAGCCGACGCCCCAGATGGTCTCGATATACTGCGGCTTCGAGGTATCGTACTCGATTTTCTCGCGGATTTTCTTGATGTGTACTGTTACCGTCGCAATGTCGCCGATGGAATCCATGTTCCAGATCTCGCGGAAAAGCTCGTCTTTGGAGTAAACGTGATTCGGGTGCTCGGCGAGGAAGGTGAGAAGATCAAATTCCTTTGTCGTGAACTGCTTCTCGACGCCGTCGACAAAAACCCGCCTTGCCGTTTTGTCGATCTTGAGACCGCGGATCTCGATGACATCATTGTTCGGCTGACCCGAGCCGACGAGGCGGTCGTACCGGGCCAGATGTGCCTTGACTCTGGCGACAAGTTCACTCGGGCTGAACGGCTTGGTCATATAATCGTCCGCGCCGATGCCGAGACCGCGGATTTTATCGATGTCATCCTTGCGGGCGGAAACCATGAGAATCGGAATGTTCTTCTTCTCCCGGATGCGCTTGCACACTTCAAAACCGTCAAGTCCCGGCAGCATGAGGTCAAGGATGATAAGGTCGTAATCGTGCCCGAGGGCCTCCTCAAGACCGCTCTCTCCGTCCGCTTTGATCGTGACATCAAAATCCGAAAGCTCCAGGTAATCTTTCTCGAGGTCCGCAATTGCTTCTTCATCTTCAATAATCAGGATTTTCTTCTTGTTCGGCATAGTTCTCTCTGCTTTCTTTTACAGGCTGCTGCCCGTTTTTTCTTCCTTTGCGCTGGCATCAACGCTGTTGTCATCTGCTTCCTTCTCATGGTACTTGCGGAAGACCATGTGCATACAGGTGCCC
>ONGY01000023.1:65431-72166 GCA_900317475.1 uncultured Lachnospiraceae bacterium | reverse complement strand
GTAAAGTCTGGATGAAAGAAGATGGCGTGGTCTCTGCATGTAAGTGCAGATGTATTGGATCGATGTCAAACCCTGAATCGTAAAGATTCAGGGTTTTTTTGTGAAGGCGACGAGCCAGAAGCCATGATGCAAGTTTACTTGCAAATCATGGCTCCTGGCGACCGCTCATCATCGAGTGCGGAGCACGAGATGATGGCGGAGCCGCCTTATCGAGTAGGGCAGATATAATCTGCCCTACTCGATTTAATGCGGACGCCTGTCATCGGGTGCGGGGCACGAGATGACGGCAGAAGCATTAATGCGGACGCCTGTCATCGGGTGCGGGGCACGAGATGACGGCAGAAGCAAAGCGCATCCCTTCGAGAAAACACGTTTCATCCTTGAAGACGGCTGCGGAAAGCCTGCTGCGCTTTCCGGAATGGGCAATGCCCGAAGGAGGAAACTCATGGAAAAAGAAACGATACAGAATCCGGCAATGATGAATACTGCGGGAACAGCAGTGACCGGAAAGCACAGAACCGGCAGAAAAGACAATGTCCGTTACATAGCGGTTACCGGTGTACTGAGTGCGATTGCATTCCTTCTGATGCTGATCGAAATCCCTGTTCCGATGCTGATTCCGAGTTTTGTGAAATTTGATTTCTCGGATCTTCCGGCGCTGATCGGTGCATTTGCGATGGGCCCGGTCTGCGGGATTCTGATTGAACTCATCAAGAATCTTCTGCATGTATTCATTTCGGGATCATTCGGAGTCGGTGAGCTCTGCAACTTTATGCTCGGCGCCGTATTTGCCGGTGTTGCCGGGGCGGTTTACGGGAAAAACAAGACGAAGAAGCGCGCAGTCATCGGATCGATCGCGGGAGCCGTTTCCATGGCACTGTTCTCTGTTCCTTCCAACTATTTCATCACGTACCCCTTCTACTATCAGTTCATGCCGGAGGAAACGATTCTTGCCATGTACCAGGCAATCATTCCGTCGATGAAGAGCATTCTGCAGAGTCTGCTTGTCTTCAATATGCCGTTTACGTTTGTGAAGGGCATGATCGATGTGCTGGTTACTTTCCTGATCTATAAGAAAGTAAGCCCGCTGCTTCATGGCAGGAACTGAGGAAGGCTTTCCTGCTGATTGGCACCAGGATAGAAGCAGGGCGCCGCGAAAACTTACCCGCCCGCTGCATGCAGTCTCCATCACCCGCCGGTTTTGAAGCCGGCAGAGGATGGAGACTGTTTTTTATTCCCGCAGACTGCAGGGGAGCAGCGCGGCAACCGGCCGCATGTGTTTTGGCGCGGCAGAACGGGAAAGGTTTGAAATCACATGGACATATATGAAACAAACAGTGCAGAAGAGACCTATAAGGTCGGGTACGCGATGGGCGAGAAGGCGGGGCCCGGCGAGGTGATTGCGCTGATCGGAGATCTCGGCGTCGGAAAAACAGTTTTCACGCAGGGGTTTGCGGCGGGCCTCGGAGTTGCAGAGCCGGTGAATTCCCCTACATTCACGATTCTGCAGATCTATGAGGATGGGCGGATTCCGCTGTATCATTTTGATGTCTACCGGATCGAAGATCCGGAAGAAATGTTTGAAGTGGGATTTGATGACTATCTCTATGGACAGGGTGTCTGCCTGATCGAGTGGGCAAATATTGTGGAAGAGATCCTTCCGGAGCACAGGAAAGTCGTCACGATTGAAAAGCAGCTGGACAAAGGACCTGATGCGAGAAAAATTACAGTCACGGAGCGGCAGGGACAATGAAAATATTTGCAATTGAGGCCTCCGGACCGGTCTGCGGTGCGGCGGTGATGGACGGCGATGTGCTGGTCGCCGATTATAATATTCTGTATAAGAAGACGCATTCTCAGAGCCTTGTTCCGATGATGGACGAGGTCAGTAAGATGGTAGAACTGGACCTTAAGACGGTGGACGCAGTCGCGCTCACGAAGGGACCCGGTTCCTTCACGGGCGTCCGGATCGGCACTGCCACGGCCAAGGGACTGGGACTTGCACTGGGAAAGCCTCTGATCCCCGTGCCGACCGTCGACGCAATCGCATATAACCTGTATGGAACCGGCAGCGGCAGGGTCATCTGCCCCATCATGGATGCAAGGCGGAGCCAGGTCTACACGGGAATTTACTGCTTTGAGGAGGACACGGAACGTTTCGCGGTTCTTCATGAGCAGTGCGTCGTGGAAATAGAAAAGATTGCGTCGGAGTTGAACAGTCTTGGGAAACAGGTGATTTTTCTCGGCGATGGTGTTCCGGTTTATCGGGACAGAATCGCCGAGCTCATGAGGGTCCCGTACACCTTTGCGCCGTCCCATCTTTCAAGGCAGCGGGCAGGCACAGTTGCGGCGCTTGCGATGCAGTACTGGAGAGAGCGGGGAGATCAGTGCTTCGTGGATGCGGATGCGTTCCGGCCGGAATATCTCCGTCTGTCCCAGGCAGAGCGGGAGCGGGCCGCGGGAATCGATACTTCACAGACGATTCACAGAGAATAAAAGAAGGCGGAGAAAATGAAAATTCAGATTCGCCGCATGGTGAAAAAGGATATTCCGCAGGCGGTTGAAATCGAGAGGATCTGCTTCTCGGAACCATGGACAGAGGCGGACTATAATGAGACGCTGCTTCTGCCGTATGCAGCCTATTATGTGGCCGAAGCAGTTCCGGATACACAGGCGGCCGGAGAGCAGCAGGACGGCGGAACAGAAATCCTCGGAATCTGCGGCATCCGCAAGGTAGCAGGCGAGGGACAGATCTCCAATGTCGCGGTGCGGCCGTGCTGCCGCGGGCAGCACATTGCAAGGCGCCTTCTTCTCACGATGATTGAAGAGTCCAGAGAGGAAGGAATAGAGGAATTCACTCTTGAGGTCCGCGCGGGCAATGAGCCCGCCAAAACTCTCTATGCCGGGCTCGGCTTTGTTACAGAAGGAGTCCGGCCGAATTTTTACGCAAAGCCGACAGAGGATGCCCTCATCCAGTGGCTGCGTTTTGACGATAAGGAAAATTCACATGCTTGAAACATGCCTCCTTGGGACCGGAGGAATGATGCCGCTGCCGTATCGGTGGCTGACATCGCTCATGGTCCGTTACAATGGAATGAGTATTCTGATCGATGCGGGCGAAGGCACGCAGATCGCGATGAAGAAGAAGGGCTGGAGTCCGAAGCCGATTGATGTCATCTGCTTCACGCATTTTCACGCGGATCACATCAGCGGCCTGCCGGGGCTTCTTCTCTCGATGGGCAATGCAGAGCGTGAGACGCCCCTGCTTCTCATCGGGCCGAAAGGTCTTGCCCGCGTGGTGAATTCGCTCCGCGTCATCGCACCGGAACTTCCGTTTGAAATTGTATTCCATGAACTTTCCGACGCGGAGGAGCAGATCCGTTTCACGGATCTTCCGGAGTTTGCGAAGGTCCGGCCGGAAGACTCTGCATCGTTCCGCGATCTTCACCTGACGGCATTCCGGGTCAATCATAACGTCACCTGCTATGGATATTCCCTGAAGCTCGACCGCGCGGGGCGTTTTGACGCCGGAAAAGCAATAAAGCTTGCAATCCCCCAGAAATACTGGAGTCTTCTGCAGAAGGGCCAGTACATCCGCGAAGCGGACGGAACCGCGCTGACGGATGAAGAAAAGGCGGCGTTTGAAGAAAAGCGGGCTCTGCAGAAGGAAGCGCCGGGGGCATCCGGAGCGGAAAATACCGCGGAGGGAGAGGCTGCGGCACAGACAGCAGATACAGAGGAAGAAGCCGGGGGCCGTATTCTCACGCCCGACATGGTGCTGGGGCCTGCGCGCCGCGGTCTCAAGATCACGTATACCACGGACACGCGTCCCTGCGATGCAATCCGCAGGAATGCGGCAGATTCGGATCTTTTCATCTGCGAGGGTATGTATGGAGAGACGGACAAACTGAGCAAGGCAAAGGAACATAAGCATATGATCTTCGCAGAAGCCGCGAAGCTTGCGAGAGATGCGGGCGGCGTAAAGGAGCTGTGGCTCACGCATTACAGTCCCGCGCTTGTGAGACCGGAGGATTTTCTTCCGGAAACAAAGAAGATTTTTCCGAACACGATTGCGGCGAAGGACGGACGAAGCACGGATCTGATGTTTGAAGAGGACTGATGTTCCGTGGCGAGGCATAGAAATGGATCAGAAGAAGGATATAACGATTCTTGGAATCGAATCGAGCTGCGATGAGACAGCGGCCGCGGTCGTTGTGAACGGCCGGAAGGTGCTGTCCAATGAAATCAGCTCACAGATTGACATTCACACACTGTACGGCGGAGTTGTGCCGGAAATTGCCTCAAGGAAGCACACAGAGCGCATCAATCAGGTCATCCGCGCCGCAATGGAAACGGCGGGAAAGAGTTTTGACGATCTCGACGCGATCGCGGTGACGTGCGGGCCGGGATTGGTCGGCGCACTTCTGATCGGTGTTTCCGCGGCGAAGGGGCTCGCCTTCGGGACAGGGAAAACGCTGATCGGCGTGCATCACATCGAGGGGCATATCAGTGCGAATTTCATCGCAGCCCCGGAGCTTACACCGCCCTTTATCTGCCTTGTGGTCAGCGGCGGGCACACGCACCTTGTGCTGGTTCGCGATTACGGCGAATACGTGATTCTCGGCCGCACGCGCGATGATGCGGCGGGTGAGGCATTCGACAAGGTTGCCCGCGCCATCGGACTCGGATATCCGGGAGGACCGAAGATCGACAAGGCTGCAAAGGAGGGAAATCCGCACGCGATCGAATTCCCGCGCGGCAAGGTCGCCGGAAGCGAGTATGATTTCACCTTCAGCGGCATCAAGTCATCGGTACTGAACTACCTCAACCGGATGGACATGAAGGGCGAGAAGATCAATGTGAACGATGTCGCGGCCTCGTTCCAGCAGGCGGTCGTCGATGTTCTGGTAGGCCACGCCATGGCGGCCGTGGAGAATATCAATAACGGAAATTTTGACGGAATTCCGGATGGCCCGATGCGCAAGCCGATCGATAAGACGGCGGATTCGGGAGCCGTGGGTAAGATGGCAAGTGCCGGCGGAACAGCCTCGGACCGCCGCGACGGCAATGTGAATGCAAATGGGGAGTCCACGGCCGATCTGCTGAGGAGAACGCTGGCCGGAAAGAAGATCACGAAATTCGCGCTGGCAGGCGGAGTCGCCTCCAACAGCGCACTGCGCGCGCAGATGAAAGAGGCATGTGAGAAGCGGGGACTTTCCTTCTACTGCCCGCCGCCGATTCTGTGCACAGACAATGCGGCCATGATCGGCTGCGCGGCCTATTACGAATTTCTGAAGGGCCGCCGCAGCGGTTATGATCTCAATGCCATGCCGAACCTGCGGCTCGGCGAAAGTGTATACGAACAGTAAGTCCGCAGTGAAAAAAGCCTGCAGCGCAGATGCATTCTGCCTGCAGGCCCATCCTGCCAGCGGACCCATTTCTGCCAGCAGGCCCATTTTTCCAACAGGCTCATCCTGCCAGCGGACTCATTTATCCCTGCAGACCTGGAAGATGTAAAATTTGAGATAGTACGACTCCTCGGAGTTCCAGAGAATCGGGTGGTCCGGTGCCTGGGTGCGGAATTCCACCTGGCGGAGCCGCACGTGCGAATCGCGGGCGGCCTCATCAATTGTTTTCGCGAAAAGCTCCGGATCCATGAAATGAGAGCAGGAGCAGGTGACGAGGAAACCGCCGTCCTTTACAAGCTTCATACCGCGGAGATTGATCTCGCGGTAACCGCGGACTGCCGCCTTGACGGAAGCCCTGGACTTGGTAAAAGCGGGCGGGTCGAGAATGACGACGTCGTACTTCTTTCCCTGTGATTCGAGCTGCGGGAGAAGTTCAAAAACGTCTGCACAGAGGTATTCGATGCGCCCTTCCAGACCGTTGAGTTCCGCGTTTTTGCGCGCCTGATCGATGGCAGTATCGGAGGAGTCGACCGAGAGCACGTGCTCTGCTCCCGCCTGTGCGGCGTTGAGACCGAAGGAGCCGGTGTGCGTGAAGCAGTCAAGGACATCTGCGCCGGGGCAGAGTCTGCGGATGGCCCGGCGGTTCTCCTTCTGATCGAGGAAGAAGCCGGTCTTCTGGCCGTTTTCCACGTCGACATAATAGCGGATTCCGTTTTCCGTGATGAGGACGTTGGTATCGAACGGTTCGGAGAGGAATCCCTTCGTCCGCTCGAGTCCTTCCTTCTCGCGGACCTTTGCGTCACTCCGCTCATAGATGCCGCGGACATTGATCCCGTCCTCCGCAAGCACTTTAACGAGCGCCTCGAGAATAAGCCCCTTGAGCCGGTCTGTGCCGAGCGCGAGTGATTCAATGACAAGCACATCGCTGTATTTGTCGATCGTGATGCCGGGCAGAAAATCCGCCTCGCCGAAGATGACCCGGCAGGCTTCGGTGTCGATGACTTTCTTCCGATATTCCCACGCGTCGCGCACGCGGGAAGCCAGAAATGCATCTGTGATTTTTTCGTCTTCATGTCTTGAGAGCATGCGGATGCGGATCGTGGAGCGGCGGTTGATGAAGCCGTATCCGAGAAAATATCCATCGAAGTCCCGCACGGACAGGATGTCCCCGTCCTCAAAACTCCCTTCGACGCGGTCCACCTCGTTGTCGTAAATCCAGAGTCCGCCAGCCTTGAAGAAGCGGCCTTCCTTTTTCTTTATATACGCCGCTGCCTGAACGGAAAGATCTGTTTCGTCGGAAAGATCGTAGTCCATTTTTATTTTCATG
>ONGY01000023.1:59893-65378 GCA_900317475.1 uncultured Lachnospiraceae bacterium | reverse complement strand
TGCGACAGCACCGATGCTGCGGTTTGAAAGACCTGCATCAGCAGGGCTTTCAAACATATACCTCGCTGAGGCAAAACCGCGGATGCGGTTTTGCCGAATTTCAGGAATCCGCCCCTGCTGTACGGCCTTCTGTGCCGCCGTCTGCATACCAGTCAAGAAGGAGCTTCACAACTTCATTATAGCTGTTCCAGCCCGTCTTTACTCCGTTCGCCTTCATGGATTCATCGGAGACGGTTTTTGTCGCCTGTGTGACTTTCTCTGTGTCGAGCGGGGACTCTTCCTCGATCCTGTCTTTTTCATCCGGGACGAGAAATGTATTGTCGCTCCGGACGAGATCAGAGATGGCGACATGGCTGTCATACTCATCGCGGTCCTTCCCGATCGATGCATAAAAATCATTGTCGACGTAGTTGAGGACGCTTAAATAGCCGCTGTACCGGAAAGCCCGGTCATCCGACCGCAGACAGGCAAGAAAGGCGAGCATGCTGCAGTCGTCCTCGAGCATATAACCCTTGAGATGAGCCAGCTCATGCGTCATGCACGAGGGATAATTCAGGACCGTCATGTTTGTATTATAATTTGCCTCCATCGAGAACGGAAAGTAATATCCGCGCATGTTCATCTGGCTGCAGAGATCAGAGAAGAACATCCCCTTCGGCTTCGGATAGTATCCGGAGAGCAGCGGAAAATCCGCCGAAAGACGCTGCATGCACCGGATGGACTCCTGTGCGATCTCATCGCGCACTTCGAAAGAGACGCGGCCGCTGCCCGTGTAATCGGTGCCTTCGAAAACGACGGTTCCGTTATCATCGCGCGGGACGCTCTCCGCAAGCGTGTTGCACTGTTCCACGATATAATCGCGCAGCGATGCAAGATTCTCCGCACTGTACCGCTGTTCTCTTTCTTCCGCGGACAGCTCCGGCTTCGGATATCCGTGCGCATGGTAGACGATGAAGCAGTTCAGCGTGAAAATCAGCAGAACGACGGCAATGGTCCATGCCGTCACGATGAGAAATTTCCGCCGGATTTTCTTAATAAAAAGCACGGGGATGATGAGAAGAACCCAGATGACTGCAATAACGATCAGCACCTCGCCGACCGAGAAAGCGGCAAGTCCCGAAAGCCTCCCGTATGTTCCCACCCAGATCGGGAAGACGCTTGCAAGATACCAGTCGTCAAAACGCACCGAGTTCCAGGCAAGGATATTGAGAAACAGAATGAGCGCCGCAAAAAGCAGCAAGGCTTTTATCGAAAGCGGAATACGGAGATGCCTTCTTCCTGTATTCTTTTGTCCGGTTTTAAAAATTTTCATCAATCTTGGATCGTGTGAACCGGGATTGTATAAAATGAGACCACGCCCGCACCGTTCACAGTCAGAGTAAAGTATACCGCATCCGCGGATTTTGTCTCTGAATGGTATAAATATGTTACTATTTCATTGAAATCTATCATGACGGCAGGTCCGGATTGTAAAAACATGCCGGGAGGCAGGCGTGTGCACAGCGGACGCACCCTGGTGCCAAAGGCATCGGGAGATGCCGTATTCGGCAAAGCCGCATCCGCGGAGTCTGCCTCAGCAGCGGGGTATTGGAATGACAGAAAAGGAAGGAATCAGCATCAGCCGGGGCCTTCTTGAAGGATCGGATGTTCTGAACCGGCCGATTGAAGCCGGTATTTATGATTCGGAGACGGATGACTATCTCCCTGTGGCGCCGCACTGGCATTACTATATGGAAATTATTTATGTGGAGGAGGGAGCAGTCCTCGTGGAGAACGACGGCCGCAATTATACCGTCGGCAAGGGAGATCTCATTATGATCCGGCCGGAAACAATTCACTCGATTCTTCCGGTCACGACAGCCCACACGACGTACATCTTCACAAAATTTGACGTGAACTGTGTTCTGGCCGGAGAAAACAGTTATGTCCCGAAGCTTGGCGTTATCCTGCGTCATGCGGCGGGCGATCCGAATGCACCGATGAAGCTCGATGAGGAGAGAATCCGCTCCTATCATTTCGGAGAGCACATCCGGCGCATCTATGATGAGCTGCTTGCGATGAATTACGGATGCGACGTCATGGCACGGAGCTACCTTACGCTCCTGATGATCAAGGTCCTGCGGATATGGCGCGCGATGGGCGCCGATTTGGACTCGGCCATCGCGAAGGATACGAGCGACATTTCCATCCACAACATTACGGCCTACATCGATGAGCATGTCGGGGAGGACCTTCGCGTCGAGCAGCTCGCCGGGCTCTGCAATATGAGCTATTCCTATTTCGCGAAGAGCTTTCACAGCCTCTACGGACGCTCCTGCAAGGAATATATTGAGCATATCCGCATCAGCAAGGCGGAAGAACTCCTTCTCTTCACGGACTGTGATCTTGCGTATATTTCCCAGGAAACCGGATTTGCCGACAGCTCGCATCTCATCAAGACATTCCGGAAGCTCAAGGGCATCACGCCGCGGCAGTATAAGCTCCGGAGCCAGAAGTCTGCCCTTCGCCCGTAGTAGGCCGGCTCTCTATATGGTATGATTTGTAAAAGTTTGAAAGCCCTGCTGATGCAGGTCTTTCAAACCGTTTTGCCTCAGCGAGGTATAAGTTCGGAAATCCCGTCTTTGCCCGTGGGGACGGGGTGAAAGGGTGTTTTTATGAAGCTTCTGAGTGCGATTGTTCCCTGCTATAACGAGGAAGAAAACGTCCGTTATTTTTACGACGAATTTATAAAGAACAAGACCTTTTTCACGGAAAAGGACCTTGATTACGAGCTGATTTACGTCGACGACGGCTCTGCTGATAAAACGGCTGATGAGGTGAAGAAACTGATCGCGGAGGACAGCCGGGTTCACCTGATTTCGTTTTCGCGCAATTTTGGCAAAGAAGCGGCGATGTATGCCGGGATGAAGGAAGCAAAGGGCGATTATGTCGCCATCATGGATGCGGACCTGCAGGACCCGCCGAGTCTTCTTCCGGAGCTTTACGGATGGCTGGAGCAGGGATATGATACCGCGGCTACGAGACGTTCCACCCGCACCGGTGAGCCGCCGGTCCGCTCGTTCTTCGCACACCGGTTCTACCATCTTATCAACAAGATGTCGCAGACGGAAATCGTGGACGGTGCCCGCGACTATCGTCTGATGAAACGGCAGGTTGTGGACGCGATTCTCTCGCTCTCCGAGTACAATCGCTTTTCCAAGGGCATTTTCGGCTGGGTCGGATTCAGGACCAAGTGGGTCGAGTATGAAAACATCGAGCGCAAGCACGGAAAGACGAAGTGGTCTTTCTGGAAGCTGTTCGGGTACGCCATGGACGGCATCACCGCATTTTCCACGGCACCGCTCAAGGCAGCGTCCATAACGGGCATTATTTTCTGCTTTGTGTCCTTTATCATGATTATTGTCACCATCGTGCGCAAGCTGATATTCGGTGATCCGACGAGCGGCTGGCCGTCGCTTGTATGCATCATTTTTCTTGTCAGCGGCATTCAGATGCTCTGCCTCGGCGCGGTCGGACAGTATCTTGAGAAGACGTACCTCGAGGTGAAAAACCGTCCGCTCTACATTATCAAGGAAAAACTCTGAGCCTGAACGGGTACGGATGCAGTTTCTGATGAAAAGAAGGTATTTTCAATGAGTTCGAAGTCCCCGAAACCCAATGCGGAGGGTGCAAAAGAGCCGCGCCGGCTTTCCAGGTGGCAGTCGGCCAAAAGAGTCCTGGCTCTGCAGATGAGTTTTGTCGGTCTGCTTCTGCAGACAGCCCTTTATGCATGGGCATGGTTTTCGGATTATTATCCGCTGGTCCGTCTCAAACTGAAGTTCTACATCAACGGACATATACTGATTCTGTTAATCTATCTGATTCTCCTCGTGTTTTTCAATCACACCTGGGAGGGCAACAACGTCGGCTACAATAAAACCTTCGACGTGGTGCTCGCACAGATTTTTGCGGTGTTTACAGCGGATGTCGTTTCATATTTCCAGATCTCGCTGATGCGCAACTGGCTTGTTCCGATGGGGCCCATGTGGAGAACATTCGGTCTTCAGTGTGCGCTCGCTATTGCCTGGGTTATTCTCTCGGACCGGATTTACAGGAAAGTTTTTCCGCCCCGCGACATGCTCCTCATCTACGGGGACCGGCCGTATGAGGATATCCTGCAGAAATTCAAGGGACGCCCCGAGAAGTACAATATCCGCAAATGCCTGAATGTCGCGGAGGGAATGGATGTACTGCACAGGGAGATCAAGGAGAGCGGTCTGAATACGGTTGTCCTCTGGGATATACCGACGCAGGAGCGCAATCAGCTCATGAAGTGGTGCTACGGTGAGCATATCCGCATGTACACCATGCCCAAAATCCCGGATGTTCTGATGCGCGGCTCGACGCAGATCCATGTCTTCGACACGCCGCTCTACATGACGAAGGAATATGCGCTCACGTTCGGCCAGCGCTTCTGGAAACGTCTCATTGACCTTGTTTTCGCGGTCCTTCTCCTCGGAATCCTGTCGCCGATTTTCCTCATCACGGCGATCATCGTCAAAGCTTATGACGGCGGGCCGGTTTTCTACAAGCAGACGCGCTGCACGCTGAATTGTCGCGAGTTTAAAATCATCAAATTCCGCAGCATGAAGGTGGATGCGGAAAAAGACGGAGTTGCGCGGCTGGCCCAAGAGCACGATGACCGCATCACCCCGTTCGGACGTTTCATCCGCAAGTGCCGGATTGACGAGCTTCCGCAGCTCATCAACATCATTAAGGGGGATATGTCCTTCATCGGACCGCGTCCGGAGCGTCCGGAGATCATCCGGCAGTATATTGAGGAAATGCCGGAGTTTGCGTTCCGCACCCGTGTCAAGGCGGGCCTTGCAGGATATGCGCAGATCTACGGCAAGTACAACACGACTCCCTATGACAAGCTGAAGCTTGACCTCACTTATATCGAGAATTATTCGGTCGGACTCGATCTGAAACTCATGCTTCTCACACTGAAGATTGTCGTGCAGCCGGAGAGCACCGAGGGCGTCGCTGATAACCAGGTGACGGCCTTAAAAGAGGGAAGAAAGTCGGAAGACTGACGAAAAGTCCGAAAGCATTACTGGCAGAAAGACGGGCGGCGAGGGAAAACAATGGATTCTGTAAAAGACAAAATTCATATGGATGAAGAGCTGGATGAGCGCTGCCGCTTTCTCCGGATCCGGAGACGCTGGTGGATTATCCCGCTTGCAGCGGCAGCCGGCGCCCTTCTCTGTTTTCTTGTGTATTTCATCGCGACGACCGTTTTTGCGCCCGCGCGCCGCTATGAGGCAGTTTCGAAGATTTATCTCACCTTTGCAAAGGATGAGAATGGGAATGCACAGGATTATTACAACGGCGCGACCTGGACGGACCTTCTGACGGCCGATCCGGCAATATCGGACAAAATCATGGCGGAAATGCCGGAGGGAACGGATCTCGACACGATCCGCGGAGAAGTGACGGCACAGAT